>NC_017167.1:2811643-3124048 GCF_000219875.1 Alicyclobacillus acidocaldarius subsp. acidocaldarius Tc-4-1
CGCCGAGGGCGGCCTCAAACCGCCCGTTGACGGGATAGCAATCGCGAACAGGGCATCGAAGCCTTCGAGCACGGGAACTGGCGTGGATGGGCCCTGTGTGGGTGCGGCCTTGTACAACACCACGGGGGCATCGTCAGTGAAGGCGGTGAAGAGACTAAGTTCATAAAGGGTGCGTTGCGCGAACCTGGATCGATGGCGAAAGCCCTGGGGGTTCGCGTTTTCCGCAAAAGGCGCGCCAGATCTGGACTTTTCGGAGATGAGGCGGTATGATGGGGGCATGGAAAGCGGGCGAAAACAGGGCTTTCTGGAGAGGTTCGCGTTTTTGCCCCGGGAAGCCGCGCCTGACGCGGGCTCAGAAGCGTAGCGTTGTTCCGCCGAGATCGTCGGCGGCCCCATTGAAGCGATAGCCCGGATGAGGCCCTGATGTGGCCCGCCAAGTTGTTCCGCCGAGATCGTCGGCGGCCCCATTGAAGCCACTTCCGCAAACCGCGTCTGCTCATAGCTCGTGTCGTTGTTCCGCCGAGATCGTCGGCGGCCCCATTGAAGCCCCACAAGCAAATAAATCTTGCAATTTCATTTCGAGAGTTGTTCCGCCGAGATCGTCGGCGGCCCCATTGAAGCTGGATCATGCCCCAGGAAGTCCCGCAGACAATTCCGTTGTTCCGCCGAGATCGTCGGCGGCCCCATTGAAGCACCCACTTTGATGTGATGTCGTCACAACTGACTGTGCGTTGTTCCGCCGAGATCGTCGGCGGCCCCATTGAAGCCACATGTTTGTGTAGACAGAATACTGGTCGGTATTGATGTTGTTCCGCCGAGATCGTCGGCGCCCCCATTGAAGCGCAATCTGGGCGGTGTGAAAGTACCGCGTCCTGGGTTGTTCCGCCGAGATCGTCGGCGGCCCCATTGAAGCGAATTCGAGCGGTGGAACAACGGCCCAGCGAATTACTTGTTCCGCCGAGATCGTCGGCGGCCCCCTGAAGCTTGTCGCGGCTCACCGATACACATCCCTTCCCTTCGCCCGGAAAGCTTCTGCGCGCTCGCGCATTCCCACCGCGATCGCGTCGTCCGGCGTGAGCCCATGCGCTTCCGCATAGGCGCGCAGGTCCTGCGTGATCCGCATGCTGCAAAACTTCGGCCCGCACATAGAACAGAAGTGCGCCGTCTTGGCCGGTTCGGCAGGAAGCGTCTCGTCGTGGAAGCTCTCTGCGCGAATGGGATCGAGCGCGAGGTGAAACTGATCGCGCCAGCGGAACTCAAACCGCGCCTTGGATAAGGCGTCGTCCCAATGCTGCGCCCGCGGATGGCCCTTGGCCACGTCGGCCGCATGGGCCGCGATTTTATACGCGATCAAGCCTTCCTTCACGTCGTCACGATTCGGCAGCCCGAGGTGCTCCTTGGGCGTCACATAGCAGAGCATGGCCGTGCCGTGCCACGCGATCATCGCGGCCCCAATGGCGGACGTGATGTGATCGTAGCCCGGCGCAATGTCTGTCACGATGGGCCCGAGCGTGTAGAACGGCGCGTCGTGGCAGATCTCCCGCTCCCGCACGACGTTTTCCTCAATCTTGTGCATGGGAATGTGCCCCGGCCCTTCAATCATAACCTGCACATCGTGCGCCCACGCCCGCTTGGTCAATTCGCCGAGCGTCTCTAGTTCGGCGAACTGAGCCTCGTCGTTGGCATCCGCAATCGCTCCCGGCCTCAGGCCGTCGCCGAGCGAGATAGACACATCGTAAGCCGCCAAGATCTCGCAGATCTCGTCGAAATGCGTGTAGAGAAAGTTCTCCTCGTGGTGCGCCAAACACCAGGCTGCCATGATCGATCCGCCGCGCGAGACGATGCCCGTGACCCGATTGGCCGTGAGCGGGATGTACCGAAGCAGCACGCCAGCGTGAATGGTGAAATAGTCGACGCCCTGCTCGGCCTGCTCAATGAGGGTGTCGCGGTACACCTCCCACGAGAGATCCGGGATGCTGCCGCCCACCTTCTCCAGCGCCTGATAGATAGGCACTGTGCCGATGGGAACGGGCGAGTTTCGCAGAATCCACTCGCGCGTCTCGTGAATGTGCCGGCCGGTCGAAAGATCCATGACCGTGTCGGCGCCCCAGAGGATGGCCCAGCGCATCTTCTCCACCTCTTCCTCCAGTGACGACGACACGATGGAGTTGCCGATGTTCGCGTTCACCTTCACGTGGAACTTGCGGCCGATGATCATCGGTTCCAGTTCAGGGTGGTTGATATTGGCAGGAATGATCGCCCGCCCGCGCGCCACCTCGTCTCGAACGAATTCCGGATCCATGCCTTCGCGAATAGCTACAAATTCCATCTCCGGCGTGACGATGCCTCGCTTTGCGTAGTGCATCTGCGTGACGATCCGTCCCGGCTTGGCGCGTCGCACCCTGCGTTCGAAGGGGATCAGGCTCGGATCAGCCTCGAGCGGGCGCGACGGCTCCTTCCATTCCGTGTCCGCGCGTTCGTCGATCCACCGCGCGCGAAGCGCGGGAAGTCCACGCCGCGGATCGACCTTGATGTCGGGATCCGTGTAAGGCCCGCTGGTGTCGTACACGCGAATAGGATCGTTGGGCCGAAGCCCCGCAGAGGAGCTCGTCGCTTCCAGGGCGATCTCGCGCATGGGCACGCGCAGATCGGGACGCGCCCCCCCAATGTACACCTTCCTACTCGACGGGAAATAGGGGTCAAAACCAGTGGTCATCTCGCATGGCCCTCCTCTCACGGGAGGGGCGGGGTCGAGCGCCGCATTGGCCTGATCTTGAGGGGGAACCTGCAGAGGTGCCTCATGTGGGGAATCACAGCGCTGCGAGGCCGCGTCCTCTCGACTAGTCAGGTCATTCTGACAGATGGGCCTCGCGAACACTTGAGGGCTCCCGATGAGCCTTCTGCACGTGATGAATAAGATCCCTACGCTGGCATTACCCAGATCAGGTTCAACGGTCGGCAGCTCCCTAGCCGCCCTCTCAGCCCGGTAACACCGAGCTCCCGTTTGTGCAGATTTCATCTTCATGATAGGACGTGTATGCAAGGTGAGCAAGTGGTATACCAAAGTGAAATCAAAGCCGCGCGCCCTTCGGGCGCGCGGCCAGATGGAGACCAGATCCGCTTTAGGAGGCCTTCACTTCGGCCTTCGGCGCCTTCACCCGTTCACGCCGAGGCGCGATCAGGAGGAGGTATACGAGGCCGGTGACAATGGGCGCCGCGTAAGCCGAGACATCGGCTCCCCCAAACCACGCATTAGTCAGCGGGCTCTGCCACAGCGCACTGTTCACAGACAGGAACGTCGCAACCGCACCGACCACGAACGCGACAATCGCGCGCCAATTGAAGCCGCCGTTATACCAGTACGCGGATGTCGGAGAAGCGTCGACGAGATCGTCCGCCGCATAACGGCCGCGAACGGCGAAGTGATGGACGATGTAAATCGCCGCCCAGGGTCCCATGACCGTGATCATGAGATCCAGGAAGTTCTCAAAGAAGTCGACGAAGTTGTTGGAGAAGAACAGCGCGTAGATGCCAATGGCCGTGCAGATGGCGCCGTCCAATGCGACCGCAAAGTGACGCTTCAGCCGGATGCCCATCGACAAGAAGCTCATGCCGGAGCTGTAAGCGTTCAGGTAGTTCGCGCAGATGTCGCCGAGCACTACAACGATGAGAAACGGGATGGCCGCCCACTCGGGAATGGCCTTCGCGATGGCCATCACGGGGTTGGCGGAGAACGCCTTGGCACTGATGACGGTTCCCAGCACAACCCCGAGCCCCATCATGATGAAGTTCGCGAGGCCGCCCCCAAGGAACGTCGCCCAGACCATGCGGCTCGTCTTGGTCTCCTTTGGCAAGTAGCGAGAATAGTCAGCCGCGAAGTTCGCCCAACCGTAGAACGTGCTCGCCAACCCGACGGAGAGCGCGAGCAGGAAGGTCGGGAACACACCGTGCGCAGCAAGCGCGCTCGCAGGCGGGTTGAAATTCCATTTGACGTCGGGCAGCACAGCGAAGAGCACGAGCACCGTGCACGCCGCAAGAACGATGGCAAGGACGCGCTGCATGACGACGAGCGTCGCGTGGCCCAGAATTGGAACGAGGTAGGTCAGGAACAGGGTGATGACCAGCGCAACGAGCGTCGGCCCAACGCCTGTCGAAGGCAGGCCAACGTACTGCGCAAGGCTCAACATCGCCCAGACCGTGAGCACCATGGTCACGCTCTCCCAGCCGACGGCAGTGAACCAGCTGAAAAACGCGGGAATTTTGCCGCCGTGCACGCCGAACGCGGCGCGGGAGATGGTGAGAGTGACGGTGCCCGCGCGCGGCCCCGTCGCCACGTAAAGCCCGAGCGCCGCAAAGGAGATGGAGCACAACAGGACAATGAGCAAGCTCTCCCACACATTGAGTCCGAAGACACCGGTGAAGAGCTGCCCAGTCACGACACCGGTGAAGGTCAGAACTGCAGCAAACCACACATAGAATAATTCTCGAGGCATTCCATGCCGGCGGTGCTCCGCGATGATGCCGTTGCCCTCCGTCTCAAGCCGAAACGCCTCGTCGACCTGTGCCGTATGACGAAGCTCGTCCGCGGTGGCCATGGGCCGAACTCCCCCTCTATTTGGATGATGAAAACAAAAGACCTCGGGCGACCGGACCTAAAGGTTCGTCTCGCCATGAGGCCGTTGACGGGGAGATCGGGCACGCCACTCCCACAGCGAGCGATGGACTCGATTCTCACAGGGGTAGCCAGGCGCGGCACCGCTCTATGACAACGGCCTCGTAGCGCAAGCGATTTTCGGTCGCTTGGTAGAGACTGCCGAGCCATATTCCCGGCATTATACGAGGCCTTTTGGATCACACGCCTAGTGTATCGAGTGCCGACACGCGAATCAATGGAAGTTATCTCACACAGGCGGCGAAACGGTGACCTTTGTGCAATTGTTACAAATTCGACACGAGGGATTCGTTCGAGCGATCTTTCGACGTGATTGTGAGGTACGCGACAAGGACGACGATAACGACAGTCGTGACAAGCGCAACGGCCCCTCGGCCAAACCCAAGCCCCCCGTATGCTTTCTCGACGCCCAGCCAGTCCGCGAGGGAAGCGCCAAGCGGCCTCGTCATAACATAGGAGAACCAAAACGCGAAGATCTCATTCATACCCGCCCAGCGCTTCAGCACGAAGGGCGCGCCGAACAGCACGATGAACAGAATGCCAGAGGCGAAGTACCCGAGGTGAAGCGTCGTCGCCGTCATATCCCCGCACGCCGTTCCCATGGCGAAGGTGGCAAGAACTGCAGCCCAGTAGAACAGCTCTCGCCGCCGTGTCACGATGCTGTGAATGTCGAGCGTGCGTTCCGTTCGATACCAGGTGATGAACACCGCGGCCAGGAATATGGCAAAGGCAGAAGTCGAAGCCCAGTACGGTACCCCAAGGACGATGTGGATAGCGTCGGCGACCATGGTTCCAAACACCGCCACCATCGTCACGAAACTCCAATAAATGTAAGGGATATATCGCTTGGCGCGGTATTGAAACCAAAAGGCACCCCCAAATGCGACGGCGCCGAGCAGCACCGCCAAGTACTTGTTGAGGTGTAGGACCAAGAAGTCCGAAGTCGCTTCTCCCATCGCCGTCGTGAGGAGCTTCACAATCCAGAACCACACGGTGATCTCAGGGACCTTGCTGACCATCGGACGTATGCGCCGCGTACTCACGCGCGCGGTGGACATGCGCATCCCTCCTGTGCAGGCGCCTCGCAGACGCCGCCCATTCCAACGGTCATGGACGCCCGAGTGAAGCCGCAGGTTCAAGGCGATCTCGGCGTGAACAGCGCGAGAACTTCGGGTGCGTAGCCGCGCCGAGCCCCCTGACAGCTGATGGCCCGGCGGACCTGAAGCTGACAGCACTCTGCACGGTGGTACGCTCGCTCTGTGAAAGGCGTCAGGTGGTTGGAGATAAGCACCGGGATCCCACGATCGGCAAGTTCCTCCGCAATCCGGGCGAGATCGCGCTGTTCGCCTTCTCCGAAGCCCTGTGCCGCGTACTGGCGAAAATTTGCTGTCTTTGACAGCGGGACATACGGCGGATCGCAATAAACCACATCACCGGGTTCGGCCATGCGCATTACCGCGCGAAAATCGCCGCAAAGGAACTCCGCGCGCCTCGCTTTCTCGCGAAAATATCGCATCTCGCGTTCGGGAAAGTACGGTCGCCGGTACTTTCCAAACGGCACGTTGAAGCGCCCTTCCGCATTGTACCTACAAAGCCCGTTGTACCCGTGGCGATTCAGGTAGACAAACAGGGCGGCGCGGCGCACCGGATCACGAGAGGCGTTGAACTCCTCCCTGAGCGCATAGTACGCCTCGGGACTGTTGTTCTCCGGAACAAACAGTCGCCTGCAGTCCTCGATGAACGCCTCGCCGCACACACTCAACACGCGGTACACGGCGATCACGTCCGCGTTGATATCCGACAGCACGTAGGCGTCATAGCTCGTGTTCAGAAATACAGCCCCAGAGCCAACAAACGGCTCTATCAACCTCCGGCCAGGTGGCAGCGCGCGCTGAATGTATGGCAGAAGGCGGTACTTGCCTCCCGCCCACTTTAGAAATGGCTTCATGCCCCCCGCCTCCCCGTTGCGGCCGCGCGCGGCGGCTCATCTCTCCCTATTCTAATCGGAGTCAGATCCTCCGTCTACCGCAAGAGGAAGATGAGATCGATCTCGGCCAAGGAGTGGATCCCTGGCGGGGCTGTTGGAAGAACAAAGCCCTATTCCACATCATAGCCAGCCTCTTCGACGGCAGTTCGAATGGCAGAAACCGGTGTGGAATCGGCGTGGGTCACGACAGCTTCTCCCTTTTCAAGGCTGACGTCCACATGGGAGACGCCTTCGACGGCGGAAAGCGCGCGTGTAACCGAGCGAACGCAGCCGTCACAAGTCATACCCTTGACGCGAATCGTCGTGATAACCATGGTCTCACCCCCTCTCCGAAGCGCATGCTCCCAGGTACAGTCACAGCTTCGTGAACTGTCGAAGCACCTGAATCAGCTCGTCCACTTTCTCCTGTTCGCGATCCCGCTGCTGCAATGCCTCCGCCACGCAGCCCCGTGTGTGAGACTCCAGGATCGACAGTCCCACCTGATGCAGGGCACTCTTCACGGCGGCGATCTGGACGAGAATATCCACGCAGTAGCGATCTTCCTCCACCATTTTCTGCAATCCGCGCACTTGGCCCTCGATTCGGCGGAGGCGCCGGCTCAAGTCCGCCTTCATGGGTCCATAGCTGTGCGTGTGTTCATGCGATTCTTCCACGTTTCCCCCTCCGGAGCAGAACCGCCGCGCGAACGGCATTCGTCTTCTCAATCTGTATTGTATACCACACCCCTGTAAGGTATCTAAACCTTCACTTGGGCGATCACGCAGCACTCACTCGCTGCAACGTTCGTGCGCAGTCGACCTATTTCATGCGTGTTCGACAGGAAAGCTTGTCCTGGCCTGCTCAATGGGCTATGATGGTGACAAAATACCAAAGCCTGTAGGGCATCCGAACCCCGCGGCGCGATGAGTCACAAGTCCCGCGGACGGCGCGGGAGCCTGACTTCCTCGAACTGCGCAGCCATCCAGAACTACAACGACATCCAGAACAGCCCCAGGAACGTTCTCAATCGCGAAAACTCCCTTGGATTCAACACACCACGAATGCGTTCAGCTGACCCATGATGGATCTCGTCAGCAAGCAGCAAAGAAGCAAAAATATGAATTTACATTACATGTATATTAATACATGAAAAATATATTTTATTTTATTATTGCCTTTTTAAATATTATTTGATAAGATTGCACACAAACAAAGCTCCTCGAAAGGAGGGCGGGCCGACTTCCCTGCGGCCAACCTGACCGAGTCGCTGGTCTGACGGAGACGGATGTCGCGAGATTCTCATTCGTGAAAGGGGAAGAGGCGCATGGCCAACTTGGAGTACACCCTGGCGGAAAGCGGCACGATTCACATTGCAGAGGACGTGATTCAGACCATTGCAGGCGTCGCGCTCTCGGAGATTGACGGCGTGGCCAAAACGGGCGGCTCGGCCGTGAGCGGCCTCGCTGAGCAGATCACGGGCCGTCGCAACCTCACGCGGGGGGTCAAGGTCGAGTTTTCGAACGAATCGCAGGCGTGCACCCTCACCGTGCAAGTCGTGCTGCGCTACGGCGTCCGCATTCCCGACGTCGCAGCTCAAATTCAGGAGCACGTGCAGGCGTCGGTCGAGCAGTATACCGGTCTCCGCGTAGCCGCAGTTCACGTGCACGTCGTGGGATTGTCGCTTCGTGAGGAAGACGATGAAAGCGAGGGGTTTGGCTTGCCGGGCAAAGTATCCAATCTGATTCAACAAGGAACGGATCTAGTGAAGCAGGGCTACGACACGGCGAAAAACAAGGTTCAGTCCGCCGCACAGGCGACGAAGGACGCGGCCGCGGAGGCCATCGGAACGGCGAAGGAAAAGACCCAGCAGGTCGTGGACGCCGCAGCCGAAAAGGCGCAGCAGGGCGTGGAGGCCGTGAAGGACGCGGCGCAGTCCGCTTACCAAGCGTCTAAAGACGCGGCTCAACAAGGCGCCGAAACGGTGAAGGACGCGGCGAATCGGGCCGCGGAAGCCACCAAGGACGCGGCACAGAAGGCCGCCGAAGCGACGAAGAACACGGTCGAACAGGTGAAAGACAAAGTGACTTCGAACGCGGAAGTTACCCCTTCGGAGGCGCGCGTGGAGGACGCGAAGCAGACGGTGAAGGAAGGCGTGGAATCGGCGAAGGACGCCGTCCAGCGCGGGTTGGAGCAAGCCAAGGAAGCCGTGGAGCGTGGCGCCAACGTCGCAAAGGATGCGGTGGATCGAGCATCTGACAAAGCTAAGGACCAGTTGCGCGATTGACGCGTGATGACGCGTAAGGGGGCATGAAGGTGAACTGGTTTGACCGCTTGCTTTTGTTCATCCTATCCGTCGTGGCCTTGATTCTTGGCGTCGCCGTGGTGCTCATCGGCGCGGCCGTCCCCATTGGCTGGGCTCAAATGGAGCTTACTCGACAGCCGTACAACACCGTGACGATGGTCGTGGGCGGCGTGACCGCCCTCATCGCCATCCGGTTCCTGTTCTTCCGGCGGCGGCGGCGGGATCCGAAACTGGACTCTGTGATGGTTTCGGGCGATCACGGCCCCATCCGCATTGCCTATGACACCATCGTGCAGTTGGCCAACCGGCGCGGATCGCAACTCAGAGGCATGGCTTCTTTCGAGACGGTCGTGCGCCAGGGCCAGGGAGGACTGATTCTGACGCTGCGCATGCGCGTGTTGCCCGACATCGACATCGCCGCGCTCGCCAAGGAAGCGCAGAACGCAGTCAAGTCGTACCTGGAAGAGACGACGCACGTCCCTGTCGAGCGCGTCCTCGTCCAGGTCACAGAACTCGGCGACAGCAATCGAGCCATGCGCGTTTGGAGTGGTACCGGTGCGTGAGACCCTGCGAGGCGCTTGGGAATGGTTCGTGAACCTGCCACATCGCTATCATGGCCTCATATTGGGCGTCGCCGTGTGGGTGGTCTGGATGATTGTCGGATTCTGGCGGATGGTGTTGCTCGCCGTGTTGGCAGCCCTGTTCTATTGGTTCGGGCGCCTTTGGGAGCAAGAAGGCACCATCGCCGGGATTGCGGAGCGGCTGCTGGCTCAATTGGCCAGTCGCAGGCGCCCTCGCGACGGCATGTGATCAAAAAAGCCGCCGAGCACAGGCTCGGCGGCGTCTTTCGTCTTCGTGTCTTCGTGTCTTCGTGCTTCTATCAACGGTTGGCATCGCCGAAGTCGACGCCTTGAACGTATACATGGATCTGCGTGTTGTCCATGCCAATGTACCGATTGAGCGCGTCCGCCACTCGCTCCTGCACGTTCACCGCAGTATCATAGATATTTACGCCGTACTGCACGATGATGTACAGACCAACCTTGACGTCATCGCCATTCGGACCAATTTGGACATCGACACCGCGCTCCAGATTCTCGCGCCTCAGCACCTCGTTCAGCCGATCCATCACCTGGCGGCGCGGGGCCATGCCGGCCAACCCGGGGCACTCCAGCGCGGCCATGCCGGCGATCTTGGCGACGACTTCTTCCGCGATCTGCACCTTACCCAGGCTGGTCTCCACCGTCTTCGGCATCCTATCACTCCTACAGGATTCATAACTTTCCTCTATTGTACCATGTATTTTGGCATGTCGCAAAGGATTTTTCATCGATTTCAATCCAGCGCTCGTGCATCGAAATCTTCCGGCACATGTGGCGAAACTGTGTTACAATGAGAGCCACATGCAAATGTCGGCCCCGTCGCGGCCTCAGAGGGGATTTTCATGAACGACGCGCTGCGCTTGAAGATTTGCGATCTCCTTCACGAAAACGCGAAACTCAGCCCTGAAACCATCGCGCGCATGCTCGGCGAGACGCCGGACGTGATCGAAAACACCATCCGAGAGTTGGAGCAGGAAAAGGTCATCCTGCGCTACTCGGCTGTCGTCAACTGGGATAAGCTCCCTGTCAACCAGGTGACGGCCGTGATCGACGTCAAGGTGCTCCCGCAGCGGGAGGTCGGCTTTGACGCCATCGCGCGCAAGATCTACCGGTTCGACGAGGTGAAATCCGTCTCCCTCATGTCAGGGGGTTACGACCTTCAGGTGACGGTCGTCGGGAGAGACCTCCGGGAGGTGTCCCGGTTCGTTTCCGAGAAACTGGCGACGCTCGAAAACGTGACGTCCACAGCGACGCACTTTCTGCTCAAGACGTATAAATCGGATGGCGTCATCTACGACGATACAGATGGAGAAAGGCGACTGATGATCACGCCATGAACACGCTGTATGACCGTTTGTCGCCCGTCGTTCGCAACCTCCCCCCGTCCGGCATCCGCCGCTTCTTCGATCTCGCCAGCCAGATGCAGGACGTCATTTCGCTCGGCGTCGGCGAGCCCGATTTTGTGACGCCTTGGCACGTCCGCGAGGCGTGCATGTATTCGCTGGAACAGGGTTACACCACGTACACCCCCAACAGGGGGCTCCCTGAACTGTGCGTGGAGATTGCGAAATACCTCACCAAGTTTGGCCTGACGTACGATCCGTCTCACGAAATTCTCGTCACCGTTGGGGGCAGCGAGGCCATTGATCTCGCGCTTCGCGCGCTGGTGTGTCCGGGCGACGAAGTCCTCATCCCCGTGCCAACGTATGTGAGCTACAAGCCGTGCGCGCTGCTCGCGGGCGCGGATGTGGTGGAACTGCCCACCTACGCGGAGCACGGATTTCGCCTCACCGCGGACGCGTTGGAACGAGCCATCACCCCGCGCAGCAAGGTGCTCGTCCTGTGCTTCCCGAACAATCCGACCGGCGCCGTGATGGACAAGGAGGACCTCCAGGCCATCGCGGACGTGGTCCTGCGCCACGACCTGTTTGTGGTGTCCGACGAGATCTACGCGGAGCTAACGTATGGCAGCCAGCACGTGAGCATCGCCGCCATCCCCGGGATGCGCGAGCGGACCGTGGTGGTGAGCGGCATGTCCAAGGCGTACGCCATGACGGGCTGGCGCATCGGCTACGCGGCCGGACCAGAGCCCATCATCTCGGCCATGCTCAAGATTCACCAGTACACCATCATGTGCGCGCCCCACATGGCGCAGCGGGCCGCGCTCGAGGCGCTGCGAAACGGAGACGACGAGCGGGATCGCATGGTGGAGAGCTATGACAGGCGGAGAAAACTCATTGTGGCGGGTCTGAACGAGATTGGGCTTCCGTGCCACGAGCCGCGCGGCGCGTTCTACGCGTTCCCCGACATCCGCCCCACCGGGCTCAGCTCGGAGCAGTTTGCTGAGCGCCTGCTTCTGGAGCAGGGCGTGGCCGTGGTCCCCGGGAATGTCTTTGGCGATCCCGGCGAGGGGTTTGTCCGCTGTTCCTACGCCACCTCCGTGGAGCTGATTGAAGAGGCGCTCCGGCGAATGCGCGCGTTTGTGCAAAACCTCGCGTATCACCCGGTGCGGTAGAACGCGGCGCGGTGCGCCGGTGGAGCGCACGGCACAGCCGAAAGCGCGCTGTGCAGCTGTCCTCCGCGGGCGCGACCTGCGCCGTCGCGCTCACACCGTCTCCTGCACCGTCACCGCCGCGGGGCGCTTCACGTCACGCGCCAGGAGGGCTCCGGTCACGCCGATGGCCGTGAACAGCACAGGGATGAGCAGGCCCACGTGAAACCCGAGGGCGCGATCGCCCGGAAACTGGTCGAGGGCCGCGCCGAACAGTGAGGGCAGGAGCACGGCGCTCACAAACCCGCCCATGTTGGCAAAGCCGGATACCACGCCGACGCGCTCGACGGGAAACGTCTGCCGGACGATGGCGAACGTCAGCGAACTGCCGCCGTTGCCAAAGCCAATCAGGGCGAGCAGGACGGGCACAAGGGCAAACCATGGGCGCATGCCCATGGCAAACCACGCGAGCCAGCTCAGGAACGTGACGGCGTGCACGAGCGCGTAGAGCCGCTTCACCTGGCCAAATCGGCTGGCGAGCCAACTGGTGAGCGGCCCACCGACCATGGCGCCCACAAGCCCCACCATGATCATGGCGCTCGCCGCCGATCTCGCCATGTGAAACACCTGCATGAAGTAGGCCACGCCCCACGATCCCATGAAGCCCACGTACGTGCCGACGAGGCCAAAGTGACACATGGCGAGCGCGTAGGCCTGCCGCGAAGTGAAGGTTTGTCGGATGGCCTCACCGACGCTCGCGGGCCGCACCGGCTCGCCCGCCCGCTGAATCTCCCCGGCAAACATCCGCCTCGGCCGCCGCACGAGGACCTCATACAGCGCCGCACAGAGCCCAAAGAGAACCAAGCTCACGCCCACAAACAGGCTGCGCCACCCCCACGCGCGGATCAAGAGCGCGTACGGCACGGTCGCGGTCAAAGAACCGAAGCCAGCCGCGACGCCGATGACACCGAGCAGCGCGACGAACTCTTGGGCTCGGAACCACTCGTTGATGACGGCGACCAGGTTGACGAAGATGGTGGCATCTCCCACACCCACAAGGAAGCGGGCCACCAAGAGCACCCAGGCGTGCGTGGCGACGCCCGTGAGCAGCGTGCCGAAGGCGTTTGTCAGGGCCCCGAAGATCAAAAAGCGATTCGGCCCAAACCGATCCGCCAAGATGCCGACTGGCACCTGGAGGATGGCGTACGCCAGAAATTGCATGCTGTCCAGCAGGCCAAGCGCGCCCGCCGAAATGTGAAACTGGTTCATCCACTGGTTGGTCACCAGTCCCGGGGCCGTGCGCTGGCTAACGATGAGGTAATACGCCGCGAGCGCGGTGAAGAACACCACCCATCTATATGGGCTTTCCTGACGGGTCAATCTCGTCACTCCCTCGAGAAACGAGAGAAAACGGAGGCCCAGTACAGCCTCCGTTCTCTCATCTTCCGCGTCCATTGTATCGCGCGACCGGCGGATGGGCCAGTCGGCGAGTGACATCACTTGCGCATCGTGCTGATATCGATCACGAATCGATACCGTACGTCCGATTTCAGCACGCGCTCCCAGGCCGCGTCGATCTCGTCGGCCGAGATGATTTCAATTTCGGGCGTCACCCCGCGTTCCGCGCAGAAGTCGAGCATCTCCTGCGTCTCGCGGATGCCGCCGATGCAGGAGCCCGCAAACGTCCGGCGCTGCGTGATAAGCGCAAACGCGTTCACCTCCAGCGGCTCCGGCGGCGCACCGACATTGACCAGCGCACCGTCTGTCTTCAGAAGGCCCAGATACGCCGTGATGGGGATCTTCGCCGAGACCGTGTTGATGATGAGATCAAACCGGCCGGCGAGTTGGCGGAACGTCTCGGGATCGCTCGTCGCGTAGTACGCCTTCGCCCCGAGGCGCAGCCCATCTTCCTTCTTGCGCAGCGACTGGGACAGTACCGTGACTTCGGCTCCCATGGCCTTCGCGAGCTTCACGGCCATGTGCCCCAGCCCACCGAGGCCGACGACGGCGACTTCTTTGCCGGGCCCCGCCTGCCAGTGGCGCAGCGGCGAGTACGTCGTGATGCCCGCGCACAAAAGCGGAGCGGCCTTGTCGAGAGGGAGTGCGTCCGGGATACGAAGGACGAAGTCCTCCTTCACGACGATGTGCGTGGAGTACCCGCCCATGGTGTACTGCCCGTAGCGGTCGACGCTGCCGTACGTCTGGATGTTGCCTTTCACGCAGTACTGCTCGTCGCCGCGCTTGCAGTTCTCGCATTCACCGCACGAGTCGACCATGCAGCCGACGCCGACGCGATCGCCCGGCTTGAACTTGGTCACGCGGCTGCCGACTCGCGACACGACGCCGGTGATCTCGTGTCCGGGGACGAATGGATAGCGCACCTCGCCCCACTCACCGCGGGCCGAGTGAATGTCCGAGTGGCAAATGCCGCAGTAGTGAATTTCAATCAGCACGTCGTCGGGCTGAAGTTCGCGACGCTCAATCTCGATGGCGTGAAATGGGCTTTCCTTGCTCAACACACCGCGAGCCTGTGCCTTCACGTGAAGACCTCCTCGCTTCCCTATTACACATGGATGTAGTAAGCTGCAATCGTGTACTATTGTAGCGCAAGCCGGGCTTTGCGCGATGGACACATCGAGTCGCGCTGCGCATTAGTACACACTCGCGACAACGTTGTTTCGAATCCGACGCTGTGTTTTGCGAATGCCCATCATGCATGCACTGAGGAGGCATCGAGTTTCCCGATGGACCGCCGTGTGGTGAAATCGCGCCAGGCCATTCGCGATGCGTTCGTGGCGCTCATGAAGGAGAAGGATTTCGATCACATCACGGTTCAGGACATCACCGACCGCGCCAATGTGAGCCGAAAAACCTTCTATCTGCATTTTCTCGATAAATACGACCTGTTGGATCGCGTCATCGAAGACGCCATCCGCGAGATGGACGAGTTTGGCCAATGCGTGTGCGATCTCGACTGGGTTCCCGCCACTGAGCAGTGCTTTCAGTACCTAGCGGATCGGTACGACTTCTTTGGCACCATGCTCACGCAGGCTGGCGCTCCGTACTTTCGCCGGCGATATGTGGAATCCTGTATGACCTCATTCCGAGAGGAGATTCGCAAAGTCGTAGGGCGCCATCCCCTGCCCGAAGAGGATGCCATCCTTCAGTTCGTGGTGCACGCCTACGTGGGAACGGTGGAGTGGTGGTTGCAGCAGGGGATGCCCTACTCGCCCAAGGTGATGGCGGATCGGGTGGGGCGCATGCTCGAAGCGGTTTACGCACAGCTGCCGTCGCTGAGGCAACCCGTGCACGCGGGCGAGAACTCGCCCACCTCGCTCGCCCAGCTCGAGGCCGGCGCGTGATGCCAGAAGGCGCTCCCCCTCCTCGGGCGTCGAGCGGCGGAGAGGGAGCGTCGGCGATGCCCGCAGATCACGAAAGGGCCAGGATGGCTTCGCCCAGTACGTCGACGATGCGCTGCACCTCGGCCTCGGAGACCACGAAGGGCGGACACAGCGTGACGACGTTGTTGCCGCCCGGCGTGGTGTCTCCGTTTTTCCCGACGATCACGCCGCGCTGCCGACAGGCCGCGACCACGCGCCCGACGAGTTCTGGCGCAAGCGGCGCACGCGTCGCGGCATCTTCCACCAACTCCACCCCCGCCAACAGGCCAAACGTTCGGATGTCGCCCACGTGGGGCAGGCCCTGCAGGCGTTTCAGTTCCGCCGCGAGCAGATCCCCGAGGATTCGAGCGCGATCGACCATATTCTCTCGCTCCATGATATCGAGCGTCGCGAGGCCCACCGCACAGGAGGCCGGATGGCCGCCAAAGGTGTTCACGTGGCGAAGATGCGTGTACGCCTCGTCCCTCGCGAACGCCTCCTCGAATAATTCCGCCCGAACCGCCGTCGCCGCGAGCGGGAGATAACCGCTCGTGATCCCCTTGGCCATGGTGACGATGTCGGGGCGCACGTCATAGCGCTGATGCCCAAACGGCGCGCCCGTCCGCCCAAAGCCGCAGATCACCTCGTCCACGATGAGCAGCGCGCCGTGCCGATCGCAGATCTCGCGCAGTTTGGGCAAGTACCCGTCGGGCGGAACCAGGACACCGCCGCCCGTGATGACGGGCTCGGCGATCACGGCCGCGACCGTCTCGTCCACTTCCCAACGCATCACGTCGTCCACGTATTGCGCGCACTCCATCGCACACGTCGACGGCTCCTTCCCAAACGGGCAGCGGTAGCAATCCGGCGGCGGAACGTGGACGAAGCCAGGCGCGAGTGGCTCGTAGCGAAACTTGCGGTCAAACTGCCCCGACGCGGCGAGTGCCCCCATCGTGTTCCCGTGGTACGCGCGGTACCGGGAGACCACCTTCCATCGATGAGGCTCGCCTCGTTGGGCATGGTACTGCCGCGCAATTTTGAAAGCCACCTCGTTCGCCTCGGAGCCGCTGTTGGAGAAGAAGATGCGGTACTCGGCCCCAAGCCACGTGGAAAGCCGCTCCGCCAACTCGATGGCGGGCATGTGCGTGTGGGTCAGCGGATAATACGGCATCTCCGTCATCTGACGGTAGGCCGCTTCTGCGAGTTCTTTTCGCGAATAGCCCAGATTGACACACCATAGCCCCGACATCGCGTCCAGGTAGCGGCGCCCCTCGGCGTCGAGAACGTACGCGCCCTCGCCGCCCACCACCGCCATCGGATGCCTCGCCGCCTCGTGCGTCACCATTCCGTGCCACACGTACCGCCTGTCCTTCTCAAGCCATGCCGACGCACCCGCGCCAACCAACCCCTTGTCGACCGCCATGGGCATCCCTCTTTCGCGTCCTTGGGTGAATCAGGTTGAGACCAGTGTACCATACGTCTCCGGCCTGCGATCCCGGTAGAATTGCCAAGTCTCGCGGACCTCGCGAATGACCTCTCGGTCCATATCCGCAATGACCACCTCATTCCGATCTCGAGCAGCCACCTTCACGAAATTTCCCCGGGGATCGACGAGATACGACTGCCCGTAAAACTCCCCCATGTTCCACGGCGGTTCCCAGCCTACGCGATTGATGGCACCCACATAGTAGCCGTTTGCCACCGCGTGCGCAGGCTGCTCCAACTTCCAAAGGTATTCCGACAGCCCTGCGACCGTTGCGGACGGGTTGAACACAATTTCGGCACCGTTGAGACCGAGAATGCGGGCCCCTTCCGGGAAATGACGGTCGTAACAGATGTACACGCCCACCTTCCCGTACCGCGTGTCGAAAACAGGATAGCCTCCAGTGCCAGGCTTGAAGTAATACTTTTCCCAAAACCCCGTTTCCGGACGTTCGCCAGCCTGCACGTGTGGAATGTGGTGCTTCCTGTATTTCCCCAAATAAGTCCCATCTGCGTCGATCACGGCCGCGGTATTGTAGTAGACCCCAGGCATCGCTTCCTCGTATAGCGGAACCACGAGCACCATCTCGTGCCGCTTGGCCACCTCCTGCATCCATTGAACCGTGGGTCCGCCTGGCACAGGTTCGGCAGCCCGATACCACTTCGGCGACTGTTCCGCGCAGAAGTACGGAGCAAAAACAACTCCTGCAGACACGCGATCTCGGCTCCCTCCGCGGCAGCCTCCTCGATCATCGCCACGTGCTTTTCAATAGCCGCCTTTTTGTGCTCCTCCACGCTTCGATCGCCTGGAAGCTCGTGCTTCGCTTGAATGAGCGCAATTCGGACGTACCTCGACACCTATGCCCCTCCTCGCTGTCACGGGTGTGCGCTGATGTTTGTCACGGGATGCGCGCCGGCGAGTTCAGCCATGGGCACCATTTCGATGCATGCGACCGGACACACCGCTTCGCAAAGATTACAACGTGAGCGTCAAATCCCGCCCACCTTGCATTCCCGCCATCGCTGCATCAAAGTCGTACATGACGACAAACCCCGCCGGGAAGCCGGCGGGGCAGTTGTGCATACTATGCTTTTTTTCGTCCGTCTGCGGATGCCGTCTGGCAGGTGGTCGGACCACGGCAGCAAGTCGTTCATCGCCGTCTGGTCGTCAGTCTGGATGTTGGGTAGCCGTTCGAACAGGTACTCCAGGTACAAGTACGGGTCCAAGCCGTTCTCCTTGGCCGTCTCTACCAGACTGTACGCGATGGCGCTGGCCCTCGCACCCCGTGGCGTGTTCGCGAACAAGAAATTCTTCCGGCCGATCACGAACCGCTTGATGGACCGCTCGCTCCGATTGTTGTCCAACTCCAGATGCCCGTCCTCCAGGAACACCGTCAGCTTCGGCCATTGGTTGAGGCAATACGAAACCGCCTGCCCCAAGGTACTCTTGGGCAGTACCTGTTCGCTCTGCGCCCGGAGCCATGCCACAAACTCGTCCAGCACCGGCCGACTTAACTTCTGCCGCTGTGCGTGACGTTGTTCTGGATCCATGTCCTTCAGTGCGCGTTCAATCTTAAATAAGCGATTGCAGTATTCCAATCCTATCCTGGCCGCTGTCGGTTTCTTTCGCTCCTCTGCCGGGAGCGCGGTGTGTGCCTCGTGAAACTTACGTCTGGCGTGTGCCCAACACCCGACCAGCTTGACACCCGGAATGTCGTGGTACCCGCTGTACCCGTCCACGTGCAGGTAGCCCCCGAATCCCTCGAGAAATCGCCTTGGGTGCTCCTTCGAACGGGTCTCCTGGTAGTCGAACAGGACAATCGCTGGCCCATCCTGACCGCTTCGGTACAACCACATGTACGAGGTTGTTTCAGCCGATCGCCCCGGCTCATGCAGAACCTGCAGCGTTGTCTCATCCGCATGGAGGTACCGGCGCTTCAGAAGTTCCTCGTGCAACCGGTTGTACATGAGTTCGAGCCACCGCGTCGTCCCCAACACCACCCAGTTCGCCAAGGTCTGACGTGTTAACTGCAGGCCTTGCCGGGCAAACTGCTGCTCCAGACGGAACAGCGGCAAACCGTCCACGTATTTCTTGTCTATCACATACGCCAGCATCGAGGCGGACGCCAGGCTGCCCGGAATGGGTGGCTTGGGCATCTGCGCCTTGACCATAGGCGTTTCCGTCCCCTGCTGGTCACACGTCCGGCATGCATATTGTTGCTGGACATGTTCGCGTACCTTCGTCTGCGCCGGGATGTGGATGAGCTCGCGACGGATCTCGACACCCGCCTCGCTCATGACATCGCCGCAACACGGACAGATCCGTTCTTCTTCCGACAGACGGTACTCCACCCGCTCCACTGGAAGATCGGCAAGCATGGCGTCCCGTTGTCCAGGCTGCTTCTTGCGTCGCTGGTACGTCACCATCTCGAAGGTAGGTTCTTCTTCCTCAGGCTGTGCCTCCGCCTCAGCCTCGTTGAACACCAGGTCCAAGCGCAATTGGTCGTCCGTCGTGCGTTCGCTGGACTTCCCGAATTGTCGATGGCGGGCCAGACGAAGCTGTTCCAGCAGGAGTTTCACCTGCTTCTTTAGCTCCGCGATTTCCTTCTCTTGCGCTTCGCAGCGTGCCTGCAGGGTTTCCAGTTGGTTGAGGGTGTCCGTCGTCGTGTTCATCATGCACAAGAATTTCGACACACCTGCCGAAATCCCTTGACAGACCCTTCTGTGTTTATCGGTCTCACACCACTTTTTTCGCGGTAACCCTCCGGTGTGCCTTCGGTTGGTTCAACGGCAGTCCGTCCAACAGCCAGTTCAGCTCCCGGCGAGTGATGACGAGGGTCTTGCCGTCGCTGGTGTCTGGCCATGGAAAGCGCCCCCGCTCCAGCCGCCGATAATACAGCCAGAAGCCGTTGTGCTCCCAGTACAGGATTTTCAGTTTGTCACGCTTTCGGTTACAAAACACGAAGACCGCAGAGGAAAATGGGTCCAGGTGAAAGGACTCCTGCACGAGCGCCGCCAAGCCGTCGATAGACTTGCGCATGTCCGTGCTGCCGCAGGCCAGGTACACACGCAATTCCCCCGGTCCAGCACCGATGTTCAGCATAGCGAGGCCAGGGTGCGCACCACATCGCGCAGTAGTTCAGTGTCGTAACCAGGCGTGACCTCGATGACAACAGGACCTACACGGACAGACAGCGGCTTGTCTGACCCCTCAGCGGAAGGTTCGCCCACACGCACGGGGATGAAACGCGGATCCGTATCGCCATGTTGATGATCACCATAGTGGCCTTCTGTCTTCAACTTGCTGACCCAATACCACAGTTGGTGTTCCTTAACCTGATGCGCGGCGCACCAGGCTGCGCCCGTTAACCCGCTGGCCCGGAAGTCCGCTACACGGGCACGCCAAAGCTCGCGAAGTTTTTCGAGTTCGGCCTTCGTCACGGTGATCCCTCCGTCAATGGATTCTAGAGGGATCATCTCGCAGAACAGAACCCGAGACTAGGTGTGCGCTATTTGACGCTCACATTACAACCCACGCACTTCTCCACGAACACACTCGGCACGCGGGCTTCGGTATCTCCCGGTGCGATGGCTTGATGAGCGGCATCCAGGCACGCGATGTAACACTTGTAGCAGCCGATGCATCGATCAGCGTCGATGGAAGCCACCACACGGTGGTCGAGATCGAGCGACCCAAACGGCACGTAGTTCGGCAGCGCCTTCCCCACAATATCGCGCACGCCACCAATCCCATTCTCGTCCAGAAAGCGGTTCAGGCCGTCGACCAGATCTTCGACGATGCGAAACCCGTGTTGCATCACCGCCGTACACACCTGCACGGCCGAGGCTCCCAACAGCAGGAACTCCACCGCGTCCTGCCAGGTAGAAATTCCGCCGATGCCCGAAATGGGTACGCAGACGGCGTCGTCCTTGGCACATTCAGCCACCATGTACAGCGCAATGGGCTTGACGGCGGGTCCACAGTACCCACCGTGCGTCCCGAGCCCCGCAACCGTTGGCCGGGGCACCCATGACTTCAGATCCACACCGATGATGGAGTTGACGGTGTTGATCAGACTGATGGCGTCCGCTCCGCCTGCCACTGCGGCCCTTGCAGATGCGCGAATGTCGGTCACATTCGGGGTCAGCTTGGCGATGACAGGCACCGTCGCAGCGGACTTGACCCACGCTGTCTGGCGCTCAATGAGATCC
Source organism: Alicyclobacillus acidocaldarius subsp. acidocaldarius Tc-4-1 (assembly GCF_000219875.1). Classification (NCBI taxonomy): domain Bacteria; kingdom Bacillati; phylum Bacillota; class Bacilli; order Caryophanales; family Alicyclobacillaceae; genus Alicyclobacillus; species Alicyclobacillus acidocaldarius. The sequence goes on from NC_017167.1 coordinate 2,832,752, forward strand.
GGGTGTTGCCCGACGGCCGCGCCCATCCCGCGCTCCACCATGCCGTGTGGACAGCCGAAGTTCAGCTCGATCCCGTCGACGCCCACATCCTCGACCTTGCGCACTGCTTCTTGCCACTGCTTTTTGTCCGGTTCAATCATCAGGGACGCCACGACAGCTCTATCGGGGAATCGGCGCTTGACTTGCCGAATTTCCGCCAGATTGTCTTCAAAAGGCCGGTCTGAGATGAGTTCGATATTGTTAAAACCGACCATCCGCTTATCTTCAAGGTGAAGCGCGCCGAAGCGCGAAGACACGTTGCGCACCGGCCGATCCGTGAGCGTCTTCCATACCGCCCCTCCCCATCCCGCTTCAAACGCGCGCTCCACCTGAAAGCCCGTATTGGTGGGAGGAGCGGATGCGAGCCAAAAGGGATTGGGCGAGCGGATGCCTGCCATTTCGACTGTCAAGTCGGCCATGCGAACCCCTCCGTCGCCAACCCATGTTTCACACGCCGGGACAGAACGTTTGTCAGCATCGCGCGCGCAGCCCGTTTCCCTTGTTCAACGGCAACAACCACCGTCGCGTCTGCCCCTTTCCCGCTCCACACGCAATCCCCAGCGGCATACCGTACGTGTTGAGACCTCCCGGAGATTGTTCACGCTCGTAGACAGTGACCTGCGCACCGGCGAGCGCGAGTTCCCTCGCGGCAGCCAGTCCCGCCGGCCCAGCGCCAATAATGGCAAATCGATACGGAATGGGCTGAGACGGCGGATCATACAGCGCCACACCACGCTCGAGTACCGCATCCGTCGCGTACTGTTGCAGACGGCCGATTTCCACAGGTCGCGAGGATTTCCCCCAAACACAAGCGCCTTCGCACAGTTCGTCCGTCGGACACACCCGCGCGCAACTCGAACCAAGCGTAAGCGTAAACTGAGACCCACATGGCTTTCATCCTCTCGTCGCTTGAAAATGTCATCATCAAGCCACGGGAGGGTTCTTGTATGCGAGAGCACATGTCTCACCAGGAGCGTCGTGAGCTTTGGCGTGAACGTATCGCTGCCTTCTACGACAGCGGCCAGTCCGCCAGTCAGTTTTGCGCTGAGCACGGTCTGAAACCCCATCAGTTCTGGTACTGGCTTCGCCGACTACGAAACGAAACCGCACCTGGCACGCATGACACGACGTTCGTGTCGGTCGTGACAACCTCTTCACCTTCGGACGCAGGCCGTTCGCCCCTGACCCTGCGCATTGGTTCGGTCGAGATTGACGTCCGTCCCGGCTATGACGCGTCGACACTTGCTGAGCTCATTCGGCTCGTGATGCATGTTTGCTAGCCTTCGACTGGACTTCGGATCACCGCGTGTATCTCGCCTGTGGCGCCACAGACATGCGCAAATCCATTGACGGACTCGCCGCACTCGTTCAGGCGTCGTTTCAACTCGATCCGTTTTCGCCATGCCTGTTTGTCTTCTGCAATCGGCAACGGGACAAGCTCAAAATCTTGCACTGGTCGCACAACGGCTTTTGGCTGTACTATCGGCGCTTAGAGCGCGGTCGATTCGATTGGCCAGAGACAGGAGATGCCAAGACCATGGTGATCACACGGCGAGAGCTGAACTGGCTCCTGGATGGCCTGCCGCTCGAGCAGCCGAAAGCGCATCGAGCTGTGCATGTCCGTTCTGCGATTTAAGTAGGCCACCTCAGCAGGAATCGGATCTAGGCCGTCGAATGCTTAGGGCATGACGCAGGAGAACGGCACCATCCTCATGACCGAACAAGAATACGAAGCCCTTCAGCGAGAAAAGGAGCAATTGCGCCAACAGGTGGCCTACCTGGAGGAGCAGATCCATCTGCTCCGTCATCGTCTGTTTGGGGCTTCCAGTGAAAAGCGGCGCAAGACCCCGGCTGAGTCGGACAGCGTCCAGCTCCCGTTGTTCAACGAAGCCGAAGTCGAGGCGGACGCCCAACCTTCGGAAGAGACCGGGGAAGCCGATGCAGAAGTGACGTCGGAAGGCGTGGAGACGGAGACCATCACGTATGAGCGCCGGAAGCCTCGTGCGGCACGGGAGCGTGACGCCTGGCTGTATCAGGGCGAAGCAGACGAGGTCGTCGAATACCGACTGTCAGATGACGAGCGAGTCTGCTCGAAATGTGCGGGTGAGCTTCACGAGATGAGCCGTGAGATCACGCGACGCGTGAAAATCATCCCGGCGCAGATGAAAAAAGTCGAGTACGTGCGGTACGTGTACGCCTGCCGGCACTGTGAAGCGCAGGACGTGGAGACCCCTGTGGTGCGCGCGCCGATGCCGAGGCCGGTGCAGGCGAAGAGTCTCGCGACGCCAGAAGCGGTGGCATACGTGATGACGAAGAAGTTCGTCGACGGGATGCCATTGTACCGGCAAGAGCAACAGTTTGCGCGGCACGGGTATCCGCTGTCCCGCCAAACGCTGGCGAATTGGGTGGTGCACGCGGCGGAGACGTGGTTAGAGCCGCTCTATGCGAAACTTCGCCAAGTGCTCCTGGCTCAGCGCTATCTGCATGCGGACGAAACGACTCTGCAAGTGTTGCATGAAGCCGGGCGCGCGGCGCAGACCCAGTCGTACATGTGGGTGTACCGGAGCGGTATGGACGGACCGCCTATGGTCCTGTACGACTACCAGGAAACGCGGAGCGCGGAGCATCCGCGACGGTTCTTGGCAGGGTTTCAAGGGTATCTGCACGTGGATGGATACGCGGGCTATGAGGGCTTGCCGGATGTCACCCTTGTAGGATGTTGGGCACATGCGCGGCGAAAGTTTGACGAAGCCCTAAAGGCAGTGCCTCCCAAGGAGCGAAAGGGCAAGACGGCTGCCGAAGAAGGATTGTCGTATTGCAACGCGCTGTATGCGGTGGAGAAGAAGCTGAAGAACGCAAGCGCCGAAGAGCGACAACGTGTGCGGATGGCCAAAAGTAAGCCCATCCTGGACGCGTTTTTGGCATGGCTTGAAAAGCAGGAACAGCAGATGTTGCCGAAGAGCGCGTTAGGACGGGCGGTGAATTATGGCCTGAAGCAGTGGCCCAAGCTGATTCGGTACGTCGAAGACGGGCATTTGGAGATCGACAACAACCGATGCGAGCGGTCATTGAAGCCGTTTGTGATCGGACGGAAGAACTGGCTTTTTGCCAATACGCCGCGAGGAGCACGGGCCAGTGCTGTGACATACAGCATCGTGGAGACAGCGAAGGAGAATGGACTGAATCCGACCGCGTATTTCACGTATCTCTTTGAACGGATGCCGAACATGGACCTCAAGGATGAAGCGGCGTTCGAGGCATTGTTGCCTTGGTCAGAAGGGCTCCCTGATGGGATTCGAGTGAGAAATTGAAAATTACAAAGGCCCTGCCCGATTGACGGCAGGGCGTCTTCGTGAATGCGATGCGCAAGGTGTGGTTCGGTTGACGCTTACCTCTTTTCCATCATCTTGATTTTAATTTTGGAGGATAAGTGATGTTAAGGTTTATATTACCCATTTCCAGTTCTTTTATTTTGCTTGTTTTGTTTGTGATAATGATGTTTAAGCTAAAAAAGACCTTAATCATACTCCCCTTAACTGGCGCCATAATATCATCAATTTTGATTATATTGCTTCTTGCCATGATGCAGAAATAAAGTTGTGTCCGATATCATGTGTAAAAAGGGGCTGCCAACCGAAAACATAAAGAGCCATCCGGGCCCTCTTTGGTAGAATGTGAGTTGGACAAAAATCACACATCTCAAGGAGGGTTCCCCAATGGCTCAATACCAGATTACCGTGGACGACGCGATTTTGGAAGGGCTCTTTCAGCGGGATGGAGGGGTGGCCAAGCTCGTCGAAAGCGTCGTCAATCAAATTCTCCAAGCGCAGGTTCAAGAGCAGTTGAAGGCCGCACCCTAAGAGCGTACAGAGGAGCGAAGGGGTTACCGCAATGGGACCGTCACGCGCACGCTCACCACACGGGTGGGGCGGCTCGTGTTACGTGTGCCGAGGGTTCGAAATGGCGAATTCTCAACCGAGCTTTTTGCTCGGTATCAGCGTAGCGAGCAAGCCTTCCTCCTTGCCTTGATGGAGATGGTGGTGAACGGCGTGTCGACTCGAGATGTGGCGAAGGTCACGGAGCAGTTGTGTGGCACGTCCTTCTCGAAATCGACGGTTTCGGATCTGTGCAAACGCCTTGACCCGATCGTCCAGGCGTGGAACCAACGAAGCCTCGCCGAGCACCGCTATCCGTTTCTGCTCGTCGATGCCCTGGTCCTCCGGATTCGGGAAGACGGACGCATCCGTTCGCGCGCGGCTTTGATTGCCGTCGGTGTGAATGACGAGGGGTATCGAGAGATTCTCGGCTTGATGCTAGGCAACAGCGAATCGGAATCGAGTTGGCGGGAGTTCGCTTGGCTGAAGCAACGCGGTTTGAGCGGCGTGGATATCGTCGTGTCCGACAGTCACAGCGGACTCGTCAAGGCGCTTCAGACCGAATTTCAGGGCTCGACGTGGCAACGGTGCCAGACCCATTTCATGCGCAATCTCTTGGACGCCACACCCAAGGCGTTGCAGGAGGAGGTGTACCAGCAGGTACGCGCGATCCTCGATGCGCCGGATCTGAAGACCGCGCGGTTGCTCAAGGAGGCATTTGTCGAAGCCTATGCAGAGAAAGCGCCGAAGGCGGTGCAGGTGTTGGAGGATGGGTTTGATGATGTCACTGCGGTTTTGGTGCTACCTGAGCGATATCGGCGGCGTTTACGCACCACCAACGGTGTCGAACGGCTCAACGAAGAAATTCGGCGCCGCGAGCGCGTCATTCGCATCTTCCCCAACCGGGAATCAGCGATCCGTCTGCTGGGGGCGTTACTGATGGAAATCGACGAAGAATGGACGACAGGGCGGAAATATCTCAACATGGACGAGTATGAGGAATGGAAGAAGGCGCAACAGGCCTGGAGAGAATCAGCTCAGGCTTGTGCAGCAACGGCCTAAGCGCTCACCGCTCCATTCGCCAAAGAGGGCCATTTTACACACGCTCTCGAACTTGACCTAAACGCTTACCGCTCCATTCGCCGAAGAGTGCAATTTACACACAACGTTGGACTTGACCCCAACAGAACCGATCTGCAATATCAGAACATTGGGCACTGGGAATTGCATCTCATGTTCTGGAGCGGTGAACATTGAGGGCATCTCCTCATGAGTCTTTAGGGAGGATGAATCTGTGTAGCTGAGCGTAACAGATGAAAGGAGTTCGACTTGGAATGGGTGTAATTGCACGACTTACTTGGTTTGCGAAGTGGATATCTCTGATTGGAGACGTGTGGTTTGCAACAGCTCTCATTTGGTACTGGAGTTCTACTTTGCATCAGCCATACATTCTTTCTCTTTTGGGTTTGGCGTTCAGCCTCCCGGGAATTTTGAGCCTGTTCTTTGGGGTCTTCGCCGATCGAGTGGGCGGCAAATTGTTGATTGTGAGCTCTGTGTGGGCACAGGCGCTCATTTGTGCGGGCGTCGCTTTGGCTGTTACTGATCGCAGCCGTGTCGGTCTAAGCATCACTCTAGTTCTCATCGGGACATTAGGAGTGCTTGAAGCAATCCGCAGCAATGCGATAAGCGTTGTGATGAGTAGCTTTATCTCAGCAGACTTACGGGCGCAATTTATCGGTTTGTTACATAGCGTACAATCAGGCATCCAGCTGGCGGCACGCTTCTTTGCCGCGAGTTCATTGATCTGGTTAAGCATTCAGGATATTGCTCTAATCGATTGTTTGTCATTTGTGATCGCGGGCATTCTATATATCTTTCTTCCTGTTCCTTTAAGAAAACTTCCCTCGTCGAATGAAAAATATTTTAGAAGATCTTATGTTTTAGATATTATTGAAGGGTGGAAAGTGATAAGGACAGATGGACTGTCCTTACGTTTGCTTTGCGTACTTTTGCTCTCAGGACCATCAATGGCAGTCATAAGTGGATACGTGGCTTGGAGGATAGAACGCAATCTCCATGCTTCAAGCTGGTGGTATAGCCTTTCGATTTCCATGGAGATGGTAGGCTCCATGGGTGCGGCTCTATTGGGGGCAAAAGTGTTCCGAAGGGTAGCCCGGCGGTTCGGTGTAACGTGGATATTCCTCCTTGATTTTTTGTTTATGGGAATATCGGCGTTTGCGATGGGGTTTTTTAATCGCATATGGGTGATCGTACTGTGCATGTGCTTGGTAGGTGTGCTGCAAGCTGGTCAGAACGTAGTGGCTCCTGCATATGTACTGGCCTCATACCCAAAGGAGATTATAGGAAGGGCAGCGGCCGTATTTTCAACCGTGGAAGCTGGAACCCAGGCCATTGGAAGTGCATGTATGGCCATTTGTGCAAAGTTGTTGCCTGTGCCATGGCTTTTTGTGGGAGCAGGACTTCTGCTGGTTGTTAGTGCACCGGTGATATTCATCAAGCTAAAGATTAAACTCGTTACAAGTCCCACGTATAAAAATGTTTAGTCCTATTGCATGTCCGAAAAGGAACGAAACGCTTGACGTGGCGCTATCCCAGTTAGAGTGTAAACGTCAACCGAACTACACCTTGACTCATGTGTCAGGCGTGGGGCTGAGCATCCGCCCGGCTCCGCGCGAGTGCTCAAGGACTCGTGCTTCCATACGAAAGGCCCCGCCGTCGCCGGCAGGGCCTTCGTTGATGAATTTGAAATTTCACCTCTTCACTCGAATCCCCTCAGGAAGCACCGTCGACCACGGTAACAACGGCGCCAACGCCGCCTCATCCATCGGTAGTGTCTCGTCAAGTGGTGGAATTTCACCGTGCGTGTCTCATGTGTGACATGGTCGGCTTTGTGTTTTTCGCAAGTAAAAAGTGCAGAGAAACGACACGGATTTGTGCATAGGCACTGCAGTACAGAAGATTACGACCCACATTTCGCGCCCGTTTTTTGGGCTTGTGTTCACCCGACTTCGACACTTGGTAGTCATACAAAGTCCCACGAACCCATGGCCGACGCGGGTTCGTGGGACCTGTGGATAACTCGCGTAGTGTCTACAGCCCTCTTGCTCGAGGTTCTACCTTCAGGATCCTCGGTGGTTCCTTGATCCTCAAGGCTCGCAGGATCTCCCGCTGCGCCTCTGTCGTCTCTGTCCGCTGCACGACAATCCCTTCCAGCGTGCTCTTCGTCACCCGGTGCATCGCTTGCATGTGAGAGCGGATGTCTGACCATGTCCGCCCAGTTTGGACCTCCGCGATGCGCACCAACAACAAGGCCAGCCAGCAAAGCAGCACATGCGACCGAATGCGCTCGTCCTTCCGGTGATACATGGGACGGATGTCCGTAAGCGTAAACTGAGACCCACATGGCTTTCATCCTCTCGTCGCTTGAAAATGTCATCATCAAGCCACGGGAGGGTTCTTGTATGCGAGAGCACATGTCTCACCAGGAGCGTCGTGAGCTTTGGCGTGAACGTATCGCTGCCTTCTACGACAGCGGCCAGTCCGCCAGTCAGTTTTGCGCTGAGCACGGTCTGAAACCCCATCAGTTCTGGTACTGGCTTCGCCGACTACGAAACGAAACCGCACCTGGCACGCATGACACGACGTTCGTGTCGGTCGTGACAACCTCTTCACCTTCGGACGCAGGCCGTTCGCCCCTGACCCTGCGCATTGGTTCGGTCGAGATTGACGTCCGTCCCGGCTATGACGCGTCGACACTTGCTGAGCTCATTCGGCTCGTGATGCATGTTTGCTAGCCTTCGACTGGACTTCGGATCACCGCGTGTATCTCGCCTGTGGCGCCACAGACATGCGCAAATCCATTGACGGACTCGCCGCACTCGTTCAGGCGTCGTTTCAACTCGATCCGTTTTCGCCATGCCTGTTTGTCTTCTGCAATCGGCAACGGGACAAGCTCAAAATCTTGCACTGGTCGCACAACGGCTTTTGGCTGTACTATCGGCGCTTAGAGCGCGGTCGATTCGATTGGCCAGAGACAGGAGATGCCAAGACCATGGTGATCACACGGCGAGAGCTGAACTGGCTCCTGGATGGCCTGCCGCTCGAGCAGCCGAAAGCGCATCGAGCTGTGCATGTCCGTTCTGCGATTTAAGTAGGCCACCTCAGCAGGAATCGGATCTAGGCCGTCGAATGCTTAGGGCATGACGCAGGAGAACGGCACCATCCTCATGACCGAACAAGAATACGAAGCCCTTCAGCGAGAAAAGGAGCAATTGCGCCAACAGGTGGCCTACCTGGAGGAGCAGATCCATCTGCTCCGTCATCGTCTGTTTGGGGCTTCCAGTGAAAAGCGGCGCAAGACCCCGGCTGAGTCGGACAGCGTCCAGCTCCCGTTGTTCAACGAAGCCGAAGTCGAGGCGGACGCCCAACCTTCGGAAGAGACCGGGGAAGCCGATGCAGAAGTGACGTCGGAAGGCGTGGAGACGGAGACCATCACGTATGAGCGCCGGAAGCCTCGTGCGGCACGGGAGCGTGACGCCTGGCTGTATCAGGGCGAAGCAGACGAGGTCGTCGAATACCGACTGTCAGATGACGAGCGAGTCTGCTCGAAATGTGCGGGTGAGCTTCACGAGATGAGCCGTGAGATCACGCGACGCGTGAAAATCATCCCGGCGCAGATGAAAAAAGTCGAGTACGTGCGGTACGTGTACGCCTGCCGGCACTGTGAAGCGCAGGACGTGGAGACCCCTGTGGTGCGCGCGCCGATGCCGAGGCCGGTGCAGGCGAAGAGTCTCGCGACGCCAGAAGCGGTGGCATACGTGATGACGAAGAAGTTCGTCGACGGGATGCCATTGTACCGGCAAGAGCAACAGTTTGCGCGGCACGGGTATCCGCTGTCCCGCCAAACGCTGGCGAATTGGGTGGTGCACGCGGCGGAGACGTGGTTAGAGCCGCTCTATGCGAAACTTCGCCAAGTGCTCCTGGCTCAGCGCTATCTGCATGCGGACGAAACGACTCTGCAAGTGTTGCATGAAGCCGGGCGCGCGGCGCAGACCCAGTCGTACATGTGGGTGTACCGGAGCGGTATGGACGGACCGCCTATGGTCCTGTACGACTACCAGGAAACGCGGAGCGCGGAGCATCCGCGACGGTTCTTGGCAGGGTTTCAAGGGTATCTGCACGTGGATGGATACGCGGGCTATGAGGGCTTGCCGGATGTCACCCTTGTAGGATGTTGGGCACATGCGCGGCGAAAGTTTGACGAAGCCCTAAAGGCAGTGCCTCCCAAGGAGCGAAAGGGCAAGACGGCTGCCGAAGAAGGATTGTCGTATTGCAACGCGCTGTATGCGGTGGAGAAGAAGCTGAAGAACGCAAGCGCTGTCAACAGCGGATTAAAACTCCCCAAAAAAATCGCGCCCGATTCCCCAAAAACAGCGGATTCGATTCCCCAAAATCATCGCGATTCGTTCCCCACACATGTGTTCGCTTCGTCTCTTGTTGCCGAGAATCCGTGCGTAACGCCAGCTCGCAGCTTGTCTTTCATGCGGTAACTGTTGCCACGGATATTCACGGTCGTTGCATGATGCAACAAACGGTCGAGTAAGGCGGCGGCCAGGACCTGGTCGCCAAAGAGCGTTCCCCAATTCGTGAAACTCGTGTTGGACGTGATGAGCAACGACCCTCGCTCGTACCTCTCTGAGACCAGCCGGAAAAAGTTCGCGGCGTCGAGCGCGTCAAGAGGCAAGTAGCCCACCTCATCACAGATCAGAATCTTTGGCTGCGTATAGACTCGGAGCCGCCTGTCCAGCCGCCCTTCTTGGTAGGCTCGGCGTAAATCGCTCACGAGTTGGTAGTGTCTCGTCAAGTGGTGGAATTTCACCGTGCGTGTCTCATGTGTGACATGGTCGGCTTTGACCCTTGGGAACCTTATCGACCGCCTTCACGCTTCGTCAAGGGACGCTTCGCTCGCCCCTCGGGCGCCCTTGACGGAGCGCTCGCCGGTCGATTCTAAGTCGTTAGGGCCAAAGCCTCGATGTGCGTGGGTTAGCACCACCTCGCCTCATGTGTCTATTTTTGTAACAGGGCTGCCGCTGCGAGCTGGGGCTTGTTCGGTTTGAGCTTGGCCATCGACTCCAAGCTGAAGTACCGCCGTGCCACGAGCCACTCTTCGTGTTGCTCCTGCAAAATCGCGCCTGCCAGTCGCAACACCGCGTCCCGGTTGGGGAAGATGCCCACGACGTCCATCCGCCTCCGCATCTCCCGATTCAGGCGCTCCAGCGGATTGGTCGAGCAGATCTGTCGCCAGTGCTCGAAAGGCAACGCCATGAACGCCAACACATCGTCTTCCGCATCGGACAGGATATCCATCGCCTTCGGGAATCTCCCCTTCAGCTCGGCCACGACGCGCCGGAGTTGCTCGCGAGCCGCCTCTTGGGACGATTGCGCAAAGATGGTCCGGAGGATGGATGCGACCATCGCCTGCTCTTTCTTCGGCACCTGACTCAGCACGTTGCGCAGTGCGTGTACTTTGCATCGTTGCCAGGTTGCACCCGTGAGCACCTCGGCAATCGCCTGGCGCAAGCCCGCGTGCGCGTCGCTGACAACCAATCGCACGCCTCGAAGTCCACGTGCCTTCAGCTTCCGGAGAAAGTCCGTCCAAAATGCGCCATCCTCGCTCGTGCCGACGTCAAACCCAAGCACTTCTCGCTCGCCGGTGTCCGTGACCCCGATCGCAATCACCAAGGCCATGCTCTGCACGCGACCGCCTTCCCGAACCTTCGGGAAGGTAGCGTCGAGCCACACGTACGGATACTCATGTTCCAGCGGCCGTTCTTTGAACTGTTGCACGACCTCGTCCATCTGCTGACACAGACGGGAAACTTCACTTTTGCTGATGCCCTCCAGCCCCAGGGCTCGCACTAGGTCGTCAACCTTGCGGGTGCTCACGCCCTTCACATATGCTTCCTGGATGACAGCCGCCAACGCTTGCTCCGCTCGTCTCCTGGGCTCGAGCAACGAAGGGAAGAAGCTGCCTTGGCGAAGTTTCGGGATCTTCAGGTCTACGGTTCCAAGGCGTGTATCCCACGTGCGGGAGCGCGAACCGTTTCGTTGCGTGACACGGCTTTCGGTTCGTTCATAGCGTTCAGCTCCGATTTTCTCCGCTGCTTCCGCGTCGATCATGAATTGGGCGATCAGTCGCATGAGCTCACGTAAGACGTCGATGTGATCCTCATCTTGCATCTTGCGAATCCATTCCAAAACTGCGAAACTGTTGAGCGAAGCCATCGTGCGTACCTCCTACTTTTGGTGTTGGTCACACTTCAGTAGACACGCACGGTGGCTTCGTCGTCAATTGGGGTCGACCGATTTTACACCACTACTTGAGACTCTAACCCGCGCCATATCAAGGGTGCTGTCAAACTTAATGAGACTTTTTGGGACGATGTTCACAAGGACTTGTTGTTCTAATGGCTTGCTTTCACTCTTAAACGATGAGAAAATAGAGGATAAAGTGTGTTGTGAATTAACGTCCACAACATTTCCAGCGCGAAATAAGCCATAGCCAAACTCGATACTGTAAAAATCCCGCGAAGCAACTTTTCACCGATAAATTTACGTGACCATGCTACCAACGCCGAAATACCTATACACCAAGCAAATGCTCCCACAGAAAAACCGAGGAATAAAAACAACAGTTTATCCATCAACGGCATATCTGCGATATGTGTAGCAAATCCACCACCAATACCACCCCAGAAGGCAATGCCAAACGGGTTAGCTAACGAAAAAATGATTCCCGTAATAAAGTCCCGCTGTTCCTTCTTACTACTGTCCAATTTCAAATCAATTGACTTGCGAGCGTCCAGGAATGACAACCATGCCATTCGAAGCAAAAAGGTTACTCCTGCGATGCCCAGAATAATCTGTACGGGCAAAAAATGAAATACAAGTGCAACTCCCGTCAAGCCAATAATTGCCCACATCAAATCCCCTCCTGAATCCGTGACAGGGCCGATGGAAAGAGGCTGATGTGTGTTCTCGCAAGCCCCTTCACTGCGATTTCACGGATGTACATTCAATTTTCTTAGGGATTGTGAATATCGGTTGGAGCCAGTGCGGCGAAAAGGCAGATGTCCCCCCTGGACTCGTGAATGGTTGGGTTCGGTTTCCATGTCAGGTCATATGCAGTGTCTTTGCTCGACACAGTTCACGTTACGCAAAGGCCAAGTACAATCGCCGAAATGCCGGGAGCCATCGATTCCCGTACCCCAATTTCAGCTTGGTCTGTCTGGCGTGTCGCACCATCTTCGCAGCCAGTGTCATCAGGTTCTGAATCACAGTCCGGATCCGGCGACGTTCTGCCTTTTTTCGTAGCGGCGCATCATTTCGCTTCAGACTCTCCTGGCCGATCACTCGCAGCAGATTGTACGCCACGCATACAAAGTGCAATACCAAGTTGTTCGTGGCGAATTTACCCGAGGGCAGCCGCTCGGCGTCCAGATCCGTCTTGATTTCGCTGTGGAACTGTTCCATCACGGCGTGGTCGTGATACAGGCGAATGATCACAGCCGGGTCATCCGGCAGTGAGGTCCAGTAGGCGCTGACCTCAATGTCCGGTACCAATAAGATTTGGCCGTCGGCCGTCATGGTCCGTTCGATAACTTCGAACACCATGCGAACTGGTTCGGATACACCCTTGACGGGACACATCAGCGAACCATGATATACCTTCTTGCCGGGACGAGGTTCATGACATGTCCCGTGTCGCTGGGCAATCACAAGCCAGGCCTCGGGGCTCTCCTTTCGCAAGTTGCGCTTGATGATGAACTCGGCCCTGCTGTCCTGGGAGCGACACACGGCGATGTTTTCTGCACTGTCATTGCCGGCATCCAGACGAACCAGAAGCGGGAGGTCCGTCACCTGCCTTGCATACTGAATACTCTCCCGCAGGAAAGTCGACGTGCCCTTTTGTACGTGGGTACTGCCTTCACGCAACTGGACATTGACCACGTAGCCCTCTTGGCCAAGGTAAGCAAAGATGGGAGCATATCCGTCGTGCCCCTTGTATGTACGGGACACGCCTTCCTTCTTCGTGCCGGAATTATCAAAGGGACTGACGTCGATATCCAGCGGGATGTAAGTTCGACGCTCTGCAGGCACGCCCAGTTCAATCGGATGCAGAGTTACATCGAGGGCTCTCAGGAGCCTTGCGGACTCTTCCCGGAGAATGGACTCCCAGCCGGATTTTCCGGCAACCATGTCCAAACGCTGGCGCAGCGTCGGGCTCGAAGGCACGTTGTCTACTTGCAGTGCGATCATGAAAAACTCGTCATCTCGAAACGCTTCGATGTGGTCGAAGTCGGTCTTGCCTTGGCAAAGCAGCCCGATGTATGAGTATGCCACGTCCCGGTTTGAAATATCCGGTTTGCCCATACCAGGCAGGCGGGTCTGATTCAACCGCTCGCCGATTCTGGTTTTATCAAGCAACACGCCGACAAGGGTCATTCCCGAATGCGTGACGATGACTTCATCGGATTCTTCAATGATGAAACGCAAGTGGTTCACCCCGATGGTGAAGAGGGATTGAATACAGCCGATATCCGAACTATCTCAATTCTACAGGACCAACCACGAGCGCTTCAGCAATTTTCGCACCTACTCGTCACGGATTCAGGATCCCCTAATAAGGCTCCAAGTTGCACCAAAAACGCTGGGACAAAACCTCTCTGTAATCCCCTGCGTAATGCTTCGGTATTCACTGCTCCAGGAGCCGCACTGTAAACAAAGCCAAGTACACATGCTGTGATGAGTAAAGCTATCATCTGTAAACCCCTTTCTCAGCAACGATAGCGGAAGAACACCGTCTCTCCCTTGTTCTTATGGCTACGCCTCGTTCCACTTTTAATAGAGTGCACTCGATGGCTTTCTCGTCAACATCAAGCCTCAGAATTTACACCACCAATTGAGACTTTAACGCTGCACGAATGCATGATGTTGTGGCTTCTCCTTCCATACACGATGAATACGAGTACATGGATGGCGTAAACGAGGTACTTGAGCGACGCGGAGTATCCATTAATAAACAGGCGAACCGGGGCTCTCCCGGTCCGCCTCTCGTCTTCATTCCACCGTCACGCTCTTCGCCAGGTTCCGCGGCTTGTCGACGTCGTTGCCCCGCGCCACCGCGGCGTAGTACGCCAGCAGTTGCAGCGGAATCACCGCCGCCACGGGCGCGAGGAGCGGCATCGTCTTGGGCAAATAGATCACTTCGTCCACCGTCTTCTCGAGGTCCTCGTTGCCCACCCACGTGAGCCCGAGGACGAACGCGCCGCGCGCCTTCACCTCGACGATGTTCGACAGCGTCTTTTCATACAGTTCCGGCTGCATCGCGAGCGCAATGACCGGCACGCCATCCGTGATGAGCGCCAGCGTCCCGTGCTTCAGTTCGCCCGCCGCGTACGCCTCTGCGTGAATGTAGGAGATTTCCTTGAGCTTCAGCGCGCCTTCGAGCGACACCGCGTAGTCGATGCCGCGCCCGATGAAGAACGTGTCGTGCGCATCCTTGTAGCGCTTCGCAAACGACTCAATTTGCGGCGCCGTGTCCAGCACCTGCTCCACGACCTGGGGCAGATTGTCGAGCGCCGCCAGCACCTCGCGCGCCTTCTCCTCCGCGAGCGTGCCGCGGCTCAATCCGAACCGCACGGCCAACAGATAAAGCGCCACGAGCTGTGTGGTATACGCCTTCGTCGAAGCCACGGCGATCTCCGGCCCCGCCCACGTGATGATGGTGCAGTCCGCCTCGCGCGCGGCCGAGCTGCCGACCACGTTCGTGATGGCCACCACGCGCACGCCGCGCTTCTTCATCTCCCGCATCGCTGCGAGCGTGTCCGCCGTCTCACCCGACTGCGTGATGGCGATGACCAGCGTGTGGTCCGTCACGATGGGATCGGAATACCGGTATTCGGACGCAATCTCCACGTTGACGGGAATACGCGCGAACGCCTCGATGGCGGCCTTACCCACGAGGCCCGCGTGCCACGACGTGCCGCATGCGACGATGTGAATCCGGTCGATGGCCCGGATGTCCTCATCCTCAAGGCCGAGTTCCGGAAGCTCCACGCGGCTGAGATCCTCCGACACCCGGCCGCGAAGCGTATCCCGAACCGCGCGCGGCTGCTCGTGGATCTCCTTCAGCATGAAGTGGGGATAACCCCCGCGCTCCGCGCTGACGGCGTCCCAGGTGACGTGATACACCTCTTTCTTCACAGGCTCGCCGTCCATCGTGAAGCACTCGACGCCGTCGCGCCGCAGGACGGCCATTTCGCCGTCCTCCATCACGTAGATGTCGCGCGTATATTCGAGAATGGCCGGGATGTCCGACGCCACAAAGTTCTCCTTCTCGCCGAGACCGATGATCATCGGGCTTGCGCGGCGAATGGCGACGATCTCGTCCGGGTGGTCCTTCGCCATGACGACGAGCGCATACGCGCCGCGGATCCGCTTGCCGACCGCGATCATGGTCTCGAACAGATCGCCGTTATACATCTCTTCAATGAGGTGCGCCACGACCTCCGTGTCGGTCTCGGACCGGAACTCGTGCCCGAGCGCCACGAGCTCTTCGCGCAGCGAGAGATAATTCTCCACAATGCCGTTGTGCACGATGGCGAATCGGCCGCTGCAGTCCTGATGCGGATGCGCGTTCTCGTCCGACGGCTTGCCGTGCGTCGCCCACCGCGTGTGGCCGATGGCGATGTGGCCCGAGATGGGCATCTCCGCGAGCTTTTCTTCCAGATTCGACAGGCGGCCCACCGCCTTCACAATCCGGATGTTCCCGTCCGCCAGCGCAGCCACGCCGGCCGAATCATAGCCTCGATATTCGAGCTTCGCCAAGCCGCCGACGACGACGTCTTTGACATTCCTTGGGCCGATATAGCCGACGATTCCACACATGAAGCAGGTATCCTCCTTCATCCGATCTGCTCGCCTCTGTCCCACCGGTCGCCCGATGGATTTCAGGCTTCGCTTGCGGCGCGATCGGATTGGCGCCGGGAGGCATCCGCCGAATCTTTCGCCGACCTCCTCCGCGTCAACTCGGCCACAGCCGAGTCCAGGCGCTTGACATGCGCTGCGTATAAGATTCACAGCCGCATGTGACATTCTACGAGAAAACGCCCATCGGGTTCCTCGCCTGGCATCCCTCCCTTCAGTGGACCTCACATAGGGTCACGCGCCGAGTTCGCACTGGATGACCTGCACAATCTCGCCCACCACGCGGCGCAAGAGCTTCTCGTCGAGCCCCTCCACCATGACGCGCACCAGGTTCTCGGTCCCCGACTCGCGCACGAGCACGCGCCCGCTCTCACCGAGTTCGGCCTCTGCCCTGCGCAGCGCGTCCTGGATGGCCGCGTTCTCACGCCAGGCGCTCTTGTCGCGCACGCGCACGTTCTCCAAGATCTGCGGGTAGCGGGTCATGACGCGGGACAGTTCGGACAGCCGCTTGCCGCTCTCCATCATGGTCTCCACCAGCTTGACGGCTGTCAGCATGCCATCGCCCGTGGTGGTGTGATCGAGCAGGATGATGTGCCCGCTCTGCTCGCCGCCGAGCGACGCGCCCTCCTCCCGCATCCGCTCCATGACGTACCGATCTCCCACGGCCGTGCGCAGCACGGTGATGCCGAGATCGCTCATGGCTTTGACAAAGCCGAGATTGGACATGACGGTAGCGACGACCTTATCTCCGCGCAACTCTCCTTCCTTCATGGCGCGCGCGAGAATGGCCATAATGAAGTCGCCGTCCGCCACCTCGCCGTTCTCGTCCACCGCGATGCACCGATCCGCATCCCCGTCGAACGCGAGCCCCACGTCCGCGCCGTGCTGCAGCACCGCGCGCTGCACGATATGCGGATGCGTCGAACCGCAGTCCACGTTGATGTTCACGCCGTCCGGGTTCGCGTGGATGACCATGACGTCCGCGCCGAGCCGCCGGAACACCTCGGGCGCGATGAACGATGCCGCGCCATTCGCGCAGTCGAGCACGACCTTGAGCCCGTCAAACCGCACGCGGGCGGCCTGCACCAGAAAGCGGATGTACGCCTCCGTCGCAGGCTCGTCGTACATCCGGCCCACGCCGTCGCCAATGGGGCGCGGCAGCGTATCGGTTTCTTCGGCCAACAGGGCCTCCATTCGCTCCTCCATCTCGTCCAGGAGTTTAAATCCGTCGCCGCCAAAAAACTTGATGCCGTTGTCGGCCACGGGATTGTGCGACGCCGAGATCATCACGCCTGCATCCGCCCGAAGAAGCCGCGTGAGATACGCCACGCCAGGCGTGGAGATGACGCCGAGCCGGAGCGCGTCCACGCCCATCGATAAAATCCCGCTCACCAGTGCGGTTTCCAACATGTCACCGGAAATCCGGGTGTCCTTGCCGACGACGATGCGCGATCCCGGCCGGCGCGCCGTCAGCACATAGGCGCCGACTCGCCCCAGCCGGAACGCGAGCTCCGGCGTGAGCTCCTGATTCGCTACGCCGCGCACGCCGTCTGTGCCAAACCACCTGCCCATAAGTGCACGCTCCTCTCCCACAACGCAAACATTGTGCCACAGAAGGCGGTCCGTGCAAAGATGAAGTCTTTGGCGGGTCACGGCATAGCCTGCACCGTAGCGGTGCGCGCAGAGATGCTCACCGCAGACAGCCCCGCGGGCAGGTGAACCTGGATGGGCAACGCGGCCGTGCCGCGGCTCATGCCAGACGCGTCTACGTACGCCTGAACCTCGCTCGCGTCCTTCTCGACGGCCTGGACGGCCGACTGCGCGCCCGTCACCGTGACCGTCACCGTCCGCGGCCCAATCAGGCGGACGCCCGTCGCCCCCGTGATGGTCACCGGGATGTTCGACAGCGTCGCCATCGCCGAGGGCTCCACGTCGATCACGGCCGTCACCGCCGCGGGCGACACGCTCGTCATCCCCGGGAGGAGCGGAATGGGAACCGACACCGCCGTCGACTTGGCGAGTCCTGTCACATCAACGGGCACGCGCAGTCCGCCTCGCGGAAGCTGACCCGCCGGCAGCCCCTGTTCCACGGCGCTCGACGGTTCCAGGCGTACCGACGCGATGGCGTAGCCCGCCGCCGGATTTCCCGTCACCGCAGGTGCCAGGGTCACGGTCTGGCTGGCCGAGGTCACCGGCAGCGTCACCGCAATGGCAGACGGCGTCACGGTCACACCCGGCACCGCCTTGCCCGCGCCATCTAACGGCAGAAGATCCACGAGTTTCGTCTCCGTCTGCGAAAGTCCGCTCGCGTCCACCACGCCCGCCACTTCCGCGACCGACTGCACGCTCGATGCGGCACCCGAGATCTCGACCACGCCCGAGCCGAGCTGTGGCTTGCCGAGCACGTAGCCCTGGCTGGGCACTCCCACGACGCTCAGCCGAATGGGCCGCTCCACAGTGACCTTGGGCTCGAGGGTGACCGTGATGGTGGCTGGCGTGAGCGTATAACTGCGCACGCTGGCCGGCATGTTGAGGGCTGCCACATGCAGCGTGTACGTGCCAGGGCCCAGATCCTGCGCATTCGCGACGATCTCGGCCTTCATCATATCGCTCGCCAGCGTCGGCAGGCGCAGGAGCGTGGTGGTCACCCGAGCCGTGACCGTCGGCACCTGGGACACCAGCACCTCATCCGCCGAGGTCTCCACGCGTACAGGCAGTTCGAACGACTCCGTGACGCCCGTCGAGGCCGGCTGGTTACCGCTCTGCTCGGCATGAACCGCCAGCCATAAGATGCACGCGAGCACGAGCGCGATGATCCGAAGCGCCACGTTGTTATTGAGCAGCCGGTCCATCATCGCGACTCCGCCTTTCGATTCCAGAAAGAAAGCGCACTCGTCTTCTGCGGGACGAGCAGCTTCATTAAAAGTTCGTTGAGCGCTTCCTCGTCGAGATGGCCGTGCATCACGCCATCCACGCAGACGGATACCTGCCCCGTCTCCTCCGACACAATGACGCTCACCCCGTCAGACTGTTCGGTGATGCCGAGCCCCGCGCGGTGCCTCGTGCCGAGTTGCTTGTCCAGGTTGCGGTTCTCTGTCAGCGGCAGCACGCATCCCGCAGCCATGATCTGCGTACCCCGCACAATTACGGCCCCGTCGTGCAGCGGCGTGTTGGGGATAAACAAGTTGATGAACAACTCCGTGCTGACGCGCGCCTCCAGGCGCGTTCCCGTCTCAATGTATTCGTTCAGGCCCGTCTGGCGCTCGATGACGATGAGCGCCCCCGTTTTCGTCTTCGCGAGCACCTGACAGGCCTTGACGATTTCGTTCACCGTATGCACCATGTTCGGCTCCTCATGCAGGAGGAGATTGAAATTCCACAGGCTTCCGCGCCCGAGTTGCTCGAGCGCGCGCCGCAGTTCCGGCTGAAAGACGACGGGAATCGCAAACAACCCAATTTCGATGATGCGATTCAGAAGCCAGTTCGAGGCGGACAGGTTCAGCAAACTCGAGACCATGGTCACGACCACGACGACAATGACACCTTTCAGGAGCTGTACGGCCCGAGTGCCGCGAATGAGGAGCAACAGGTAGTAAATCATAAAGGCCACGAACAGGATGTCAATGACGTCCTTGAAGCCAAAGTCCCGGATTGCCGCGAACCACGCATCCATACAAAGCCCCCTGCCCGTCGGGGAGTCTCGTTCCCATTGTTTCCTACCCGCGGCCCCGAGTCAAGACAGCCTCTGCCAACCGCTCATTCACGCTCGCCACGCAGCCCGCCTGCGCGTGGCCCTCGCGCGTTCCTTCGATCGCGCCCGCTGCAGCGCGCGAAAAAACGCCTTCGCGAGGGCCTCATGCCCCTCATCTGTGGGATGAATCGGATTGCGGAACAGCCGCAGATCCCGGAACTGCCCGCTCCGGTAGTGCTCGACGTAGTCCGGCTCGTGCCCTCGAAACGCCTTGTACGTCTCCACCACCACGAGCCCGTGTCTGAGCGCGATCCGGCGGACGCGATCGTTATACTCCTGCGTCACCTCCTCCGCCAAGGCGAAATTGGGAAAGGGATTGTAGAGCGTCGCAATGCCGAACGTGCTGTGCGGACGTTTGCACCACTCCACGAGGCGTTCGACGTCCTCCTCACAGCGTCGCATGACGTCCTGGATAAGGTCGGCGCGCCGCGTGAGAATGGCGGGCGCGCTTCGCAGGAGATCGTTCCCGCCAATCATAAGGGTGACGATCTCGGCTTCCTCGACGATACAGGGCGGGAGATCCTGAAGCGATTTGAACAGCTGCCGCGCGGTCCAGCCGGGCTTCGCCTGAATGTGTAGCGTTGTGCGAACCTGGCGGGCAAAGCGGGCGCGCAGGCGCTCCGCAAATCTTTTCTCTGGCGCACTCGCCCCGTAGCCATATGTAATGGAGTCGCCGAGCGCGAGCATCAGCATAGTCATCGCCTCCTGGGTGAGTCGCTGATCGTAAGCTATGGGCTTACCCCGCGATTGGTCACAAGAGGCGCCCACGTGCCAATGGCGAGATCGCATAGGAGGTGTGGCTGCTGCAAACACTGCAGGCAGAATCCAAAGGGAGGTTGGCCAATGCGGAGCTTCTGGCATCGACTTCGGATGGGCGTGGTTGCGATGACGGCGGCATGCGTGTGTGCGCTCTCCTGCATGAGTCTCCAAGCCGAGTCGGTACGCGCCGCCGACACGAAGGCTCAGGCCCCGAAGGCCGTGTATAAGGTGGACACGAACGAAAAAGTGGTGGCCCTGACCTTTGACATCTCCTGGGGGCATCGCACGCCCGAGCCGGTCTTGGAGACGCTGAAGAAATGCGGCGTGACGAAGGCGACGTTCTTTCTGAGCGGGCCGTGGACGATGCACCATCCCGAGATCGCCAAGAAGATCAAGGCCATGGGGTATGAAATCGGGAGCCACGGCTACCTGCACAAGGACTATTCGAATTACCCGGATTCCTGGATCCGAGAACAGGCCATGCTCGCAGACAAGGCCATTCAGCAGGTCACGGGCGTCAAACCGAAACTGTTCCGGACGCCGAACGGCGACCTCAATCCGCGAGTCATTCGCTGCCTCACGAGCATGGGCTACACGGTGGTGCAGTGGAACACCGACTCGCTCGACTGGAAGAACCCAGGCGTGGACGCGATTGTCAACCGCGTGACGAAGCGGGTGGTGCCGGGCGACATTGTGCTGATGCACGCGAGCGACTCGTCGAAGCAGATTGTGGAGGCGCTGCCGCGGATCGTGGAAAACCTGCGCCAGCAGGGGTATCGGTTCGTGACGGTGTCCGAGCTCCTCGCGGGCGCCAACGTGCAGTCGAAGGTGCAGTGACCGGTTGGGGGCCATCGCGGCCGCCTGGGATAGGTCGCCGGTCCGAGTCGCATACTGACGGTAAACCGGGTGTTGAGGAGGGGCTTGGCGTGAACAGCAGGCTTGCGCGCCTCGTGGCAATCGGGCTCGCGGCTCTCGCCGTCACTGGCTGTGGCATGAACGCCGGGGCTGACGTGAGCGCAAGCGGAGAGGGCGGGGGCGGGAACTACACACAGACGAAACAGATGGTCGTGGACATCCTGAATTCCAAGGAAGGCCAACAGGCGCTCTTGGACACCCTGAAAAATCCGGAGTTCAAGAACCAGCTTATCGCTTCCCCTGACGAGGTAAAACAGGCGCTCACGGACTTCATTCAGTCGAAACAGACCCAGACCTTTCTGACCGAGGCAGCCAAGGACCCGCAGTTCGCGGCGGCGCTCGCCAAGGCCGCGCAGCCCGAACTCAAGGACACCGTCGAGAGCCTGATGAAAGACCCGAACTTCCAGCAGGACATGCTGGTGCTCCTGCAGTCGAACGAGTTCATGAAGTCCCTGCAGACGATGATGCAGGGGCCTGAGTTCCGATCCGAACTGCAGAAGGTGATCCTCCAGACCCTCGCCTCGCCGACGTTCCAGGTCCAGTTCCAGCAGACCGTGCAGGACGCGGTGCAGAAGGCGATGCAGGCCGGACAGGCCACGGCAGGGGGACAAGGCCAGGGCGAAAAGGGCGGATCGGAGAAGTCGAACAATTCGTCGGAGGAGTCGGGATCGTCCTCGTGATGAAGGTTGAACAGGGGACAAAGGAAAACGGCACAAAGGCGTCGAGCCATATCCCGGCTTGGCGCGTTTGTGCCGTTTCACATGGATACCCGGCTTCGCATGGACGCCGCGCGCGTGCGGGTCGTCACGCCCGCAGCTCGCGATCTTGATCGAGGCCCATGGCCTCCGCGACGCGATCGGCCAACTTGGCGAAGACCTGGCCGTGCAAAGAGTCGGCGGAAAAGATCCCCGCGCGCTCCTTCTCCTGATTGGCAATCGGAATCTCAGCGAGGAGGGTGGTGTTGAGCGCCGCAGCCACGCGTTCGCCACCGCCCCGTCCAAACAGGTACGCGGTCTCCCCGCACGAGTCGCACACGAAGTAGGCCATGTTTTCGACCACGCCGATGACCTGGTGGTTCGTGCGCACGCCCATCAGGCCCGCGCGCACCGCCACCTCCGCCGCGGCAGCCTGCGGAGTGGTGACGATGAGCTGCTTGCTCTGCGGCAGAAGCGTGTGCACATCCAGCGCCACATCCCCTGTGCCGGGGGGCAGGTCCAGCAGTACGATGTCCACCTCGCCCCAGTGAACTTGCCCGAAGAAGCTGCGCAGCATCTTGCCCAGCATCGGACCGCGCCACACGACGGGCGTGTTCTCAGGCACGAAGAACTGCATGGACATGATCTTCACGCCCTCAGCCTGTACGGGCATGATGAGATCCTCAATGGTCGCTGGCTTCACGCCCTCAATGCCGAAGATCACCGGAATGCTGAAGCCGTAGATGTCCGCGTCGATGAGCGCCACCCGATAGCCCTTTCGCGCAAGGGCTACGGCCAGGTTGGCGGTCACGGTGGACTTGCCGACGCCTCCCTTGCCAGAGGCGATGGCGAGGAACTGGCGCCCCTGCTGGCGCAAGATGGGTGGCAGCTCCGCCTGCTGCGCTTCGGCGTTCGCACGTCCCATGCCGCGCACCTTGGCGGCGAACTGCGCGCGCTGTTCGTCCGTCATGTGACCCACGCGTACCTCAATCTCGGTCACACCGTCGAGTTGCGACAGACGCTCCCGGATCTCCCGTTCAATGACGTTCGATAGCGGGCAACCGCGGATGGTAAGCAGCACGTCCACGGTGACCTTGCCGCCTTCGATCTCGACCGACGGCACCATATCCAACTCCACGATACTGCGGCCGACCTCCGGATCCTTCACGTCCCGGAGCGCTTCGATGACCTGCTCGCGAGTCACCATCTATCGAAAAACCTCCTTGTCCGTACACACCTCGAAAAACACACGCGACGCTGCGTTTAGTGTACATCATCAGGCGGGGGAAACCAAACGCGCGGAGACGACCTGGTAAGCGTTCACACCTTGGTCCAGCCAGTTGATGACGTAGCGGGGCCGCGGCTGTTTTTGTCCCACGAACCATGCAGACCAGCCGGGATCGAGCGCGTAAGGCGGATGGGCAAGCGGGCGGATCGGCACGGACGACGGGGGCTGCACGCCGATGTAGAGAAGAGGCAAGAGATCCCCCTCCCAGCTCCGGATGACGAGGTGCTGGAGGACGATGGCGGATCGATTGGTCAGGATGTAGACAGGGCGCCCTTCCCAGTCGAAGGGCGCCCGTTTGAGCACGAGCGGAAGCGCATGGCCAGACGATGTCTCCGCGCGAGCGGCGGAGGCTGGGCGCCCGACGAAGTCGGCGACCAAGGGCGACCAAGCCATGAGACCGAGTCCCCCGATGGCTATGGCCACGAGCCCTACCCATCTTCGCCGCCGCAAGCTTACCCCTCCCGTGCGCTGCGTTCAGCCGCCGTCTTCCGGCACCTGCTGAGCGGCCGGATCGCTGAAGTAGCGGACCAAGGCTTGGTACATGGCGAAGGCCACGCGCTCCTGATACGCCTCCGTGGTGAGCGCGCGCGCCTCCTCTGGGTTTGACACAAATCCGATTTCCGCCAAGACGGTCGGCCCTTCAATTCGCTTGAGCAAAAACAGCGTCCGATTCGACTGCACGTCGCGGTGCGTTGGCAGCAACTCCGATCTGAACGTCTCCTGCATGACGGTCGCGAGCTGCTTGGCGTGTGGATTGGTCTTCAGGTACAGGACCTGAGCGCCGCGCCAGTCGGGAGATGGTGCGCTGTTGCAGTGAATCGAAACAAAGGCGTCGACGCGCTGGCGGCGAACCACATTCAACCGGCCGCGAAGATCGCCCAGATGGCGCTGTCTCATGGCGCGATCGCGCTCTGTAGCGAGATCCGTATCCGTACTCCTCGTCATGACGACCATGGCGCCGCCCTGTTGCAGGTAGCGCGCGAGCTTAAGTGCCACCGAGAGGGTGATGTCCTTCTCCTCAATGCCGCCGACACCGCGCGCCCCGGAGTCGCGGCCGCCATGGCCAGGATCCACGACAATGACTTTGCCCTGGATGCCGGTCGCTTGTATCCCTGGATTCACCCTATGCTGAAGCGGACGAAACCATGCCGCCCGCGCATCCTGTACAGGTACCGCGAGAGAGGTCGCCCCCACGAGCATCGCCATCGCGGCGAACGCGAGCGGCACGTGCCTGTGCTTCCCGTGCATGATCATGCCCCCTCCGGCGCAACATGCTGCCCTCAGTGTGCGCAGCAAGGCGCCAGATCATGAGGCGCGGCCCTCGTGGAAGGGTAGGCCAGCTATGCGATGCGCAAGCGCAGTGGCGACCTGGGACGCGCGACGCCGTCAAACCGCAAAAAGGCTGTCCCCATCCCCGTGACACCGGGACAGGAACAGCCTTTCCAACACAACGCGCCGCCGCGTGTCGCAATTCAGCGCTTCGAGAACTGCGGTGCACGACGGGCAGCCTTGAGCCCGTATTTCTTGCGCTCCTTCATACGCGCATCGCGAGTCAGGAGTCCTGCACGCTTGAGCGTCGGGCGCAGATTCGGATCCACTTTCAGCAGCGCGCGAGCGATGCCGTGACGGATGGCACCCGCCTGACCGGAGATCCCCCCGCCGCGCACGTTCACGTACACGTCGTACTGGCCCATTGTATCCGTGAGCAACAGCGGTTGCTTGACAATCAGCTTGAGCGACTCGAGCCCGAAGTACTCGTCCATCGGCCGCTTGTTCACCACAATCTTGCCGTCGCCCGGAAGAAGGCGCACGCGAGCGACGGAGGTCTTGCGACGGCCCACAGCCCAGTATTGAACGCTTGCCAAGTTGCAGCCCCTCCTTTACTCCCGCGTCTCGCCGGGTACGAACGGAATCGGTTTTTGCGCCGCATGCGGATGCTCAGGTCCCGCATAGATGTGCAGCTTTTTCAATTGACGACGGCCGAGCGAGTTGTGCGGCAACATGCCGCGGACAGCGTAGTACAGCACGCGCTCCGGATGCGTGTTCAACAGGGTTCGCGCCGTCGTAACCTTGAGACCGCCCGGGTAACCGGAGTGGCGGTAATACTTCTTTTGATCCAGCTTGCGGCCCGTGAACACAACCTTGTCTGCATTCACGACGATGACAAAATCGCCCGTGTCAACATGAGGCGTGAACTCCGGCTTATGCTTGCCTCGCAAAATCATTGCAATCTGCGTCGCCAAGCGGCCCACGCGCCAGCCCGTGGCATCAATGACGTACCACTTGCGCTCGACCGAGCCGGGCTTCGCCATGTATGTCGTACGCATCAACGTTCCCTCCGAACGATGCAATTTGACCTACCGATGGAACGGGGGAATCGAGTGGGTCAAATACCTGCACAATTTTATTATAAATCGGCATCCAGATCAATGACTTTCCCGCCGTACTCTGGCGGATACTCCACGTTCCACAGACACAAACCGTGCGGCGGCGCCGTCTCGCCGGCCAGCCGCCTGTCCCGGGCCTCTAAGATGACGGGAATGCGATCCGGCCTCTCCTTGCCACGGCCGACCTTGACCAGGGTGCCGACCAAGATCCGCACCATGTATTGCAAGAATCCGTTCCCCTCGAATTCGATGTGGAGGCGCGATCCGTCCCGCAGGAACTCGATGCGATCGATCCGGCGCACCTTATCCCGCTGGGGCGCCTCGGCCGCACAGAACGAGGTGAAGTCGTGCTCACCCAGGAGATAACACGCCGCCTCTTGCATCGCGGCGAGATCGAGCGGTTCTGGATGATGCCAGCTGAATCGGTACCAGTAGAGGCTCGGCAGACGGGCCAAATCCAGCGTGTACCGGTAGGTCTTTCGGACGACGGAAAAGCGGGCGTGGAACCGCTCGTCCACCTCGTCGGCATCTCGGGGCAGCAAATCCGCAGGCAGGCGCCGGCGCAAGACGTGCACCATGCGGTCCGCAGTCGGGCCATAGGGCAGGTCAAAGTGCACGACCTGAGCGCGCGCGTGCACGCCCCTGTCCGTCCGGCCCGAGCCTTCGACCGGGATCTCCACGCCAAGCATGCGGCGCAGCTCGTCTTCCAGCACGCCTTGCACCGTGCGAAGCCCTTCTTGACGGGCAAAGCCGTGGAAGCCCGACCCGTCATAGCCCAACACGAGTCGTATGCGGCGCCCACGGCTCACACGCCCCACCCTCACACGAGTTCGATCACGACCATCGGCGCAGCGTCACCGCGGCGCGGGCCCACCTTCACGATGCGCGTGTACCCGCCGTTGCGGTCCTTGTAACGCAGCGCGATGTCTCCAAACAGCTTCTGAATGGCGTCCGGTCCCTCGCCGAGCGGCGACAGCTTTTCACGCCGCACGTAACGGGCCACCAAGCGGCGCGAATGCAGGTCCCCGCGCTTCGCCAGCGTGATCATTTTCTCCGCGATGGAGCGCAGTTCCTTGGCCTTGGCTTCGGTGGTCTGAATGCGCTCGTAGAGGAACAGATCCGTCACAAGGCTGCGAAACAGCGCCTTGCGGCTCGAAGAGGTCCGATTCAACTTGCGATATGCCATGCGTCTCCCTCCCTTGCTGCGAATCGCTCAGTCGTCCTTGCGCAAGCTAAGCCCAAGGGCATGCAACTTCTCGACCACTTCCTCAAGCGATTTCCGGCCGAGGTTGCGGACCTTCATCATCTCTTCTTCCGACTTCGCGCAGAGCTCCGCCACCGTGTTGATGCCCGCGCGCTTCAGGCAGTTGTACGAGCGCACCGACAGGTCTAGCTCCTCAATCGGCATGTCGAGGATCTTGTCGTTGTGCGCGTTCTCCTTTTCGACCATGAGATCCGTGTCCCGCGCCCGATCCGTCAGACCGACAAACAGCATCAAGTGTTCCGTCAGAATCTTTGCTCCGATCGAGACCGCCTCGTCCGGCGCCACGCTTCCGTCCGTCCACACCTCGAGCGTGAGTTTGTCGTAGTCCGTGATCTGACCCACGCGCGTGTTCTCCACAGAGAAGTTCACGCGCGAGATGGGCGAGTACAGCGAGTCGATGGGAATGAGCCCAATCTCCTGCTCCTCCGGCTTGTTGCGGTGTGCCGGCACGTATCCGCGCCCCCGGCCGGCGCGCATCTCCATGTAGATGCGCGCGCCCTCGGTCAGCGTCGCGATGTGCAGGTCAGGATTCATGATGTCGACGTCCGAATCCGCGCGGATGTCGCCAGCCGTCACCACTCCCGGGCCCACGGCGTCGATGATCAGCGTCTTCTCCTCGTCGGAATGAATTTTCAACGAGAGCCGTTTGAGATTGAGAATGATCTCGGTGACATCCTCGACGACTCCAGGAATCGTGGAGAACTCGTGCAGCACGCCCTCAATTTTCACCGACCGCACCGCTGCCCCCGGGATAGAAGACAACAGGATGCGGCGCAGTGAGTTGCCGAGCGTCGTCCCGTAGCCGCGCTCCAGCGGTTCGCACACGAACTTCCCGTAGTCGCCGGTTTGCTCCACAATCTCGATCCGCGGCTTCTCTATCTCGATCATTCCTAATCCTCCTTGGGAGTGGTACTCGTCGACGCTCGGAGCTGGCTAGACGATCCAGCGTTCACCCCGCATTAACGAGAGTAGAACTCGACGATCTGCTGCTCCTGCACCGGGGCGTCGATCTCGTCGCGCGCAGGGCGGCGCAAAACCTTCGCCGTCCAGTTTTCGGCGTCGAGCTCGAGCCAAGCCGGGATGGTGCGGCTCGGAATGAGTTCGGCGAGTTCCTTCAGGCGGGCGTTGTCGCGGCTCTTCTCGCGAACCGACACGACGTCGCCCTCCTTCACCAGGAACGAAGGAATGTCTACACGCCGGCCGTTCACCTGAATGTGACCATGGCGCACCAACTGGCGAGCCTCCGCGCGGGACGCCGCAAAGCCAAGCCGGTACACGACATTATCCAGGCGGCTCTCGAGCAGCTGGAGCAACGTCTCACCTGTCACCCCGCGACGGCGAGCGGCCTCCTCGTAATAACGTTCAAATTGGTTCTCCAGCACCCCGTAGTAACGGCGAGCCTTTTGCTTCTCCCGCAGCTGCATGCCGTATTCCGTGGTGCGCTTGCGACCTTGTCCATGTTGTCCCGGTGCGTACGGCCGCTTGTCGACAGCGCACTTCTCGCTGAAGCATCGCTCACCTTTCAGGTAGAGCTTGATGCCCTCGCGGCGGCACAGACGGCACACGGGCCCTGTATACCTTGCCATTCTAGGATGGACACCTCCAATAGTTGTTATACCTGGTCAGCCCGTGAATCCCAACGCCTCGTCAGACGCGGCGGCGCTTCGGCGGACGGCACCCATTGTGCGGGATGGGCGTGACGTCTCGAATTCCGGTGATCTCAAGCCCTGCTGCCTGAAGCGAGCGAATCGCAGCCTCACGGCCGGCACCCGGGCCCTTCACCAACACCTCGACAGACTTCATCCCGTGCTCCATGGCGGAACGCGCCGCCGCCTCAGCTGCGAGCTGCGCAGCATACGGCGTACTCTTGCGCGATCCCTTGAAGCCCACCGTGCCGGCAGATGCCCACGAGATCACGTTGCCAGCCGGGTCCGTGATGCTCACGATGGTATTGTTGAACGTCGACTTGATGTGGGCCACGCCCACCTCGATGTTCTTCCGATCGCGGCGGCGCGGGCGAGCACTCGTCGACGAGCCACGGCGCTTGGTGACCTTGTTTGCCAACGATGACACCTCCAGAGATTACTTCTTCTTGCCTGCGACCGTGCGACGCGGACCTTTCCGCGTGCGCGCATTCGTCTTCGTGCGCTGCCCGCGCACTGGCAGCCCGCGGCGGTGACGGATACCCCGATAGCAGCCGATATCGATCAGCCGCTTGATGTTCATCGCCACTTCTCGGCGAAGATCGCCCTCGACCTTGTAGTTGCGCTCGATCTCTTCGCGCAACCGAACCACTTCGTCCTCGGTGAGATCCCGGACACGCTTGTTCGGATCAATGCCCGTGGCCGCGAGGATCTTGTTGGACGTCGTGCGGCCGATGCCGTAGATGTACGTCAGTCCGATCTCGACGCGCTTATCGCGCGGCAAGTCGACGCCGGCAATACGTGCCATGTACAGACTGCACCTCCAATGTGCTTGGTCCGCGCTGGGCTTGTACAGGACCGCGCCTCGCGTGTTCTGCCCAGTCCAGCGACTCCATCAGTGATTTGTATGCAAACACGAAGACAGTCCCTTCACGCTCACCCGCGGGCGCATGTGCGATGCAGCCGCAGGTCGCGTGGAAGGACCAGCCGCGCTGTCTTCGTGGAAGCCCCGAACGAACCCCGCCGTGGCGGTTCCTATGGTCAGCCCTGGCGCTGCTTGTGTTTTGGGTTCTCGCAGATCACCATCACGTTGCCCTTGCGGCGAATCACTTTGCATTTCTCGCACATGGGCTTGACGGAAGGACGGACTTTCACTCTTACCCCTCCTCCACTTGCGGTATCATACCGCAACGACTCCGCGAATGCCAGCACTCCATTACTTGTAGCGGTACGTAATCCTGCCACGGGTCAGATCATACGGCGACAACTCAACTGTGACGCGATCGCCGGGGAGGATCTTAATGTAGTGCATCCTGATCTTCCCCGACACGTGCGCCAGCACCTTGTGCCCGTTCTCCAGCTCCACGCGGAACATCGCGTTCGGCAGCGGTTCGATGACCGTGCCTTCGACTTCAATCACATCGTCCTTTGCCATCACATGTCCCCCCTTGTTCACGTTCTTGTCCGTTTGCCGTTTGCGCCTCCAACAACATTCTCACCGCGTGGCGGAGTTCCGCATTCGTCACGCGGCCGCCTTCCATGAGCTTCTGGGCAATGCCTTCAGCCATCCGATGAATTCTCCGAACATGGGCGACATTTTTCTTCTTGGGCTTCTCGACGCGGCGCACGTCACCGTCGGCAATGCGCACGAATCGGTCGCCCTCGTGGGCGAGGACCACCGCGACGAGACCTGCGTCCCGCCCTTGGATCACCTCGACGTACGAACCGATCGGAGGGAGTTCCCGAGGTGCACCCATCGCGCTCTTCTTCACCTCTTAAACGGGGCCAGGGCCGCGACGACGTCCTCGTGTACCTTCTCGATCGGCTGCTCCCCGTCGATCCGCTTGAGCAGTCCCCGCTCCTCATAGTACGCAATGAGGGGTTCCGTCTGCTTGAACTGCTCAAGGCGAGTCGCGACCGCCTCCTCGGAATCGTCGGGGCGTTGGTAAAGCTCGCCGCCGCACACGTCGCAGATCCCTTCTACCTTCGGCGGCTGGAACTTCACGTGGTACGTCGCCCCACAGGACCGACATATGCGGCGCCCCGTCAAGCGTTCCTTGAGCACCGAAGGGTCGACGTGGATGTACAGGACGCAGTCGAGCGGCTTTCCCAGCTCCTGAAGCAGGTCATCGAGTGCCCGCGCCTGCGGAACCGTCCGCGGGAAGCCATCGAGCAGAAACCCTTTCTCCGCGTCCGGCTTCTGCAGCCTGTCGCGCACCACCGCGACAGTGGTCTCATCAGGCACCAAGCGCCCGGAGTCGAGATACGCCTTCACTTGTCGGCCGAGATCGGTCCCTGACGCGATAGCTTGCCGAAACATGTCTCCCGTCGAGACGTGGGGAATGCCGAACTCCGCTTGAATCTTCGCGGCCTGCGTTCCCTTTCCGGCGCCCGGCAATCCAATCAAAATGACCTGCACGGACATCCCCTCCTTGCGCGAACGACGTGGGCATGCACTGTCACTCGCGGATGAATCCCCGGTACTGGCGCTGGAGCAGTTGGCCTTCCATCTGCTGCATCGTCTGCAGCGCAACGCCGACAAGAATAATGAGCGACGTGCCTTGAATGTTGTAGTCGGTGAGGTTCATGGCGCCCAGAAGAATGAACGGCAATACGGAAATCACGCCCAGGAACACGGAACCGAACACGGTGACCCGGTTGATCACCTTCACGATGTACATCTCGGTCTCATGGCCTGGCCGCACGCCAGGAATGAAGCCCGCATGCTTCTGCAGTTGCTCCGCCAGCTGTTGCGGGTTGATCTGAACGTGCGTGTAGAAGAACGTGAACAAGATGATGAGAATCACTTCCGCGCCCATAAACCACCCGGTCTGCGGGCTCAGATAGCGCAGAATGAACTCGGCCCAGTGATGCGATTGAAAGTACGACGCGATCGTATACGGCAGAAACAGAAGCGAAATGGCGAAAATCACCGGGATCACGCCAGCCGCGAGCAACTTGATGGGGATGTACGACTGCTGGCCCGAATACACCGTCCGCCCCACCACGCGCTTCGCGTACTGCACCGGAATCTTTCGTTCCGCCTGCTGGACAAACACGATCAGCGCGAAGATGACGACGATCCCCGCGATGAGGATCAGCGTCTTCAAGATCCCGAGAAAGAGGTGGCCAGACTGATTCATGAACCAGTTGGCGTAAACCTCTTGCCCGAGAGTCGAGAAGCGAGACAGGATGCTCGTGAAAATGAGAAGCGAGATGCCGTTGCCGACGCCCTTCTCCGTGATCATCTCGCCGAACCACATGAGAAGCGTGTCACCGGCCGTCAGCGTGACGACAATCACGACGTACGACCACCAGTTGTTGGCCCCCGGCAGCAAAAGCCCTGATCGCGCAAACATATACGTGAAGCCCGCGGCCTGCATCAGACCGAGAGCCACGGTCAGATAGCGGGTGACCTGGGTCAGCTTCTGCCGCCCTGACTCGCCCTCTTTCTGCCACTCCTCAAACCGCGGGATCACGCCCGACTGCAACAACTGGACGATGATCGACGCGGTGATGTACGGCGTGACACTCATCGCGAAGATCGAAAAGCGATAGAATGCGCCGCCGGAAAACATGTTCAACAAGCTGAACAGCGCGTTGTTTCCGGCTCCCGCATTCAAGGCGCTCACGTTCATGCCGGGCACCGGAATGTAGGTCCCAATCCGGTACACGGCAAGAACCATCAGCGTGAACAGGATCCGTTTGCGCAGGTGCTTCAGACGCCATAGGTTGGCGATGGCCTGCCACACGTCAGATCACCTCGACGGTGCCACCCGCGGCCTCAATCTTCGCCTGCGCCGAGGATGAGAACGCGTGGGCTTTCACCGTCAGGTTCACCTGCAACTCGCCCTTGCCGAGAATCTTGAGACCGTCTAGCGGTTCGCGAATGATCCGGCGCTCGAGTAACAGCTCCGGCGTCACCACCGTCCCGGCGGGGAAGACGTTCAGGCGATCCACATTGACCGTCGCATACACCTTTTTGAAGCGGGCATTGGTGAACCCGCGCTTCGGCAGGCGCCGGAACAGCGGCGTCTGACCACCTTCGAATCCCGGGCGAACGCCACCGCCGGATCGCGCCCACTGGCCCTTCGTGCCGCGCGTGGACGTCTTCCCGTGTCCGGAGCTCGTGCCGCGGCCCACGCGCTTTTTGCGGTGCTTGGAACCTTCAGCGGGCTTCAGCTCATGCAGTTTCATCCGTCACACCCCCCTCTTACTCGTCGACCTCAGTCACTTCAACCAAATGACGAATGCGGTTCACCATGCCGCGAATGACCGGCGTGTCCTCCCGCACGACTGTCTGGTACAACTTGCGGAACCCAAGTGCCGCGGCCGTCTTGCGCTGCACGGGTTGGCGTCCGTTGGGGCTGTGAACGAGCCGAATTGCAAGCTTCTTCGCCACCGTGTACGCCTCCTCTTCACAGAATCTCTTCAAGCGACTTTCCGCGAAGCCGCGCGACTTCCTCCGGCCGCTTCAGCTGCTTCAGCGCGTCGATGGTCGCATGCACCATGTTGATGGGGTTGTTCGACCCAAGCGACTTGGTGACGATATCCTTGATACCAGCCAACTCGAGGACGGCGCGCACCGGTCCACCTGCGATCACGCCGCTGCCCGGGGCCGGCTTGATGAGGACCTTCCCTGCGCCAAAGTGGCCGAGCGCCTCGTGCGGAATGGTCGTCTTCCGGATGGGCACCTCGATGAGATGCTTTTTCGCATCCTCAATGCCCTTGCGAATGGCATCCGGAACCTCTTGCGCCTTGCCGAGGCCCGCGCCCACATGCCCTTGGCCGTCGCCCACCACCACGAGCGCCGAGAACGAAAAGCGCCGTCCGCCTTTGACGACCTTGGCCACGCGGTTCACATGGACAACCCGCTCCGTCAACTCCAATTGATTCGGGTCAATGCGCACGTGTACACCTTCCTCCCTCTTGTTTAGAAGTCAAGCCCCGCTTCACGTGCAGCGTCTGCAAGCGCCCGCACGCGCCCGTGGTACAGGTATCCGCCGCGGTCGAACACGACCTTCTTGTAGCCTTTCGCAAGCGCGCGCTCCGCGATCATGCGTCCGACCTTGCGCGCACCTTCCACATTGCCGCCGTTGCCCTCGAAGCCCTTCTCCAGGCTCGATGCAGCCGCGATGGTGTGCCCAATGGTGTCGTCGATCAGCTGCGCGTAGATGTGCTTATTCGACCGGAACACGTTCAGCCGCGGCCGTTCGGGCGTTCCGAACACCTTGGCCCGAACCCGCACGTGACGCCGCTTGCGCGTTTCGTTGCGGTTTGGCTTCGTAATCACGCTGTTCACTCCTTTGCTCACGCGGCGCAGCCGCCGGCATCACTTCTTACCGGTCTTACCGACCTTGCGCCGCACGTTTTCCCCTTCGTAACGAATGCCTTTGCCCTTGTATGGCTCGGGCGGCCGGATGGACCTGACTTTTGCCGCGTAAATGCCGACGAGCTCCTTGTCGATGCCCCGGACGACGATCTTGTTCTGCGCCGGCACCTCCACCTCGATGCCCTCCACCTGCGGGAGGTCCACCGGGTGAGAAAACCCAACGGACAGCGTCACCTTGTTGCCCTGCTTCGCCGCGCGATAACCGACGCCCACCAGCTCCAGGCTCTTCGTGTACCCGTTCGTCACGCCTTCCACCATATTGGCGATCACGCTGCGCGTCGTGCCGTGCAGTGCGCGATGCAGCTTCTCATCGGACGGGCGCTCCACGATGACCTGATTGTCCTCCACGATGACCCTCATCTCTGGGTGCACGCGGCGCGTGAGCTGGCCCTTGGGCCCTTTCACCGTCACTTCCGTGCCGTTGACCGACACTTCGACCCCTGCCGGGATCGGAATGGGCTTGCGACCAATACGAGACATTTCCTGCACCTCCCGTCGTCCCGACTTACCACACGTAACAGATGACCTCGCCGCCGATGCCAAGCTTTCGCGCTTCGCGGTCCGTCATGATCCCCTTCGACGTCGAGATAATCGCGATTCCAAGTCCGCCCAGAACGCGCGGCAGGTCCTCATGACCCACGTACACGCGGCGACCCGGCTTCGAAATTCGCTTCAGACCGGTGATCACGCGCTCATTGTTCTTTCCGTACTTCAGGAACAGCCGGATGGTGCCTTGCGGGCCGTCCTGGATGTACTCGGCGTCCCGGATGTAGCCCTCGTTTTTCAAGATCTCCGCGATCGCACGCTTCACCTTCGAAGCCGGAACCTCTACCTTCTCGTGGCGAACGAGGTTCGCGTTGCGAATACGCGTGAGCATATCTGCAATCGGATCCGTCATCATGCGAGCTCGCCTCCTTCCACTTCCCGATTACCAACTGGCCTTCTTGACGCCAGGCAACTGTCCCTTGTATGCCAGCTCGCGGAAGCAGATGCGGCACACGCCAAACTTGCGGTACACCGAGTGCGGCCGACCGCAGATGCGGCACCGTGTGTACGCGCGGGTGCTGAACTTCGGCTTCCGCTGCGCCTTGATAATCATCGACTTCTTGGCCACCGTAGGACCTCCCTCTCCATTACTGGCGGAACGGCATTCCCAGTTCGGTCAAAAGCGCGCGCGCTTCTTCGTCCGTCTTCGCAGTCGTGACCATCACGACTTCCAGACCGCGGACCTTATCGATCTTGTCGTAGTCGATTTCCGGGAAGATCAACTGCTCGCGCAGGCCTAGCGTGTAGTTCCCTCGGCCGTCGAACGAACGCGGCGACACGCCGCGGAAGTCGCGAACGCGCGGAAGCGCGAGATTCATCAGCTTATCCAGGAAATGATACATCCGCTCCCCACGCAGCGTGACCTTCACGCCGATGGGCATGCCCTGACGCAGGCGGAAACCTGCAATCGACTTTTTCGCCCGCGTGACGACCGGCTGCTGTCCCGAGATGGCGCGCAGGTCTTCCACCGCCGCGTCGATCACCTTCGGGTTTTGCGTCGCCTCGCCGAGCCCCATGTTGATCACAATCTTCTCAAGCCGCGGAACCTGCAGCGGATTTTTGTAGTTGAACTGCTTCATCAGTGCCGGAACCACTTGGGTCCGGTATTTCTCCAACAAACGAGCCAACGCTGTTCCCTCCTTTCACCTGGCTACTCAGTCAAGGATTTCGCCAGACTTTTTC
Organism: Alicyclobacillus acidocaldarius subsp. acidocaldarius Tc-4-1; assembly: GCF_000219875.1. Classification (NCBI taxonomy): domain Bacteria; kingdom Bacillati; phylum Bacillota; class Bacilli; order Caryophanales; family Alicyclobacillaceae; genus Alicyclobacillus; species Alicyclobacillus acidocaldarius. The sequence goes on from NC_017167.1 coordinate 2,868,497, forward strand.
GCGTACCGGACCTTACGCCCGTCCTCGAGGAATTTATACCCCACGCGCGTGGGCTCGCCCGTCTTCGGATCCACAATCATCACGTTCGACACGTGAATGGGGGCCTCTTTCTCCACAATCCCACCCTCGGGATGCTGTGGATTCGGCTTCGTGTGGCGCTTCACGATGTTCACGCCTTCGACGACCACACGGCCCTCCTTCGGATACACCTTCAGGATTCGCCCCTGCTTCGACTTGTCCTTGCCTGCGATCACGACCACTTTATCGCCGGTCTTCACACGCAGCTTTGGCACGGTCACACCCCCTCCTTCCGGCCTTCCGGTCACAGCACCTCGGGTGCCAACGAGATGATCTTCATGAAGTCGCGATCGCGCAACTCGCGCGCGACCGGACCAAAGATACGCGTCCCGCGCGGGCTCTTGTCATCGCGGATGATCACAGCAGCATTCTCGTCAAATCGGATATACGAGCCGTCGCTCCGGCGAATCCCACGCTTACTCCGAACGATGACCGCCTTCACGACGTCACCCTTCTTGACAACGCCCCCGGGTGTTGCACTCTTGACGGACGCCACGATCACGTCGCCGATGTTCGCGTATTTGCGATTGGAACCGCCGAGCACGCGGAAGCACATGATCTCCTTTGCGCCCGAGTTGTCAGCAACCACAAGCCGCGTTTGCGGTTGAATCATCGCCATATCCTCCCTTCAGCAGGCGCCTCGATCAGACAATCTCCGCGCGTTCCACAATCTCGACCAAACGCCAACGCTTCTCCTTGCTGAGCGGCCGCGTCTCCATAATCCGAACGACGTCGCCGATCTTCGCCTCGTTGTTCTCGTCGTGCGCCTTAAACTTCTTCGTACGCCGAACCGTTTTGCCGTAGAGCGGGTGCATCACGCGCTCTTCGACGGCTACCACGATGGTCTTGTCCATCTTGTCGCTTACCACCTTGCCGACGCGCACCTTGCGCTGTTTGCGCTCATTCTCCGCCATCACAAAGAACCTCCCTTCTCAGCCGATGCCCAACTCGCGTTGGCGCAGGATCGTCTTTGCGCGCGCGATATCCTTGCGAACCTGCCGAATGCGCATGGGGTTCTCCAATTGACCCGTAGCGAGTTGGAAGCGGAGGTTGAACAACTCGTCCTTCAGCCCGTCGATGCGGGCCTTCAGCTCCTCGTCACTCAGACTCCGAAGCTCAGTTGCCTTCATTCGCGTCACCACCCACTTCTTCACGAGTCACGAACTTGCACTTGATCGGCAGCTTGTGCGCGGCAAGGCGCATTGCTTCGCGCGCCACTTCTTCACTCACCCCGGCCACTTCGAACAACACGCGGCCCGGCTTCACAACAGCAACCCACATCTCCGGCGAGCCCTTACCGCTACCCATACGGGTCTCAGCCGGCTTTTTCGTCACGGGCTTGGACGGAAAGATCTTGATCCACACCTTGCCACCGCGGCGCATGTAGCGCGTCATCGCGATACGGGCGGCCTCGATCTGCCGGTTCGTCACCCAGGCGGGCTCGAGCGCTACCAGCCCATAATCGCCAAACGCGACTGTCCGTCCGCCCTTCGCGCGTCCCTTCAGGCGACCGCGATGCTCCTTGCGGTACTTCACGCGCTTTGGCATCAACATGGTCCATCAACCTCCTTGAACCGCTTCAGAAGCCGCCTCCGCCTGGGCGTTCTTCCGCTTCGGCAACACTTCTCCCCGGTAAATCCAGACTTTTACGCCGATGCGGCCGTACGTGGTATGCGCCTCCGCCAGCGCGTAGTCGATGTCCGCTCGCAGCGTCTGCAGAGGAACCGTCCCCTCCACGTAGCCTTCCGTGCGAGCAATCTCAGCGCCGCCCAACCGGCCAGAAACCTGGACGCGGACGCCCTTCGCGCCTGCGCGCATCGACCGCTGGATCGCTTGCTTCATCGCACGGCGAAACGCCACGCGACGTTCAAGCTGCTGCGCAATGCTCTCCGCCACCAGTTTCGCGCACAGATCCGGCTGCTTGATCTCCGAAATCGAGATGTGGACGCGCTTGCCGGTCAGCTTGTTCAATTCGTTGCGCAGCGCGTCGACCTCCTGACCGCCCTTGCCAATGACCATACCTGGCTTCGCTGTGTGAATCGTCACGTTGATCCGATTCGCCGCGCGCTCAATCTCGACCGAACCAATCGCCGCATCTTTCAGGCGCTCCATGACATAGTTCCGGATCTTCAGGTCCTCGTGGAGGAGCTCCTGATAATCCTTCTTATTGGCGTACCATTTCGCTTCCCAGTCCCGGATGATCCCAATCCGAAGGCCGATTGGGTTGACTTTTTGCCCCATGCAGGCAATCCCTCCTTACCGTTCCGCCAGGACGACGGTGATATGGCTCGTGCGCTTAAAGATGCTGAAGGCACGGCCCTGAGCGCGGGGATGCCAGCGCTTCAGCGTCGGCCCCTCGTCGACGTAGATCTCCTTGATGTAGAGCTTATCGACGTCCATATTGTGATTGTTTTCCGCGTTGGCCATCGCGGATCGAAGCACCTTTTCCACCAACGGGGACGCTGCTCGCGGCGTGAACTTCAGGATGGCGAGCGCCTCTTGCACGTTCTTCCCGCGCACCAGATCGACTACAAGGCGAGCCTTCCGCGGAGCGATGCGAAGATAGCGGGCAACCGCCCGAGCCGTCCGCGTTTCCGACTGCGTCGATGCCATGACACGACCTCCTTCGTTTGGGGCTGGGCTCTACCAGCCGCCCCAGTATGCTCCTATCACGTCAGCGCGAGCGCGACGACTTCTCATCCCCGGCGTGTCCGCGAAATGTGCGCGTCGGGACGAACTCGCCGAGCTTGTGTCCGACCATATCCTCGGTGACGTACACTGGCACATGCTTCCGACCGTCATGCACTGCAAACGTGTGCCCTACGAATTGCGGGAAAATGGTCGAGCGGCGCGACCACGTCTTGATGACCTTCTTCTCGCCCGAGGCGTTCAGCGCCTCGACCTTCTTCATGAGATGGGCGTCACAGAACGGACCCTTCTTCAGAGAACGACCCACTGCGAACGACCTCCCTTCCAAGTCAACGTGACTTTCGAATTACTTCGTGCGGCGACGCACGATGTACTTATCCGTCGGATGGTTCTTCTTGCGCGTCTTCTTGCCCAGCGTCGGCTTACCCCAAGGTGACATCGGCGACTTGCGGCCAATCGGCGCCTTGCCTTCGCCACCGCCGTGCGGGTGATCCACCGGGTTCATCGCAGAACCGCGAACCGTCGGCCTGCGTCCCAGCCAGCGGCTGCGCCCGGCCTTGCCGAGTGTGATGTTTTCGTGGTCCAAGTTCCCCACCTGGCCGATGGTCGCACGGCACGAAAGATGAATCTTCCGCACCTCGCCCGACGCGAGCCGGACCTGCGCGTAGTCGCCCTCCTTCGCCATCAGCTGGGCGCTCGCACCTGCCGCACGTGCCAGTTGCCCGCCGTGTCCCGGGTGGAGCTCAATGTTGTGGATGATGGTACCCACCGGGATGGACCGAAGCGGCAGCGCATTGCCGACGCGGATATCGACATTTTCTCCGCTGACCACCACGTCGCCAACCTTGAGGCCGTGCGGCGCGATGATATAGCGCTTCTCGCCATCCAGATAGTGAAGCAGAGCGATGCGTGCAGACCGGTTCGGATCGTATTCGATGGTAGCGACCTTTGCCGGCACGCCGTCCTTGTTGCGCTTGAAGTCAATGATGCGGTACATCCGCTTGTGACCGCCCCCGCGATGGCGCACGGTAATGCGGCCCTGGTTATTCCGCCCCGCCTTCTTTTTCAGCGGGACGAGCAGCGACTTCTCCGGCTTATCCGTCGTGATCTCTTCGAACGTCGAGACCGACATGAAGCGGCGGCCAGGAGAAGTCGGGCGATACTTTTTGATCCCCATCGAGACGACCTCCTTGTCAGTGGACTGCGATCACGACTCGCCGAAGAAGTCGATCGTCTTCGAGCCGGGCTTCAGCTTCACGATAGCCTTCTTCCAGTCCGGCGTACGGCCGACGAATTTCCCGACCCGTTTCTTCTTGCCGCGCACGTTCATCGTGTGGACGGATTCCACCTGAACGTCGAACAACTTCTCAATCGCCTTACGGATCTCGACCTTGTTCGCGCGGCGATCGACCTCAAACACATACTTGTTTTCTTCCATCAATTCCGTCGAGCGCTCCGTGATAATCGGGCGCTTGATCAAATCGCGCGGATCCATCAGGCGAACACCTCCTCCACCTTCTGAACGGCGTCCTTGGTCAGCACGAGATGGTCGTGACGGAGGAGTTCATACACGTTGAGACCCGCGGCCTCCATGTACTTCACGTTGGGAATGTTGCGCGCCGATAGATAGACCGGCTGCTTCTTCTCGCCGTCGACGATGAGCGCCTTCTCCACGTTCAGGTTGCGCAGCACACCGACCATGTCCTTCGTCTTCGGCCGCTCAAACTCCAAGCCTTCCACCACGACAATTTTGCCCTCTTGCACCTTGGAAGACAGAGCGCTATACAGCGCAGCGCGCCGCACCTTCTTTGGGACCTTAAAGGCATACGAACGCGGCACCGGACCGTGCACGACACCGCCACCCCGCCACTGCGGAGCACGAATGCTGCCCTGCCGCGCCCGGCCTGTCCCCTTTTGGCGCCAAGGCTTGCGCCCGCCACCGGAGACTTCCGCGCGCGTCTTTGTCTTGTGCGTCCCGCGGCGCCGAGCGGCGAGATACTGCAGGACCACGATATGCATCAAATCCGGCCGGATCGGCGCGCCGAAGATCTTCTCGTTCAGCTCAATCTCGCCCACCTGCTGGCCGGCCGTGTTCAATACAGCCACTGTCGGCATGTCGTCTTCCTCCCTTCGGTCAGGCTTTACTTCTTGACGGGTTGCTTCACAGCAGACCGAATCGTCACGAACGAATTCCGGGGCCCAGGAACAGAACCCTTGATCAGAATCACGTTCTTCTCTGCATCAACCTTCACAACCTCGAGATTTTGCACGGTCACGCGCTCGCCGCCCATACGCCCCGCCATGGTCTGACCCTTGAACGTGCGGTTCGGCGCGATGGAGCCGAGAGAACCCACGCCGCGATGGTACTTCGAGCCGTGCGCCATCGGTCCGCGATGCTGGTTGTGGCGCTTAATGGGCCCCGCAAAGCCTTTACCTTTCGATACACCCGTCACATCGACGATATCGCCAGGCGCGAAAATGTCCGCCTTCACCTGTTGGCCGACCTCGTACTCCTCCACGTTCACGCCCCGGATTTCGCGGATGTACCGCTTGGGAGCTGTGCCAGCCTTCGCAGCGTGACCCACTTCCGGCTTCGTCGCCCGGCTCGCTTTCTTATCCGCAAAGCCCAACTGAATCGCCTCATAGCCGTCCTTGTCCAGGACGCGCTTCTGAAGCACGACGCACGGGCCCGCCTCGATCACCGTCACCGGCACGACGTCTCCGTCCTCCGTGAAGACCTGCGTCATGCCGAGTTTGCGCCCGAGAATCCCTTTCAAAGCGTGCACCTCCTCGTCACACGTTACAACGCATCCACGCGTTTCACCCTATGATCAAAGCTTGATCTCGATGTCCACACCCGAAGGCAGATCGAGGCGCATGAGCGCATCCACCGTCTGCGGCGTCGGATTGTGAATGTCGATCAACCGCTTGTGCGTGCGAATCTCAAACTGCTCTCGCGAGTCCTTGTACTTGTGAGGAGCGCGAAGAATCGTATACAGCTCGCGATCCGTCGGAAGCGGAACAGGCCCGGACACCTTCGCACCCGAACGTTTCGCCGTTTCGACGATGCGCTCCGCCGACTGATCCAACACCGTGTGATCATAAGCCTTCAAGCGGATCCGGATCTTTTGCTTCGCCATATGTTTTCCCTCCTTTGTCGCCCAATTCGTTGGACATACTCAGCGGAAATTCCCCCAGCGGTATCCCATATGGCGCTGGACACATGGGCAACCTTCCGCCTCATCGCCTTCAGAGACCAACGCTCGATATTATACTAGAGGCCCTGTGCCCTGACAAGAGTTGTGACCCATGCGAAAGGCTCCGACGAGCGCACATGGGCGTTCTTCCACAAGCGAGAAGGCGGCCTACTGACCGCCTTCTCGCGCGCTCACCCTGATGGAATTGCTGCACCTGAGCGTTATTGGAGGATCTTGGTGACGACACCAGCACCAACGGTGCGACCGCCTTCGCGGATCGAGAAGCGAGTACCCTCCTCGACAGCGATGGGAGCAATCAGCTCCACCGTCATGGAGACGTTGTCGCCAGGCATCACCATCTCGGTGCCTTCCGGCAGCTGAACCACGCCCGTGACGTCCGTGGTGCGGAAATAGAACTGCGGCCGGTAGCCGTTGAAGAACGGAGTGTGACGGCCACCTTCCTCCTTCGTCAGGACGTACACCTCAGCCTCGAACTTCGTGTGGGGATTGATGCTGCCCGGCTTGCACAGCACTTGGCCGCGCTCCACGTCCTTGCGCTCCACGCCGCGGAGCAGCGCACCGATGTTGTCACCCGCCTGCGCCTCATCGAGCAGCTTGCGGAACATCTCGATACCCGTTGCAACCGTCTTGCGGCGCTCCTCGCGCAGGCCGACGATCTCGACCTCATCGCCGACCTTCAGGGTGCCGCGCTCGACGCGCCCGGTTGCCACCGTACCGCGACCCGTAATGGTGAACACGTCCTCAATGGGCATCAGGAACGGCTTCGACGTGTCGCGCTCCGGCGTCGGGATGTACTCGTCCACCGCATTCATCAGCTCTTCGATCTTCGCCACCCACTGCGGGTCGCCCTCGAGAGCCTTCAGCGCAGAGCCGCGGATGACCGGAACTTCGTCGCCGGGGAACTCATACTCGTTGAGAAGCTCGCGAACCTCCATCTCGACGAGATCGAGCAGCTCTTCGTCGTCCACCATGTCGCACTTGTTCAGGAAGACGACGATGTACGGAACACCGACCTGACGGGACAGGAGGATGTGCTCGCGGGTCTGCGGCATCGGACCGTCCGCGGCCGAGACCACGAGGATGGCGCCGTCCATCTGTGCAGCACCCGTGATCATGTTCTTCACGTAGTCCGCGTGACCAGGGCAGTCGACGTGCGCGTAGTGACGCTTGTCCGTCTCGTACTCGACGTGCGCCGTGTTAATGGTGATTCCGCGCTCGCGCTCCTCGGGAGCCTTATCGATGTCCTCGTAGCGCTGCGCCTTCGCCTTACCCTTCGCGGCCAACACCGTCGTGATAGCAGCGGTCAATGTCGTCTTGCCGTGGTCGACGTGGCCGATGGTCCCAATGTTGACGTGGGGTTTCGTGCGCTCAAATTTTTCCTTAGCCACCAGAGCTCACTCCTTATTCACCTTTGTTCTTCTTAATAATCCCCTCTGCGACGTTCCGCGGAACCTCGTCGTAATAGGCGAGTTCCATCGAATACGTGCCGCGCCCTTGCGTGCGCGATCGCAGGGAGGTCGAATAACCAAACATCTCAGCCAGAGGCACGTATGCCTTGATGACGCTGGCGTTGCCGCGCGTCTCCATGCCTTCCACGCGGCCGCGGCGGGCGTTGATGTCTCCGAGGATGTCGCCCATGTACTCCTCTGGCACCGTCACCTCGACGCGCATGACAGGCTCAAGCAGGATGGGGTCCGCCTTCTCGGCGCCAGCCTTAAGGGCCATGGAGCCAGCGATTTTGAAGGCCATCTCGCTCGAGTCGACCTCGTGGTACGAACCATCGTACAGCGTGGCCTTGATATCCACGAGCGGGTAGCCCGCCAGCACACCGTTGCGCATGGCTTCCTGGATACCTTCTTCGACAGCGGGGATGTATTCCTTCGGCACCACACCGCCGACGATCTTGTTCTCGAACACGAAGCCCTGCCCGCGCTCGAGCGGCTCCAGGATGAGCTTGACGTGGCCGTACTGACCGCGTCCGCCCGACTGCCGAACGAAGCGCCCCTCTTGATCCACGCGCTTCGTAATCGTTTCGCGGTATGCCACCTGGGGCTTGCCCACATTGCATTCGACCTTGAATTCGCGCTGCATGCGGTCGACGATGATCTCCAGGTGCAGCTCACCCATCCCCTGGATGATGGTCTGCCCCGTCTCTTGGTCCGTGTAGGTCCGGAATGTCGGGTCTTCCTCCGCGAGTTTCTGAAGCGCGATGGCCATCTTGTCCTGGTCAGCCTTCGTCTTCGGCTCGATAGACACCGAGATAACCGGATCCGGGAAGTCCATCGACTCCAGAATCACCACGTTCTTCTCATCGCAGAGCGTGTCGCCGGTGGTCGTATCCTTGAGACCCACGGCAGCCGCGATGTCACCCGCGTAGACCTCCTCGATCTCCTCACGGTGATTCGCGTGCATCTGCAAAATACGCCCAATGCGCTCCCGCTTGCCCTTCGTCGAGTTCAAGACGTACGAACCCGACTGCAGCGTCCCGGAGTACACCCGGAAGAAAGCGAGCTTTCCGACGAACGGATCGCTCATGATCTTGAACGCGAGTGCGGCAAACGGCTCGTCGTCGGACGAGTGGCGCTCCACTTCTTGGCCGTCGGGCGTGAACCCCTTGATGGCCGGGATGTCGTTTGGCGCCGGGAGATACTCCACGACCGCATCCAACATGGGCTGAACGCCTTTATTGCGGTACGACGAACCGCACAAGACGGGGAACAGAAGCCCTTTACACGTACCCTCGCGCAGCCCGGCCTTGATCTCTTCGACCGTCAACTCCTCGCCCTCGAGGTACTTCATCATGAGTTCCTCGTTGACTTCGGCGACGGCCTCAATCATCTCGGCGCGCTTCTCTTCAGCAAGCGCCTGCAACTCAGGCGGAATGTCCGTGTTCTCGGCGCGTGTGCCGAGATCGTCCGTATAGATGATGGCCTTCATCTCGATGAGATCGACCATCCCCTTGAAGGTATCCTCCGCGCCGATGGGCAGCTGAATCGGGACCGCCTTGGCACCGAGGCGCTTCTTCATCTGCTCCACGCACCCAAGGAAGTCAGCGCCCACGATGTCCATCTTGTTGACGTAGGCGATACGAGGAACGCGGTACTTGTCAGCCTGCCGCCACACCGTCTCGGACTGGGGCTCGACGCCCATTTTGGCGTCGAAGACCGCTACCGCGCCGTCGAGCACGCGCAGCGAACGCTCCACCTCGACTGTAAAGTCCACGTGGCCTGGCGTGTCGATGATGTTAATGCGGTGCCCCTTCCATTGACAGGTCGTAGCGGCGGACGTGATGGTGATTCCGCGCTCCTGCTCCTGGACCATCCAGTCCATCGTCGCGGCACCTTCGTGCACTTCGCCGATCTTGTGGACGCGGCCCGTGTAAAACAGGATACGCTCGGTCGTGGTCGTTTTACCGGCATCGATGTGAGCGATAATGCCGATATTCCGCGTCTTCTCGAGCGGGAATGCGCGTGCCATCGCGCCGCCTCCCTTCTAACCGTCAGATTACCAGCGATAATGCGCAAACGCCTTGTTGGCTTCCGCCATGCGGTGCGTGTCCTCGCGCTTGCGAACCGCGCCGCCCGTGTTGTTCGCAGCATCCATCAGCTCTGCGGCCAAACGATATTCCATGCCTTTCTCGTTCCGCAGACGGGCGTACTGGACCAGCCAGCGAAGACCCAGCGAAACGCGGCGCTCAGGCCGAACCTCCACAGGCACCTGATAGTTCGAACCGCCCACGCGGCGAGCCTTGACCTCCAGCACCGGCATCACATTTCGCAGCGCCGCCTCAAAGACCTCCATCGGATCCTTGCCGGTGCGCTCACGAATGATATCGAACGCCTTGTACACAATGCGCTCAGCGATGCCCTTCTTCCCGTCGACCATCACCTTGTTAATCAGGCGAGCCACCAACTTGTTGTTGTACACGGGATCTGGCAACACGTCACGCTTTGGGACGGGCCCCTTTCTCGGCACACTGCCCCCTCCTTTCCAAGGACATCATCAACGTCTCCATGCACGTCATCAACGTCGAAGCGATGTTCGAGAATCCTCAAGCAGCCGTGAGACCTTTACTTCTTCGGCCGCTTCGCCCCGTACTTGGAGCGACCCTGCATGCGATCCTTCACGCCAGCCGCGTCCAACGCGCCGCGGACGATGTGGTAGCGCACACCAGGCAGGTCCTTGACACGACCGCCGCGGACCAGCACGACGGAGTGCTCCTGCAAATTGTGCCCGATACCGGGGATGTACGCCGTGACCTCAATGGTGTTGGTCAGGCGGACACGCGCATACTTCCGCAACGCCGAGTTTGGCTTCTTCGGCGTCATGGTGCCCACACGCGTGCACACACCGCGCTTCTGCGGAGACGGCAGGTTGGTCAGCTTCTTGGTCTGGCTGTTGTAGCCGAATTGCAGCGCAGGCGCCTTGGACTTCTTCACGACGGCCTTCCGGCCTTTGCGCACCAATTGATTAATGGTCGGCACCCGTGCACCTCCTCTCAAGTGTTCCAATCCTCGCGGTTGACCCTCTCGCAAGACCACAGACCCTGGTGGTTCATCGGTCCGCAAACAAAAACACGCCACAGCGAAGCCCCGCTACTCTGCCAGGATGCAGGCGGACGCCGCGCCGACCTCAATGCCGCAAGCCTCCCCGAGTTGCCTCATGGTGTCGACCCATTCAATCGAAACCCCGAGCTTCGACGCCAACTGCACAACAGGTTCCGTCACTCTCGGCTCGGCATCCTTCGCGACATACACACACACCACGCGACCAGACGGTTGCCTCAGCGCCTTGAGCGTCTGGTTGGTGCCGACGGTCTTCTTCTTCGCTTGACGTATGTCGTCAAGGGACACCGCACGATCCTCCTCAATGGAAAACATCGTGCTGACGCACACTAGGGAATTCTATCATCGCGATTTCCGGGCTGTCAACCAAACGCCGGTCGACAGCCCGAATTTCCCAGCGACTAGAACCCCGTCATTCGGCGCTCGAGACAGCCTCGGTTTCGGCGCCCTCTTCGCCCGTCGCAGCCGCTTCTGCGTCGCCCGGACGGACGACCTCCGGCTCGACATTGCGATATCTCACCATGCCCGTGCCCGCCGGGATCAGCTTGCCGATGATCACATTCTCTTTCAGGCCGAGCAGGCGGTCGACCTTGCCCTTGATGGCCGCCTCGGTGAGCACGCGCGTCGTCTCCTGGAAGGACGCGGCCGAGAGGAACGAGTCCGTCTCAAGCGACGCCTTGGTAATGCCGAGCAACGCCGGGCGCGCCACGGCAGGCTCTTTGCCGGACAGAAGCGCCTCCCGGTTGGCCGCCTCGTACTCGAACAAATCCACGTACGTCCCCGGCAACAGGTCCGTATCGCCTGCGTCGAGAATGCGAACCTTGCGCAGCATCTGCCGGATCATGACCTCGATGTGCTTGTCGTTGATGTCCACGCCCTGCAGACGGTAGACGCGCTGCACCTCGCGCAGCAGATAGTTCTGCACGCCCTGCAGGCCCTTCACGCGCAGCATTTCCTTCGGGTCCACCGAGCCCTCCGTGAGCTCTTCGCCAGCCTCCAGCTGCTGGCCGACACTGACCCGAATGCGCGATCCGTATGGGATCTGGTACGTCTTCGTCTCGCTCTCGCCAGTGAGCTCGATTTCGCGCTTGTCCTTGCCCTCACGGATGTCGGTGATCACGCCGTCGAACTCCGCGATCACGGCCTGGCCCTTGGGGTTGCGGGCCTCGAAGAGCTCCTGTACGCGCGGCAGACCTTGCGTGATATCGTCACCCGCCACGCCGCCCGTGTGGAACGTGCGCATGGTGAGCTGCGTACCCGGCTCGCCGATGGACTGCGCCGCGATGATGCCGACCGCTTCGCCCACCTCGACCATGTCCCCCGTCGCCAAGTTGCGGCCGTAGCAGAGCTGGCACACCCCGTGGCGCGTGCGGCAGGTCAGGACGGAGCGGATGGTAACTTCTTTAATGCCCGCCGCGACAATCTTGTCCGCGGCCTCCTCGTCAATCATTTCATTCTTACCGACGATCTTCTCGCCCGTCTCCGGATGGTACACATCCTGGAACGCGACACGACCTTCCAGGCGATCGCGCAGGTCTTCGATGACTTCGCTGCCGTCCCGGATTTCCATCACGCGCAGGCCCTTGTCCGTGCCGCAGTCGTGCTCGCGCACGATGGTATCCTGCGCCACGTCGACGAGGCGCCGCGTGAGATAACCCGAGTCCGCCGTGCGCAGCGCCGTATCAGCGAGACCCTTGCGCGCGCCGTGGGTCGAGATGAAGTACTCCAACACGGACAGGCCCTCACGGAAGTTGGACTTGATGGCCAGCTGGATGATCTCGCCCGACGGGTTCGCCATGAGTCCGCGCATGCCCGCGAGCTGCGTGATCTGCGAGTTGGAACCGCGCGCACCCGAGGTGGCCATCATGTAAATGGGGTTGAATTGGTCCATGCTCTCCATGAGAATGGACGAAATCTGCTCCTTGGCCTCCGACCAGATCTGGCTGAAGGTGACGTACTGCTCCTCTTCCGTGATGAGGCCGCGCCGATATTGAAGCTTGAGCTTGTGCTCTTTGGCCTCCGCCTCGGCGATGATGCGCTTCTTCTCTTCTGGCACCACGATGTCGCTGATCGAGATGGTAATCCCGGCGAGCGTCGAATAATGGAAGCCGAGCTGCTTCACCTTGTCGAGGATCTCGGCCGTCATCGTCGTGCCGTAGCGGCGGAAGCATTCGGCCAGAATGTTTCCCAGATCCTTCTTGATGATGGCCTTCGGGATCGGACGCTTGAGAATCGCCTCGCGGATGTCCACGCCCTTCTCGAAGATGAACGTCTCGTCCGGCGGACCGCCGAGCAGGTTGGACTTCGCCGCAGAGTTCAGATACGGGAAGTCGGCCGGGAAGATGCTGTTGAAGATGAGCTTGCCCGGCGTCGTGATCAGAAGCGCATTCGCTTGTTTTTCCGTGAACGACGTCTTGCCAACCGCCTTGGCCGGCAGCGCGATGCGCGACTGCAGCGTGATGAGCCGCTGATGGAGCGCATACTCCACCTCGGACACGGACGCAAAGACTTTGCCCTCGCCGGGCGCGCCCTCGCGCTCGATGGTCAAATAGTACGATCCCAACACCATGTCCTGCGTCGGCGTGACGACCGGCTTGCCGTCCTTCGGGTTCAGGATGTTGTGGGCGGCAAGCATGAGCAACCGCGCCTCCGCCTGAGCCTCGGCGGAAAGCGGCACGTGCACGGCCATCTGGTCGCCGTCGAAGTCCGCGTTGTACGCCGTGCAGACCAGAGGATGCAACTTGATGGCGCGGCCTTCGACAAGGACAGGCTCGAACGCCTGAATGCCCAAGCGGTGCAGCGTCGGCGCGCGGTTCAACAGCACAGGATGCTGTTTGATCACGTCCTCGACGACATCCCAGACTTCGTCCGACACGCGTTCGACCTTGCGCTTCGCGCTCTTGATGTTGTGCGCAAGCCCGCGCGCCACCAGTTCCTTCATGACGAACGGCTTGAACAACTCAAGCGCCATCTCTTTCGGCAGGCCGCACTGGTACATGCGCAACTCAGGGCCCACCACGATGACGGATCGACCAGAATAGTCGACGCGCTTGCCGAGCAGGTTCTGGCGGAAGCGGCCCTGCTTGCCTTTCAGCATGTGCGACAGGCTCTTGAGCGGCCGATTGCCAGGCCCCGTCACCGGGCGACCGCGCCGGCCGTTGTCGATCAGCGCGTCCACGGCCTCCTGCAACATTCGCTTCTCGTTCTGCACGATGATGTCGGGCGCGCCGAGATCGAGCAGTCGCTTCAGGCGGTTGTTGCGGTTGATGACGCGGCGGTACAGATCGTTCAGGTCGGACGTGGCGAAGCGGCCGCCGTCCAGCTGCACCATGGGACGCAGGTCCGGTGGAATGACCGGCAGCGCTTCGAGGATCATCCAGCTCGGCTTATTGCCGGACTGGCGGAACGCCTCAATGACCTCCAGGCGCTTGATGGCGCGGTTGCGCCGCTGCCCCTGGGCCGTGCGCAGTTCTTCGCGCAGGATCTCGACCTCGCGGTCGAGATCGATCTCCTGCAGGAGCGTGCGAATCGCCTCGGCGCCCATGCCTGCCTTGAACGCGTAGCCGTACTTCTCGCGGTAGGATCGATACTCTTTCTCCGAGAGCAACTGCTTCTTCTCGAGCGGCGTGTCGCCGGGATCGGTCACGACATACGACGCGAAGTAGATGACTTCCTCGAGCGCCCGCGGCGACATGTCGAGGATGAGCCCCATGCGGCTCGGGATGCCCTTGAAGAACCAGATGTGCGAGACAGGCGCCGCCAGCTCGATGTGCCCCATGCGCTCGCGGCGCACCTTGGACCGCGTGACCTCAACGCCGCAGCGGTCACACACGACACCCTTGTAGCGGATCCGCTTGTACTTGCCGCAGTGGCACTCCCAGTCCCGCGTCGGGCCGAAGATCTTTTCGCAGAACAGCCCCTCCTTCTCCGGGCGGAGCGTGCGGTAGTTGATGGTCTCCGGCTTCTTCACCTCGCCGTGGGACCAGGAGCGGATCTTTTCCGGCGACGCGAGCCCAATCTTCATGAACTCAAAGTTGTTCAGGTCAAACAACTTGTGCACCCTCCAATCGTCGTGCCTGGGTATCGGTCTCGCACAGGGTCAATCGCCGACCTCGTTGTACTCCAGGTTCAGATTGAGCTTGTCGGGGCTGTCCTCGTCGTCGTCCATCTCCTTCATCTCGATCTCGCGCTCGTCGCCGCTCAAGATCTTCACGTCCATCCCCAGGCTCTGGAGCTCCTTGATGAGCACCTTGAACGACTCCGGCACACCTGGCTCCGGCACGTTCTCGCCCTTGACGATGGCCTCGTACGTCTTCACGCGCCCCACCACGTCGTCCGACTTGACGGTGAGAAGCTCCTGCAAGGTGTAGGCCGCGCCGTACGCCTCTAGCGCCCAGACCTCCATCTCGCCAAACCGCTGGCCGCCGAACTGGGCCTTGCCTCCGAGCGGCTGCTGAGTGACGAGCGAGTACGGACCCGTGGACCGCGCGTGGATCTTGTCGTCCACCAGATGGTGCAGCTTCATCATGTACACGTATCCCACGGTGACGCGGTTTTCGAACGGTTCGCCGGTCCGGCCGTCGTACAGGACCTGCTTGCCGTCCTCAGGCAAGCCCGCCTCGCGAAGCGTTTCGAACACGTCCTCCGGCTTGGCGCCGTCAAACACGGGCGTCGCCATCTTCAGCCCCAGCACCTTCGCGGCCATGCCCAGGTGCGTCTCCAGCACCTGACCGATATTCATACGCGACGGCACGCCGAGCGGATTCAGCACGATCTCGACCGGCGTCCCATCCTCCAAAAACGGCATATCCTCTTCCGGCAGGATGCGTGCCACCACGCCCTTGTTGCCGTGGCGTCCGGCCATCTTGTCGCCTTCCGAGATCTTGCGCTTCTGCGCGACGTACACGCGCACCAACTGGTTCACGCCAGCGGGCAACTCGTCGCCGTTCTCGCGCGTGAACACCTTGACGTCTACGACAATGCCAGCACCGCCATGCGGCACGCGCAGAGACGTGTCTCGCACCTCGCGGGCCTTCTCGCCGAAAATCGCGTGCAACAGCCGCTCTTCCGCCGTGAGCTCCGTCACGCCCTTCGGCGTCACCTTCCCGACGAGGATGTCGTTCGTGGTGATCTCCGCCCCAATGCGGATGATCCCGCGTTCGTCGAGGTTTTTGAGCGCGTCTTCGCCGACGTTCGGAATGTCGCGGGTAATCTCCTCAGGCCCGAGCTTCGTGTCGCGCGCCTCAATCTCGTACTCCTCGATGTGAATGGACGTGTAGACGTCCTCCTTCACCATCTTCTCGGAGATGAGAATCGCATCCTCGTAGTTGTAACCCTCCCAGGTCATGAACGCGACGAGCACGTTCCGCCCGAGCGCCAGCTCGCCGTTTTGGGTCGCCGGGCCATCCGCGAGAATATCCCCGACTTTGACGCGATCGCCCTCGCGCACAATGGGCCGCTGGTTCAGGCAGGTGTTCTGGTTCGAACGCGCGAACTTGATGAGCTTGTACTTGTGGACGTTGCCTTTCACGACCTGCCCGTCCACGACAGCTTCCTCGCGCACCCAGATCTCGCGCGCCGTTACGCGTTCCACGACGCCGTTGTGCTTCGAAACCACACAGACACCAGAGTCCTTCGCCGCTTGGTACTCCATCCCTGTCCCCACGAGCGGCGAATCGGTCACGAGCAAAGGCACCGCCTGGCGCTGCATGTTCGACCCCATCAGCGCGCGGTTCGCGTCGTCGTTCTCGAGGAACGGAATGAGCGCCGTCGCCACGGACACGACCTGCTTCGGCGAGACGTCCATGTAGTCGATGCGATCGCGGCTCACGGTGATCACGTCTTCGCGCGAGCGCACCGTGATCTCCTCGGCCACGAAATGGCCGTCCTCGGTCAGCGGCTCGTTCGCCTGCGCGATGAGGTAGTTTTCCTCCTCATCCGCCGTCAGGTAGTCAATCTGATCCGTCACCACGCCCGTCTCTGGATCGACGCGTCGGTATGGGGTCTCGATGAAGCCGTACTCGTTCACCCGAGCGTAGGTCGAGAGCGAGTTGATGAGACCGATGTTCGGGCCTTCGGGCGTCTCGATGGGGCACATGCGGCCGTAGTGCGAGTAGTGCACGTCGCGCACCTCGAAACCGGCCCGCTCGCGCGTGAGGCCACCGGGGCCAAGCGCCGAGAGGCGCCGCTTGTGCGTAAGCTCGGCGAGCGGATTCGTCTGATCCATGAACTGCGAAAGCTGGCTGGACCCAAAGAACTCCTTGATGGCCGCAATCACCGGGCGAATGTTGATCAGCGCCTGCGGCGTGATGGCGCTCGCGTCCTGGATGGACATGCGCTCGCGGACCACGCGCTCCATGCGGGAGAGCCCGATGCGGAACTGGTTTTGCAACAGCTCGCCCACCGAGCGCAGGCGCCGGTTGCCCAGATGATCGATGTCGTCCGTCGTCCCGACGCCGCGCAACAGGTTGAAGAAGTACGAGATGGCGGCGATGATGTCCGACGGCGTGATGTATTTGACGTCCGCTGGCAGTTCGCCGTTCGATATGACGTGCAAGATCTTTCCGTCCTCTGCCGGGCTGAAAATCTTCACCATCTGCAACGGGATCTCGTCCTGTTCAAACAAATCCCGCGTGCCTCGGATGGTGAACCTCCCGACCTTGCCAGACAGACGAGGGATGATCCGATCCAGCGTGCGGCGATCCAGCACTGTCCCGGCTTCCGCGATGATCTCACCCGTCTCCTCGTCGACGAGCGTCTCCGCCAGCCGCTGATTCAGCAGGCGATTTTTCAGGTGGAGCTTTTTGTTGATCTTATACCGGCCGACCGCGGCGAGATCGTACCGCTTGGGATCGAAGAACCGCGATGCAAGCAGGGCACGCGCGTTCTCGACCGTAGGCGGCTCACCGGGGCGCAGCCGCTCGTAGATCTCGATGAGCGCCCGCTCCGTCGAGTCCGTCGTATCCTTGTCCAGCGTGTTCTGCAGGTACTCGTCCTCGCCCAACAGCTCGATGATCTCGGCGTCAGACGACAATCCCAGCGCCCGAAGCAGCACTGTGATGGGCAGCTTGCGCGTGCGGTCAATTCGGACGTACACGACGTCCTTCGCGTCTGTCTCAAACTCGAGCCACGCGCCGCGGTTCGGAATGACCGTCGCAGCGAACGCGCGTTTGCCATTCTTGTCGATCTTGCTGCTATAATAGACGCTAGGGGAACGGACAAGCTGGCTCACAATGACGCGCTCCGCGCCGTTGATGATGAAGGTGCCCGTCTCGGTCATGAGCGGGAAATCGCCGAGAAACACCTCTTGCTCTTTGACCTCGCCCGTCTCCTTGTTGAGAAGGCGAACCTTCACGCGAAGCGGCGCCGCATACGTCACATCGCGCTCCTTCGATTCTTCCACGTCGTACTTGGGCTCGCCGAGGCTGTAGTCCACGAACTCAAGCACAAGATTCCCGGTGAAGTCCGTGATGGGAGAGATGTCCGCGAACGTCTCGCGCAGGCCCTCCCGCAGGAACCACTCGTACGACTTCTGTTGGATCTCGATGAGGTTTGGGAGATCGAGGACCTCGCGAATGCGCGCGTAGCTGCGGCGCTCCGCCCATCCGTACTTGACCATGTGTCCCTGCAAAACCGTCACCCCTCAAGCGGATTTATTGGACGATGCGCAAAGGAGGCTTTGCATCAGAGGTCTTCTTGAGCTCGGACGAGCCAAGTCAGACAAAGAGACAAGCGCCGCACACAAAAAGACGCCAGGACGACGCCCAATGAGCGACCGCCTGTTCTGGACTTTTGCGTGCAGCACTTCTCTTTCAACTCGGCATGCTAGACGATGATGGACACGCCAGTCGTATTCACCTATTCCCCAAAAAGATGGATTTTATGCGCAAAGAGGAGGCATCCGTCCAAACAACTCAGTTTGCATTGGTTGATGATATCACATGCTGAGGCTGCGATCAAGCGAAAGATGGCCTGCGACTCCGATGAATCTCAGGAGTTTCCGCCGCACTGCATCAGGAACCCTCCCGCACCGCGCAGAACACGAAGTATCCCGCCTTCCGATGCGCGATGTCAACCCGCGCGAACAACTCCCGCAGTTTCACCTCTGTCGACGGTGCCCCGTGCTTCCTTTGAATCACCACCCACAGTTTGCCCCCTGGCTTCAGCGCTCGGCGCGCCTCCTCGTACAGGCGAAACACCGTGGCCTTGCCCGCGCGGATCGGCGGATTCAAAAGGACGTGATCGAACCGGAGCTCGATTTCTCGCGGGATGCCGTCGTGATGAAGCACCACGGGCGGAGGGACCACATCGGCTGTATTGCGGCGCGCGAGCTCAACGGCCCGGCGATTGACGTCGATCATCCACCACTTTACGCCGGGATACGCGCGGGCGAGGATGGCCGTCACCGGGCCATAGCCACAGCCGAGATCGAGCGCAGAAGCCGCACCGGTGAGGTCGACCGCTTCAATTAGGCGGCGCGTCCCTTCGTCTAAGCCCGCTTTGCTGAACACACCGCGATCTGTCACCAACTCCACCGTGATGCCGCGGGCCTGAACCCGGACCACGCGCTCTTCGCTCGGCGCAGAAGGATCTCCCTGAAAGTAATGCTCCACATCGCCACCTCCGGTAAGCGAAAGGGGTGCCCATCGGGCACCCCTCGACGCTCTGCTTGTTTACTTGATTTCGACCGAAGCGCCGGCCTCTTCGAGCTTCGCCTTGATGCTCTCGGCCTCTTCCTTCGAGACCTTCTCCTTGATGGGCTTCGGCGCGCCGTCCACGAGATCCTTCGCTTCCTTCAGGCCGAGGCCCGTGATCTCGCGCACCACCTTGATGACGTTGATCTTCGAAGCGCCCGCGGACGCCAGGATCACGTCGAACTCCGTCTGCTCAGCCTGAGCCGCCTCACCAGCGCCCGGCGCCGCGCCCGCAAACGCAACCGGCGCAGCCGCCGTCACGCCGAACTCTTCCTCGATAGCCTTGACCAGCTCGTTCAACTCGAGCACCGTCATGTTTTTCACAGCTTCCAAGATCTCAGCCGTGGTCATCACAAAGCCCTCCTCATCCGATGGGTTTGCGCATCAACGCGCAACTTGCAACACCCGAATGCGCGAGCATCCGGTTCACTCGGCCGCTGCAGCCGCTTCGCCGCCCTGCTTTTCGGCCACCTGCGACAACACATACGCCAAATTGCGCATGGGCGCCTGCAGGACGCTGAGCAACATCGACAAGAGCCCCTCGCGCGACGGCAGTTTCGCGAGTGCTTCAATCTCTTTCGCATCGACGACCTTGCCCTCGACATATCCGCCCTTCAGCTCGAGCGCCTTGTGGTCGCGCGAGAACTCATGCAGGATCTTCGCCGGCGCGACGGGATCGTCGTAGCTGAAGGCGATAGCCGTCGGCCCCGTCAGGAACGGCTCCAACCCCTCAATCTCGGCCTGCTGGGCCGCACGCGTCGTCAGCGTGTTCTTGACGACGGAGTAATCGATCCCGGCCTGGCGCAGGCGCGCGCGCAGCTCGGTGTCCTCCGCCACCGTGAGGCCCCGATAGTCGGCGAGCACGATACTCTTGCTGCGGCGCATCCGCTCGGCGACGGACTGCACAATCTGCTCTTTTTCGGCACGGCGAATCGCCAAACCGCCCACCTCCCCGCAAAAGATGACCTTTACACAGCGAAAGGCGCCTCGACGACGCGAGGCGCCCACGAAATTCGACATGCCCATTGCACATCGGTGCGGGTAACGCCTCGGCAGGCAACTTTCACTGCCCTGGACGGGCAGACCTGCTGTCTACGGCCTTTCGCTATGGATGTTATAGCATACAAACACGGTTCTGGCCAGATCTCGCTGACTCACTCGCCGACCGCCGCGCGCTGCGGGTTGACGCGGATGCCAGGCCCCATGGTGGACGACACCGTCACGCCCCGCACATATGTGCCTTTTGCAGCTGGCGGCTTCGCCTTGACGAGCGCGCTCATCAGCGCTCGGAAATTCTCGACGAGCTGCTCCTTCTCGAACGACGCCTTGCCAATCGGGCAGTGAATGATACCTGCTTTGTCCAAGCGGTACTCAACCTTACCGGACTTGATCTCATTCACCGCGCGCGCGACGTCGAACGTCACCGTCCCGGTCTTCGGGTTTGGCATTAAGCCACGGGGACCGAGGATGCGGCCGAGACGCCCGACGGCAGGCATCATGTCCGGCGTCGCCACAGCGACGTCAAAGTCCAGCCAGCCCTGCGAGATCTTCTGAATCAGGTCTTCGTCACCGACGAAGTCCGCGCCCGCCTCCTGGGCCTCCCGAGCCTTCTCGCCCTTGGCGAAGACGAGGACCCGAGGCGTCTTGCCGGTGCCGTGCGGCAGCACGACCGCGCCGCGGACCTGCTGGTCCTGCTTTTTCGGATCCACGCCCAGGCGGACCGCGACCTCCACCGTCTCGTCAAACTTGGCGGTGGCGGTTTTCTTCACGAGGTCCATCGCCTCTTCGACGTCGTACAACTTATTCCGATCCACGAGCTTATGAAGCTCCTGGAGACGCTTGCTGACCTTTGCCATGTCACTCACCTCCGCGTGGTAATCGGTTGTGGAAACCTCCCACGGCCTCCCGCTTGCCGTCAGTCGACAACCGTGATGCCCATGCTGCGGGCCGTACCTTCGACCATCCGCATGGCGGCCTCGATCGACGCAGCATTCAAGTCTTGCATCTTCTGTTCGGCAATCTCGCGAACTTGCGCTCGCGTCACCTTGCCTACTTTGACGCGGTTCGGCTCTGCCGAACCCGTCTCGATGCCAGCCGCCTTCTTGAGCAACACGGAAGCCGGCGGGGTCTTCAATTCAAACGTGTACGAGCGGTCCTCATACACGTAGATGACGACCGGAATGATCAAACCGACCTGATCGGCCGTGCGGGCGTTGAACTCCTTACAGAAGCCCATGATGTTGCCCACTTGCGCTTGACCGAGCGCAGGACCTACCGGCGGCGCAGGCGTTGCCTTCCCGGCTGGAATTTGTAGCTTCACAACCTTGACGACCTTTTTCGGCAACACAGCCACCTCCTTCACACGAGATGTGGTGTTCGGGGTTTGCCCTCCCACAAAGAACCATCTATGGCAAGCCTAGCTTTGGCCAGGCTACAGAAAGCCGCCGGCATGAGGCCGGCGAACTCACTGCCGCATCTCAGACCGCGCAAACCACACCTTAAGGCAAGTGCTCCACCTGGGTAAAGTCGGCCTCCAGCGGCGTTTCGCGCCCGAACATGGAGACGAGAACCTTGAGCTTCTGGTGCTCCGGATGAACCTCCTCAACCGTCCCGACCATGTCCGCGAACGGGCCGCTGATCAAGCGCACGACGTCTCCGACCTTGAACTGCGCCACGGGCTTCGCTTCATTCACACCCATGGAACGCAGGATCTGTTCGACCTCGTGAGGCATGAGCGGCACAGGCTTCGATCCGGCGCCAGGCGATCCGACAAAGCCGGTCACGCCCGGGGTGTTGCGCACGACATACCAGGAGTCGTCCGTCATGATCATCTCGACCAGGACGTAACCTGGGTACGTCTTGCGTTGCACCACGCGCTTTTTGCCGTTTTTGATCTCGACAGCCTCTTCCGTAGGCACGACGACGCGGAAGATCCGGTCTTCCATGCCCATGGTCTGCACGCGGCTTTCGAGATTGCTCTTGACCTTGTTCTCGTAGCCGGAGTATGTGTGAATCACATACCACTGCTTTTCAAGATTCTCCATTGAGCAGGGCGAGCAGCCCGCCACCCCCATGACGCGTTAATCTACGCCGATGGCCGACATCGCCGCAGAAACGCCGATGTCAAACGCCCAGATGAGCACACCCAAGATGGCACACACCAAAAGGCAGGCCGCCGTGTACACCACGACCTCACGGCGCTTCGGCCAACGAACGCGCTTTAATTCCCGGAACGACTCCTTGAAGAAAGCGACGATGCCCGTGCGCTTCGCGTGCTGATTCAGTTCCACGAGGGTATCGTTCGGTTTCGCCACGTTCGATGCTCCTTTGTGAGCCATAAACGGCGCCTCAACGGGTCTCGCGGTGCGTCGTGTGCGAGTTGCAGGTGGGGCAATACTTCTTCAGTTCCAGACGATCCGGATCATTCTTCTTGTTCTTCGTCGTCGTATAGTTCCTCTGTTTGCACTCCGTGCAAGCGAGGGTGATGATCTCGCGCATTGTGGCACCTCCCCGTGTCAGCCGACCACGAAACCGATGTCTCGGTCATGGACGCAGAAACAGAAGAACCCCCGAACCGGGGCTCATACCTGCACAACATTATCATATCACGTTGCGCACCGTCAAGTATTTCTCCAGTTTCCGCTTGACCCGTTGAAGCGCGTTGTCGATGGATTTGACATGCCGAGCGAGATCCACGGCAATCTCCTGATACGAACGCCCGTCGAGATACAGCATCAACACTTGGCGCTCCAAATCGCTCAGCAATTCGGCCATCTTACCCTCAATATCGTCAAACTCTTCCTGGTTTATAATCAGCTCTTCCGGATCCGCGACGCGCACGGTACAGATGACGTCGAGCAGCGTGCGATCCGAATCCTCATCGTAAATGGGCTTGTCCAGCGAAACATAGGAATTGAGAGGAATATGCTTTTGTCTCGTGGCTGTTTTGATAGCGGTGATAATCTGGCGCGTGATGCACAGTTCGGCAAACGCCTTGAAGGAGGAGAGCTTGTCTCCGCGAAAATCGCGGATGGACTTATAGAGTCCAATCATGCCTTCCTGCACGATGTCTTCCCGATCAGCCCCAATGAGAAAGTACGACCGCGCCTTGGCCCGAACGAAATTCTTGTATTTGTGAATCAAATAGTCGAGCGCGTCGGTGTCGCCTCGATGAACAGCCTCAACCAACTCCTCGTCCGTCATGTTCTCGTAGGGCGCCGTGTCGTACGGCGGGGCCGCATCGGCGTCTCTAGGTGTCGGCTGCGTCGACAAACTCTATCACCCCGAGCCTCGTGAATGAGGCCATTATACATGATGCCAATTGAGAGGATCAATTGCGTTGAGACAGCAAAATAGGCGTCAGGACGCCATTTTCGACACGTTCAGCCTATCGCCGTCGCCATCGTTCGAGCTGATTCGCCAAATCACCCGTGAGTGCATCCCGCAGCGTCCGCCGCTCGCCGGCCGAATGGCGCTTCGTCTCGCGCTCGATGTCCTCCCTCATCTTCTCGAGCCGCACCAAGAGCTCGTTCGCAGAAATGCGCAGCGCGCCCCCGCCGAGCGCCACCTGCTGCTCCGCCGCATCCGACGTGGCCACCGTGATTTCCCGGTATTCGTCCCGCAGTTCGTACACCAACCGTTCAATTCGCGCGTCCGCCGTCTCCCCCGATTCCGTGAAGACGACGCGCACGCCCGCCTGCTCCTCCTCGTGGCCCAGGCCAGCCCTGCGGTGCGCATCGTACACGACGATCACGTCCTCGCCGTACATCGCGCGGTACTGGCTCAACAGGTCCTCGATTTCGCGGCGAGCCTCCTCCAGGTCCTCAATCTGCGCCAGGCTTCGTCCCGCCCGCCGCGCGATGACATTATAGCCATCCACAATGACGAGGCGCGTGAAACGCCCCCTACGCCCGCTGGCGGACCGCTTCATACAGCAGGACCCCCGCCGCGACCGAGGCGTTCAGACTTTGCACTCGGCCCAGAATCGGGATGGACACGACAAAGTCGCACTGCTCGCGAACCCATCGTCGCATCCCTTGACCCTCGGAGCCGATGACCACGGCCGTGGGCCCCCGGTAATCGACCTCGGTATAAGGCACCTTGCCCTCGACGTCGGCGCCGACAATCCAGTACCCTGCCTGCTTCAGCCGCTGCAGCGCCTGGGCAACGTTCGCCACGCGCGCCACAGGCATCGTCTCGAGCGCACCTGCTGCGGCTTTTGCGACGGCGTCGGTCACCTGCGCCTGGCGGCGCTTGCCAATAATCACGCCCTGCGCCCCCGATGCCTCCGCCGTCCGCAAAATCGCCCCAAAGTTGTGCGGGTCCGCGATCTCGTCGAGCACCACGACGAGCGGGGCAAAGCCCGTGTCGCGCCGAATGACGTCGTCGAGATCGACATAGGCGTAGGGTGCCACCTGCGCAATCACGCCCTGGTGTGCGCTCGCCATTTCGTCCAGCCTGCTCCGAGGCACAAACTGCACCACGATGCCGCGAGATCTCGCCTTGGCCACAATGGCGTCGATGCCTGAAGCGCCTTCCGCCACCCACACCTTATTCACGGGCCGTTCGTTCTCCAGCGCCGCCAGCACCGCGTGCCGGCCCTTGACGAGATCGCCCGCCTCCGCTCCTTCTGCCGATCGGCGCCGCACGCCGTCTCTCATCGACATGTTCAAGACTCCCTCGCTTGGTCATTTTGCGCATCCAGCGCCGCGAGCGCATGGGTGGCGATCTCGTCGAGCCGCTCCCGCTCGCCTGTGGCGTACAGGTAGCCCAGCAGCGCCTCGAAACCGGTCGCGAGCCTGTAGACCACCACATCGACGTTCCGGCGCGTATGGGACGACTTTTGATTCCGCCCGCGGCGAATCACGTCTCGTTCGGCGTCCGTCAGCACGGGCTCGAGCAGCCGAAGCGCCTCAGCCTGCGCGACGGCGGAGACGTAACGTGTGGCCTGCCGCTGCAAATCGCGCGGACGAAGAATGCCGAGATTGAGGCAGTGGTTGCGCGCATAGATCTCCCACACCGCGTCGCCCAAAAACGCGAGCGCAAGCGGCGAGACCTCATCCACCCGCCAGTTCACCTTCATGATTCGTAGCTCCAACGTGTGCCGTACGGCGTGTCCTCGAGCACGATACCGCGGTGCCGAAGATGGTCGCGAATCTCGTCCGCCCGGGCAAAGTCGCGCCGCTTCCGGGCTTCGGCTCGCTCCGCAATGAGCCGCTCGATCTCGTCCTCCAACCGCTCCTCTTCCTTCTTCGGAATGCCGAGCACGCCGAGCAGTTCGACGAAGAGATCCCGGTACAGGCGGAGATCGCCAAGCTTTACGCCGCCTTCTTCGAGGCGCGTGTTCACCAAGCGCACGCCGTCGAAGATGGCTGCCATCCCGTCCGCCGTGTTGAAGTCGTCGTCCATCGCTTCGATGAAGGCACGTCGGATCTGTTCCACGTCAGCATGCGCCTGGGCGGACGGGACTTCGTCCGCGCGATCGAGCGCCCCTTGCATCGCCTTCAGGGCCTCCGCGCGGTGGTCCAGGTCCCGGATCAAACGGTCGATCCGCGACAGCGCCTGCTCCGCCTGATCGAGCGCCTCCTCGGTGTAATTCAGCGGGTTCCGATAGTGCGCAGACAGGAGGAAAAAGCGCACGGCCCTCGGATCCCGGCGTTCCAGGAGGTCGCGGGCCATGATGAAGTTGCCCGTAGACTTGGACATCTTCTCGCCGTTGATGTTGAGCGTGCCGTTATGCAGCCAATAACGGGCGAAGGTCTTGCCCGAATGTGCCTCGCTTTGGGCGATCTCGTTCTCGTGATGCGGGAAGATGAGATCGCGCCCGCCCGCATGGATATCGATCTGCTCGCCGAGATACAGGTAATTCATGACGGAGCACTCGATGTGCCAGCCCGGGCGCCCCGGCCCCCAAGGGCTCGGCCACCACTCCTCGCCGGGCTTGGCCGCCTTCCACAGCGCGAAATCCGTCGGATCGTCCTTTTCGTCCTGCACTTCAATGCGGTAGCCCGCGCGCATGTCCTCCGGCGATTGGTGAGAAAGCTTGCCGTACTCCGGGAAGGAGGACGTGTCAAAGTAGACGCTGCCGTTTCGCTCGTAGGCGTGGCCGCGATCAATCAAATCCTGGATGAAGCGAATGATCTCGTCGACGCACTCGGTCACTCGCGGGTGCACGGTCGCGGGCCGGATGAACAGCTTGCCCGCGTCCTCGAAATAATAGCGAATGTTTTCCTCGGCGAGCTCACGCGGACTCACGCCGAGCTCCTGCGCGCGCTGAATGATGCGATCGTCGATATCGGTGAAGTTCTGCACGAAGCGCACTTCGTACCCTCGGTACTCCAGGTAGCGGCGGATGGTGTCGAAGACCACGAACATGCGCGCGTTCCCGAGGTGGAAGAAGTGATAGACCGTCGGACCACACGCGTAAAACCGCACCTTGCCGGGTTCGAGCGTCTGAAGCGGCTCCTTCTTGCCCGTCAGGCTGTTGTACAGGACAATCGCCACGCGATCCTCACCTCCCCTGATGCTCTGGCGCTTGTGCAAGCGCGAGGGCGCGGCGCATGCGCTCCACCGCCATCTCTTTCGGAAGAAGCGCCATCGACTTCTGCAGATCAGGGCCGTGCGTATGACCGGTCACGGCGGCCCGCACGGGCATGAACAGGTCTCGTCCCTTCACGCCAAGCGTCCGCCCTACCGCCTGCAAACGGGCCCGATTGGCCGCCTCATCCCAGGACGGATCTTGTTCGCACGCCGACAGATACGCGCGAACCACACGAGCAGCGCTCTCAGTCGCGAGCAGCGCACGCGCTTCTTCATCGTACGCCACTTCGGGCTCAAGCCACACGCTCGCGGCGGTGAAGAATTCCCGCGCACAGGCGAGGCCGTCCAGGACAAGGGCCACGGCCCGCTCGAGCCACTCGTCGTCCACGTACGGCGGGAACGAGTAGTTCAGGCGCACAGCCTGTTCGCGAATGAGCCGAACCGCCTCTTTCGGGTCAAGAGACTTGAAGTACTGGTTCGCCATCCAGCGGAACTTGGCGACGTCGAACACGGCACCGGCGCGCCCGACGCGGTCGAGATCGAACCGCGCGCAAAGCTCGTCCAGATCAAAGATTTCCTCTTCATCCCCGGGAGACCATCCGAGGAGCGCCAAGAAGTTCACGATGGCCTGCGGGACGTAGCCCTGCTCGCGGTACGCCGACACCGGCAGGACATTTGGATCTCGTTTGGATAATTTCTTCCGCGCCTCATCCAGGACAATCGGCAGATGCGCGAATTGCGGAGGCTGCCAGCCGAACGCCTCGTAGATGAGGAGCTGGCGCGGCGTGTTGGATAAGTGCTCTTCGCCTCGAATCACGTGCGTGATGGCCATGAGATGATCGTCGACGGCCACCTGAAAGTTGTACGTGGGCATGCCATCCCGCTTGAGGATGACGAAGTCTTTCAGATCCTCGCGCTCGAAGGCGATCTCGCCCCGGACGAGATCCCGCACCACGATGGGCGGGCCGGACGGCGCGCGGAACCGGATGGCGTGCGGCTCGCCCGCCTGGATGCGGTTCAAAGCCTCCGCCGGATCGAGCGACGCACAGGTCCCTGTGCAGCCCATCGCGCCCACACCCAGGCCGTTGTCGCCGTCCTCGTCCGGGCGAGCTTCCTTCGCCTCGCCCTGATGGCAGAAGCACGCGTACGCCATCCCTGATTCCAACAGTTTCTGCGCATGACTGCGATAAATCGGAATTCGCTCGCTGCACCGATACGGCCCGTACGGCCCGCCAATGTCGAAACCCTCGTCCCACGTTAGGCCGAGCCAGCGGAATGTCTCCACAAAGGCGTGCTCCGCCCCGGGGACGTTTCGCTCTACATCGGTGTCCTCGAGCCGCAGGACGAACTGCCCGCCGGTGTGACGCGCATAGAGGAAGTTGAAGAGCGCCGTGCGCACCCCACCGATATGAAGATGGCCGGTCGGACTAGGAGCGAACCGCACGCGCACGCTCACGGGGCCTGCCCCCTCTCCGCAAGCGGCACGACCAAGGCCACCGCCTGCGCGGCGATACCCTCCCCGCGCCCGATGAAGCCCATCTTCTCGTTGGTAGTAGCCTTGATGGACACGTCGCGCTCGTGAACCTGGAGCACCTCGGCAAGGCGCCTCCTCATCTCGGGCACGTGGGGCAGCAACTTCGGCCGCTCCGCGATGACCATCACATCCACGTTCCCCACGCGATACCCCTCGCGCTGGAGCATGGCGACCACCTCGCGCATCAGTGACAGGCTGTCGGCGCCCTCGAACCGGTCGTCGTCCGGCGGAAAGTGCTGCCCGATGTCGCCGAGGCCAAGGCTGCCGAGCAGCGCGTCCATGATGGCGTGCGCGATGACGTCAGCGTCCGAATGGCCGAGGAGCCCGAACGGGGCATCGATGCGCACGCCGCCCAGCACAAGCGGCCTGCCCTCCGCAATCCGGTGCACATCATACCCGAGTCCAATCCGCATGTTCCGCCCTCCCCCACCGTTCGCGCGCCAGCCAGCGCGCGTAGTCGAGATCGGCAGGCGTCGTGATCTTGCCGTTGAACGCCGTCGACGTCACGGCGACGACCGGCACGCCCGCCGCTTCCATCGCCCCACTGTCGTCCGTGGGGGAATCGTCCGCCGAATAGGGACGCTCCAGGTACACGCGCGACACGAGATCGGCCCGAATCGCCTGAGGCGTCTCCGCGAGAAACAGATTGTCCCGAGGAACGGTCTCTTGCACCAAGCCGCCCTCCACACGTTTGACGGTGTCTCGACAGGGCGTTCCGAGCACCGCACCGCCGAACCGTATGGCGGCCTCAAACACGCGCCGCACGTCCTCCTCGGCCACGAAGGGACGGGCGGCGTCGTGAATGGCGAAGGCGGACCGAGCCGGATCGACCTGATGACGAGCCATCAGCTCCAGCGCGCACTTCACGCCCGACACAACAGACGCGTGGCGCGTCTCCCCGCCTTCTGCGAAATGAAGTTCGCGGCCGGCGACACGCGCCTCCTCCTGCATGCGATGCACGTCCCCCGGAGACGCCACCACGACAATCTCATCGGCACCGCCGCTGATCATGGCTTCAACCGAGCGAAGCCACATCGGGCGGCCGGCGAGATCGAGAAACTGCTTTTTGAAACCCATGCGGCGGCCTTCACCGGCCGCCACCACGATGGCCACCCACATCCGCGTTCCCCTTCCCCAACGTCCCGTAGCATGGAAAGGTCGAGGACGCGCTCCGCGCCCTCGCCCTCCGCAGCGCCACTCGTAATACCTTCCGCGCACGCGCCGATTCGTCACTCACAGCGCCTTTTCCAACAGTTTGGGTTTCGCGAAGATCATGCGCCCCGCGGACGTCTGCAGGACGCTCGTCACGAGCACGGTGATCTTGCCGCCAATGTACTCGCGCCCGCCCTCGATGACAATCATCGTGCCGTCATCCAAATAGGCCACGCCCTGATTGTGTTCCTTGCCGTCCTTGATGACGTGGACCTGCAGTTCCTCACCCGGTAGGACGACCGGCTTGAGGGCGTTGGCGAGATCGTTGATGTTCAGGACCTGCACGCCCTGCAACTCGCAGATCTTGTTCAAGTTGAAGTCGTTGGTC
Organism: Alicyclobacillus acidocaldarius subsp. acidocaldarius Tc-4-1; assembly: GCF_000219875.1. NCBI lineage: Bacteria > Bacillati > Bacillota > Bacilli > Caryophanales > Alicyclobacillaceae > Alicyclobacillus > Alicyclobacillus acidocaldarius. The sequence continues at coordinate 2,898,313 of NC_017167.1, forward strand.
ACGACCTTGCCCCGCATCTGTTTTGCGAGCCGGACGAGTTTCGCGTCGACTTCCTGGATGTCGTCGAAGTCGGTCTCGACAATTTGGACCTGGACCTTTGACTCCTTCTGGATGCGATTCAGGATGTCGAGCCCGCGGCGCCCGCGGTTCCGCTTCAGCGCGTCGGAAGAGTCCGCGATGTGCTGGAGCTCAGCCAGGACGAAGGAAGGGATCACAAGCGTGCCGTCGAGAAATCCGGTCTCCACGAGATCCGCGATCCGGCCATCGATGATGACGGACGTGTCGAGGAGCTTTGCGTCCCCGGGTCTGAGTCCCGACTTCTTGTCTTTGCCGTCGGAACGGTCGCGATCGCGCGAGAGGCGCCCCGCCAACAAATTCCACAACTCCTCGCGCTTGGTGAACCCGATGCGCAAGCCGAGGTAAGCGAAAAACACCGCGACGAAAACTCCACCGCGACGCCGACCAAGGGAATCGCGCGAATTTCGGGCGAGAACAGGTATGCGACGACAAGTCCTATGACCATGCCGATGGTGCCGCCCAGAATATCGGCCAGGGGCGCGCTCTTCAGCCGCTCCTCCAGCCATCGCAAAAGCGCTGAAACGTATCCTGCGAGCGAAACGGTCGCCACCAAAAACAGCGCGCCGCCCACGGCGGCACCGAACCAGTTGGTCGTCACAAACGAGCGATGCAGATGAAACACATCAAGGAATAAGTCCGGACAAAGCTGATAACCTAACAAGACACCGACAACCACGAAAAACAGGTGCACGACCTTCTTCATCATCCGAGGTCACCTCCTGTGCCTAGTATGCACGTCCTCTATCCCATCCTAACCGATGCACTTCCAAAACACCTGGAATTTTGCCGACGGACGAGATGGTTCAATGGTTTTGAAAAAATTGGAGCACCATGTTCAGTGTAACATGTTTCAGGCTGCGCGTAAAGCGATTCCATGGTCTGCATGAGCGCACAAGGATTACTTCTTCGTGCCGTGGGCCATGTCGCCGTCTCCACCTTTGCGACCGACGATAGACGAGCGAATGGCGTGGACCATGCCGTACGCGGCGTACAGCCCCAGAACGGCGAAGATCAGGACGTCGGTGCCGACAATTTGGAACCGCAGGATACAGACGACGAGAAGCGCAATCAACGGCACCAGGGCGAGAACGGACTTGGGATAAGACAGGCGCTTGAAGTTAGGATAGGGAATCGAGCTCACCATCAAGAGCGACAGGAGCACGGTGGCTGCCGATAGGAGGATCGACGCCGGCTCGAACGCGGATTGGGTCAGGGCGAGCGTAGCTTCGACGCCTCCCGCAGCCGTGATGGGCAAACCGATGAAGGTGTCGGAGGGACCCCGCTGGGTGTGAAAACGCGCCAGGCGCAGGGCGCCGCAAAGAGGAAACAGGATGGCGACGAGATGGCCCAGGATGCCGAGATGCTTCAGCACCTCGTGATACATGATCATCGCCGGCGCGACCCCGAACGTCACCATATCGGACAGCGAGTCAAGAATTCGGCCAAATTCGCTTTCCGCTCGAAACCAACGCGCAACGCGCCCGTCCAAGCCGTCGATGATCATGCCAAAGACAACGAAAAGCGCACTGAGACCAGCCCGACCTGCCTGCAGGATCAGCATCGAACTGAGCCCGGCAACGAGATTGAGGGCCGTCAGCGCGTTGGGAATCCATCGAATATACAAGCCTCACGCCTCCCGGGCGGGTCAAATCTGACGATCAATCAGCACTTGCTCCTGAATGCGTCCGAGTCCATTTTGAATCATGCGGGCGCGGACCGGGCCGACGCCCTCCACCTTATCCAGGTCCGCCATGGACGCCTTGAGAATGTTGGACAGGACGCCGAAGTGCTCGACGAGGTTTTCAATCACAGGCTGGGGCAACCGGCTGATTTTGTTCAAAATCCGGTAACCGCGCGACGGAACGCTTTCCTCCAGCTGGTTGACGCTCGGCGGATAGCCAAGAATGCGCGCCAGCAGCGCCCCGTCGAGCAGTTCCTCGGACGAGAGGCTGTGGATCTGCGACATGATTTGATGCGGCGTGTGAGGACACTCGGGATGGACGAAATCCTTGATCAGCAGGTACGCCTGCTCGTCGACATCCGAGACGAGTTCCTCCAGCTGCATGCTCACCAATCGGCCCTCGTTGCCGAGCTCGATGATGTAGCGGCGGATCTCGTTGGTCACCCGCAACACGGTCTCGAACCGCTGAAGGACGCGCGTGACGTCCTCCAGTGTCACCGCCTCCTCGAATTCCAGGGCACTCAGATCCGTGAGCTCCTGCTCCAGGACCGTCTTGTATTTTTCAAGCGTCTGTAGCGCCTGATTGGCTTTGGCCAAGATGACGCTGATGTCGCGCAGCACGTATTTCAAATTGCCTTGGTATAGCGTGATCACGTTTCGGCGCTGCGAGATGCAGATGACCAACTGGCCGCTCTGGCGAGCCACGCGCTCCGCGGTCCGATGCCTCGTCCCGGTTTCCGAGGTGGGGATGGTGTGGTCCGGGTTCAGCGTCGTGTTGGCGTAGTGGACCTTCTTGGCATCCTCGCTAATAATGATGGCGCCGTCCATCTTGGCGAGCTCATACAGATGGGACGGCGTCAGATCGCACTGGATGGCGAAACCGCCGTCCATCATGGAGAGCACCGTCTCTGTCGCACCGACGACGATGAGCCCGCCCGTCTTGGCGCGCAGAATGTTCTCGATTCCCTCTCGGAGGACGGTCCCTGGCGCAACCATGCGCAAGATTTTATTGATGGCAGCTTCCCGCTTGGCGTCGTCCTTCACAATGTCACCTCAAAAGGCTTGATCGATCGCGTCCTGCACAGAGCGAACCTGCACAATCTCCATACCAGGCACGGCCTCGGGCACAGACTGCCCAGCCGGAACGATGCAGCGATGAAAACCAAGTTTACGCGCTTCGCGAATGCGCTCGGCGAGCCGCGTCACAGCGCGCACCTCGGCCGTAAGGCCCACTTCCCCGATGTACACGCCTGGCCGCAAGGGTCGATCCCGGTGGCTCGCGACGAGCGCCAACGCGATGCCGAGATCGGCCGCGGGCTCCTCCACGCGGACCCCGCCCGCGATGTTCACATACGCGTCACAAGACCCGAGCTGCATGCCAAGCCGCCGCTCCAAGACTGCCAGGAGCATGTTCATGCGCTGTAGGTCGGCCCCCGTCGTCATGCGGCGCGGCGTGCCGAACGACGTGGAGGCGACGAGCGCCTGCACTTCGAGAAGAAGCGGGCGCCGCCCTTCCATGGCGCACACCACGGCCGAGCCGGGGGCAACCTCACGGCGCTCCGACAGAAAGAGCTCGGACGGATTCGAAATCTCGCGAAGCCCGTCGTCCCTCATCTCGAATACCGCAAGCTCATTGGTCGATCCAAACCGATTTTTGACGGCGCGCAGCACTCTATACATATGATGGCGATCGCCCTCGAAGTATAAGACGGCGTCGACCATGTGCTCGAGCATGCGCGGCCCCGCGATGGCCCCGTCCTTTGTCACATGTCCGACAATGAAAGTGGCCATGCTCTCTGCCTTGGCCACGCGCAAAAGCAGTCCCGTACATTCCCGAACCTGCGCCACGCTTCCGGGCGCAGAGGCGAGGCCCGGGCGAAACACGGTCTGGATGGAATCGACAATCAGGAATTGAGGCTTCAGTTCCACGGCCGCTTCAAGGGCTGCGTCGAGATCCGTCTCCGCGAGCACGTATAGTTCGCCGTGCACCGTGCCGAGCCGTTCCGCCCGCAGGCGAATCTGCGTCGCACTCTCCTCCCCCGAAATGTAGAGCACGCGGTGCCCGTTCTTCGCGATGGCGTGCGAGACCTGCAGCAACAGCGTCGACTTGCCGATTCCGGGATCTCCGCCAATCAGGACAAGGGAGCCAGGAACCACGCCGCCCCCCAACACGAAATCGCACTCGGACAGGCCCGTGCTCAACCGGTTCTCCGCCTGGGCCGGGATGGACACAATCGGCTTCGGCACCACGCGCGCCTTCGAGGGCGCGAATCGGCCGCTCGGCGCCACCTCTTCCTCCACCAGCGTGTTCCACTCGCCACAGGCGGGGCAGCGCCCCATCCACTTTACTTCGACATGGCCACACATCTGGCACACGTATCGCGTCTTGACCTTCGGCAATCCGCCTCGCCGCCTTCCAAGTCCTCATCAACATGATACAGAACTCTCCGCGTACGTCCATGCCAGACGCGAAATTTCTGCGTGCAGGGGAGTGAAAGTGCCCACAGCTTACAACCCAATGGGGGCAGCTGAGCGTGCGCGTGCACGTTCAACTGCCCCCTTGACGGTCTGTACGCTTGTTTCGGCGATCACGCTCCCGCGCCGACCGGCTGCTCGTTCACCTTTTCGATCCGCAACTTGTCGCCATCCACGCCGAGCAGGACGCGATCGCCCTTCTTGATCTCGCCCGCAATGAGCGCGGACGAAAGGAGATCCTCGACGTTGCGGACAATGGCCCGCTGCAGCGGCCGCGCGCCGTACTGCGGATCGAACCCGACCTTCGCGAGGAACTTCTTCGCCTCGTCCGTGAGCTCGAACTCGATCTCCTGTTCTTTCAGGCGACGCTTCAGATTGTCCACCATCTTGTCCACGATCCGCTCGATGTGCGTCTCATCCAGCGGGTGGAACACGATGATCTCGTCGATGCGGTTGAGGAACTCCGGCCGGAAGGTGCGCTTGAGTTCGTCCATCACCTTGTCCTTCATGCCCAGATACTTATCCTCTTCCCGCTTGAAGCCGAGCGCACCGCCCTTGCGAAGCTCCTCGGCGCCCACGTTCGAGGTCATAATGATGACCGTGTTGCGGAAGTCAACCGTGCGACCCTTGCCGTCCGTGAGCCGGCCGTCGTCCAGCACCTGCAGCAGGATGTTGAACACTTCCGGATGGGCCTTTTCGATCTCGTCCAAAAGCACCACGGAATACGGCTTCCGGCGCACCTTCTCGGTCAACTGACCGCCTTCCTCGTACCCCACGTATCCCGGCGGCGATCCGACGAGCCGCGACGTGGAGTGGCGCTCCATGTACTCCGACATGTCAATGCGGATAAGCGCGTCCTCATCGCCAAACAGCGCTTCAGCGAGCGCACGCGCGAGCTCCGTCTTGCCAACGCCCGTCGGCCCGAGGAAGATGAACGAACCAATGGGCCTCTTCGGGTCTTTCAGGCCAGCGCGCGCCCGGCGAATGGCCTTGGCCACGGCCTCGACCGCCTCGTCCTGCCCAATGACGCGCTCGTGCAGGATCTTCTCCAGGTTGAGCAGCCGCTCCGACTCGTCCTGCTGGAGTTGCTGTACCGGGATTCCCGTCCACGACGACACGATGTGGGCGATATCTTCTTCCGTCACGCGCACGTCGTCCAGCTGCTGCGTCTTCTGCCACGTCTCCTTTAGCCGCTCGAGCTCCTCCTTGATCTTCTGCTCCTCATCGCGCAGGCTGGCCGCCAGCTCGAACTCCTGGCTCTGCACAGCGGCGTCCTTCTCGCTGCGCACCTTCTCCAGTTTCTGCTCCAGTTCCTTGAGGTTCGGAGGAGCGGTGTGCGTGCGCAACCTCACGCGCGAAGCGGCCTCGTCAATCAGGTCGATGGCCTTATCCGGCAAGAACCGATCCGAGATGTACCGATCCGACAGCTTCACCGCGGCCTCGAGCGCTTCGTCCGTGATCTTCACGCGGTGATGCGCTTCGTACCGATCCCGCAATCCCTTGAGGATCTCCAGCGCCTCCTCCGGCGACGGCTCGTCAACCATGATGGGCTGGAAGCGCCGCTCGAGCGCCGGATCCTTCTCGATGTGCTTGCGGTATTCGTCGAGCGTGGTCGCGCCGATGCATTGGAGCTCGCCACGAGCAAGCGCCGGCTTCAGGATGTTGGACGCGTCGATGGCGCCCTCCGCGCCGCCCGCCCCGATGAGCGTGTGCAGCTCGTCGATGAACAGGATGACGTTTCCGGCCTGGCGGATTTCATCCATAATCTTCTTCAACCGATCCTCGAATTCACCGCGGTACTTGGTACCGGCGACCACCGTGCCCATGTCGAGCACCATCACGCGCTTGTTGCGCAGTGTCTCCGGCACATCCCCCGTCACAATCCGCTGCGCCAGCCCTTCGGCGATGGCGGTCTTCCCGACGCCGGGTTCGCCGATGAGGACCGGGTTGTTCTTGGTGCGCCGCGACAACACCTGAATCACGCGCTCAATTTCCTTCTCTCGCCCGATGACGGGATCCAGCTTGCCATCGCGCGCCATCTGCGTCAGATCGCGCGCCAGGCTGTCGAGCGTCGGCGTGCCGACGGAGGCGTCTTTGTCGCCCGCGATGTCCATGGCGTCGCCGCCCAAGAGCTGCAGCACCTGCTGGCGCGCCTTGTTCAGATTCACGTTCATGTTGGCGAGCACGCGCGCCGCAACGCCTTCGCCCTCGCGAATCAGGCCGAGCAGCAGGTGCTCCGTCCCCACGTACGAGTGACCGAGCTTCCGGGCTTCGTCGATGGACAGCTCAATGACCTTTTTCGCCCTCGGCGTGTAGGTCATCGCCGTGACCGGGGTCTGCCCGCGGCCCACCATCCGCTCAATCTCCTGTTGCACCTTGTCCGCCTGCACGCCGAGCATCTGCAGGGCTTTCGCCGCAATCCCCTCGCCTTCGCGGATCAGGCCGAGCAAAATGTGCTCGGTGCCCACGCCCGGGTGATTCAGGCGAGAAGCCTCTTCTTGCGCCAGCGCCAACACCTTCTGAGCTCTCTCCGTAAACCGTGCATACATCATCCATGCACCTCCGTATCATTCATTCTCAGCCGATCCCGAATCAACTGCGCGCGCCGCACGTCGCGCTCGTTCGGGCTCAGCTCGCGATTGTAGTATTTTGCAGACAGGCCGGCTGCGTGAGCACCATCAGTTCCTTCAGGATGCCGGCCGACACGCCTTGGATAATGCCGAGATCGATCCCCAGTCGCACGTCCGACAGCCGCTCCAACGTCTCCTTCGAATCCATCTTGCGCGCATACGCCAGGATGCCAAACGAGCGGCTGACGCGGTCCTCGAGCTGGATCCGGTTGCGCTCCATCAGGAGTTTGCGCGCGTTCCGCTCCTGCTCGATGATCTGTTGGACGACGCTCATCAGATTCGCGATGATCTCTTCCTCGCTCTCGCCCAGTGTGATCTGGTTCGACACCTGATACAGATTCCCGAACGACTCCGACCCTTCGCCGTAGATGCCGCGAACCGCTAGCCCAACCTGGGACACGGCGGTGAGCAGCCTCTGAATGCCACCCGTGAGCGCAAGACCCGGCAGGTGCATCATGACCGATGCGCGAATGCCGGTTCCGACGTTGGTCGGACAGGCCGTCAGGTAACCGTATTGATCGTGATACGCGTAGGTCAAGGTCTGCTCGAGGGCGTCGTCCACCTGGCTCGCCAGATTCCACGCTTCCTGCAAGCGAAGCCCCGGAAGGATGCACTGGATGCGCAGGTGGTCTTCCTCATTGACCATAATGCTGACGACCTCGTCGTCGCGGAGGACAATGGCGCCATGTTTCTCTTGCTGCGCGAGATCGGGACTGATGAGATGCTTTTCGACGAACATCTGCCGATCGAGCGGCGTGAGATCCCGGCAACGGATGAACTCGAACTTGCCAAGCCGCTTCATGGCGTCGTTCTCCGCGGCCTGCCGCACGAGTTCCATGACCTCGTTGGCGTGCGCGTCGGTCGCCAGCGTGGGAAAGGGGAATCCTTTCAGGTTTCGGGCGAGCCGGATGCGACTCGTGAGCACGATATCGTCTTCGGGCCCGGTTTCTTTCATCCATTTGCTGATGGTTCGTTTGACAAAGTCTGCGAGGGACATCTCCACACCTCCTCACTGCGCGCCCTGTTCCAGTTTGCGGATTTCGTCGCGCAGTTGCGCCGCGCGCTCGAACTGCTCCTGCGCCACGGCCTGCTGTAGTTCCCGGCGAAGCTGCTCCAGCTTGCGCGCCAACTGTTGGCGCTCGCCCGCCGAGCCCGGGACTTTTCCCGTGTGCCGCAGACCATTCTGGATGCGCCGCAACAGCGGCTCAAGCCGCGCCGAAAACGCGTCGTAGCAGTCCGGGCAACCGAACCTGCCGATCTGCGTAAACTGGTTGTACGTCATTCCGCACGTTCCGCATCGCTGCTGGGCCTGGGGGGTGACAGGCGCGAATCCCGAGGACGACTCCATGTTTAAGAGCCCGCTCAAGAGCTTATTGAAGTCGAACGGGCTTCCCATCAGAAACGGATTGGGAAACACGTCGCCCTGTTCTTTGGCGCATACCTCGCACAGGTGATAGGCCGTTTGCACACCGTTGATGATTTTCGTCACGTGGACCGTCGCCGGTCGCTCATGGCACCGCTCGCAAAGCATCGGTCCCACCTCGCTTTCAAGGTTTTCGGTACGCTGCCAACGCCTGCAGCGCACTTGCCAGCAACTTCGCCCGCAGCCGATCTCGATATGGAAGGTCGAGTGCGAGCACGTCCCGGCGCAACATGGCGGAAATCAACGCGGCTTCGCGGTCCGTCAACCACCCGTCCCGGTGCAGGCGTTCGATCAGCGCCTCGCTGGCGGACTGGCTCACCTCGTCCCCGAGCGATCTCAGCACGTCCCACAGCAGGTGATCCTTGTCGAGCTTCACGCGCCGAATGCGGATGTACCCGCCGCCGCCGCGCTTGGACTCGACGATGTACCCGTGATCCGTCGTGAAGCGCGTGCTGATGACGTAGTTGATTTGAGACGGGACGCAGTGAAACTGCTCCGCGAGCTCATTGCGCTGAATCTCGATCACGTCAAGCCCGCCTTCTTCCATGAGTCGTTTCAGATACGCCTCGATGATGTCGGAGATGTTGCTTGCCATGATGACAACCCCTAACGCAGCACCGTCCTCTGAAGTTCCATTTGACTTTGATTTTTTGACTTTGACTTTTCTTGACCTTATTATACACCTGCCCGCGGGAAATGCAAGAGGGGTTTGGTTCTAGTGTGCACAAAAATCCAATGCATTCTGCGCCCGCGCCTCTCACCACACAAAGTCCCGTTCAACGGTGACATGCACAAGGTTTAGCCCGCCGTCGATGCGCTACGAAGGTTCGATGCAACGCCCGCTGAGTCCCATGCAAGGTCTCATGCGCATTCGAGACGGGATCGCCCACTTCGCCCGGTTTACGCTTGCCTCGCATGCAAAAATTCGCGGGCCGGCCCGCCCGAGCGAGGGAAAGGTTCATGCTTCCGCTGTCGGTGTTGCACGATATCGTTCATCGCGCCCGCCGTGTCAACATCGGTTGTAAAATCCCCAATAACATCGGTTGAGAATTCCCCAAGATCATCGGCCTCAATTCCTCAAAATCATCGGGATGAATTCCCCACCCCCATGTCGAATCGTGGCACCTGTCATCCATTCATGGGAGGTGCCCGTCATGAGGGAGGACGAGAGGATGGAATCAGGCAACTTTACGAGGCAGGCGTCAGCATCTCGGAGCTGGCCAGAAGATTCGGCTATGACCGAAAGACCATTCGCAGTGCACTGAATTCATCGGTGGAGGAGAAGCAGGGCGAAAGAGCGTCGCGTGGGGAGCGAAAGAAAGGTTCCAAGCTGGAGCCCTACAAAGATTACGTGAAGCAGCGCATGCAACTTGGTGTGCTCAACGCTGTACGAATTCTACGAGAGATTCGGGAGCAGGGCTATACCGGCGGGATCACCGTCCTGCGAGAGTTCATGAAGCCCCTTCGCCCGGTGGTCTCTGCCAAGGCCACGGAACGCTATGAGTCGGACCCTGGTGAACAAGCCCAGATCGACTTGGGGGCCTTCCCCTACTACGATTCGCACGGTCAGCGACGAACGATTTGGGCCTTCGCCATGGTACTCGCCTACTCCCGCATGCTCTACGTTGAGTTTATCAAAGCGGCAGACCAACTGCACATCCTTCAGGCCCTTCGCAACGCGCTGGAGTTCTTTGGCGGTGTGCCTCGGGTGATTCTCAGCGACAACTGTTCGTCTTTGGTCGTCGCCAATGACGGTCAGGGTCACGTGGACTGGCAACCGGCGTATCTCGATTTTGCCAAGTTCTACGGATTCGTGCCCAAGGCATGTCGGCCTCGCCGGAGCCAGACCAAAGGCAAGGTAGAACGGCCCATTCGCTATATCCGGGACAACTTCTGGCCAGTTGCCTTTGTGGACGAAGCGGATTTGAACCGACAGGTCGCGTGGTGGCGCGATCACGTCGCCAACGTCCGCATCCACGGAACGACACATGAACAGCCCATCGTGCGGTTTCAAGCTGAGAAGCTGCAACCGCTACCGGCCACCCCATATATGTTGGCTTGTGCAGGTCTTCGGAAGGTGATGAGTGACTGCCGGGTCTCCTGGAACACGAACTTGTACACCGTTCCCTGGTCGTATGTGGGCCACACGGTCCTGGTCCGAGAGTTCGAATCGGGTCGCCTGCAGATCGAATACGGGGGACAGGTGATTGCGGAGCATCGTGTGCTGCCCGGCAAGCATCAAATCTCCACGGACCCCCGAGCACTACAAGAACCTCCCTCGGGACACCGCGAATCCAGCGCGGGGTAAGACAGCGGGATGGCAAGTCGATCCGGACGTGGAGCAGCGCGAGCTTGGGGTCTATGAACAGATCGCCATGGGAGGTCATGTGCAATGAGCGAGGCATTGGTGGTCGCTCAGGTCGAGGAACAACTGTTGGACCTGGGCTTGAAGCGAGCTGCTGCCGTCTTGCCGGCGTGCGTGGAGTGGGCCGCCGGGCAAGAGGCGACCTATGTCGCATTTCTCCAGCGTTTGCTGGAGGCTGAGCAGGAGGAGCGGCACAGCCGGGCCATGCAGGCTCGGCTGCGCTTGGCGAACTTCCCGTTCCACAAGACCCTCGCCGACTTCGACTTCTCGTTCCAGCCATCTGTGGATGAGCGCCAAATCCGAGAGCTCGCAACGCTAACGTTTGTCCAAGAATGCGGAAACGTGATTTTCCTAGGGCCTCCAGGGGTGGGAAAGACGCATTTGGCCGTGGCCCTCGGCATGGAGGCGATTCGCCAGCGGATGAGCGTCTACTTCGTCACCATGCAGAAACTCGTGAGCGATTTTTTACGCCGAGCCTACCAAGAAGGGCGGCTGGACAGGCGGCTCCGAGTCTATACGCAGCCAAAGATTCTGATCTGTGATGAGGTGGGCTACTTGCCTCTTGACGCGCTCGACGCCGCGAACTTTTTCCGGCTGGTCTCAGAGAGGTACGAGCGAGGGTCGTTGCTCATCACGTCCAACACGAGTTTCACGAATTGGGGAACGCTCTTTGGCGACCAGGTCCTGGCCGCCGCCTTACTCGACCGTTTGTTGCATCATGCAACGACCGTGAATATCCGTGGCAACAGTTACCGCATGAAAGACAAGCTGCGAGCTGGCGTTACGCACGGATTCTCGGCAACAAGAGACGAAGCGAACACATGTGTGGGGAACGAATCGCGATGATTTTGGGGAATCGAATCCGCTGTTTTTGAGGAATCGGGCGCGATTTTTTTGGGGAGTTTTAATCCGCTGTTGACACCGCGAAGGAGATGACGTCTGTCTGCACGCGCTTTTCGACATGTTTCGTCCCCTATTGCGAGGCGCCGCCAAGCGGTATGCGCGCGTCGCCGGGTACGACGAGGCGTATCAGGAGGCGTGCGCCGCGTTTCTGCACGCCATTGCAACACATCACCCAGACGCTGCCCCGTTTCCGGCATACGCCGCAAGTCGAGTGTATGGCGACACCCGCACCTCCATGCGAAGGTGGTGGTTGGCGCAGGAGCGAACAGCGTTCCAGAGGCAATCCGAGGAGGGAAGCCACGAGGAGTGGGACGAAGAACCGGAGCGCAAAGGCCCTTGCTGCTCCGCGGAAGGAGATTCGTTCGACCGCGTGGACCAGCGCCTGACCCTTTTGCGCCTGGCGCGCGAAGCGAGGCTCGCGCCACGAGAAGCCGCCTGGCTCGCGCTCGAACTGGCCGGGCTGGACACGAGTGAGGTGGCAGAGCAACTCGGCGTAAGCCCCGCGACCGTCCGCACCTGGCGCATGCGCGCCGTGCGCAAGATGCGCGAGCGGGCTTTGAACGCGGGGCTGTCCCTGAGCGATCTGTGAGCATTTGACCAGGCGAGGCCGTATCAGGCCTCGCCATCCGCAATGGCAAACAGAATGGTGGCTTCCGCCACCAGCTTGCCATCCACATGGGCCCGGCCCGTTCCTCGGCCCATTCGGCCCTTCATGCGGTCGATCACGACTTCCATGTCCAGCCGGTCTCCGGGCCGCACCTCACCGCGGAAGCGCGCGCCGTCGACACCCGCGAGCAGCGGGCGCTTCCCGCGGTAGGCCGGATCGGCCAAGATGGCGACGCCGCCAAGCTGCGCCATCGCCTCAATGATGAGCACCCCCGGCATAATGGGATAAGCGGGAAAATGGCCTTGAAAGTGAGGTTCATTGGCAGTCACGAGCTTGTACCCCACCGCGCGGCCGCCATCGATCTCCGTGACGCGGTCGACCAGGAGAAACGGGTAGCGATGCGGCAGAATTTGTTGAATCTCCTCGATACTCAGGGGAAGTTTCTGCTCCATCAAGGACCTCCATAGGGTGGGACGCCTCAATACACGCGGCGCCGCACAGGAATGATTTTCATGCTTCGGACGTAGATCACGGTAGTGACGTACGACAGGCCCACCGTGAACCAGAGTACCATTTCACCGGCCGAGGGCGTGGGCCACGCGAGGATACAGAACGAGATGCCGAGGTAGTAAAAGCAAGTCGTGATCTTACCCCACCAGTTCGCCTTCGGCACCGCGCGTTTGCCCTGGAAGTAAAAGAACGCTGCGCCCGCAATCATCGCGAAGTCTCGGAAGACGAGGAGAGCGGCAACCAGCCAGGGAAGGCGTTCAGACGCGAGCAGGGTGAACAGGACGGACACCATCATGAGCTTGTCCGCGAGCGGATCGAGTAACTGGCCCGTGTACGTCTCCAATTTGTACGTGCGAGCGAGATAGCCATCCAGAACGTCGGTGAGACCTGCGAACAGCAACACGGATAAGGCCAAGATCTTGTGCGGACTTTCCACACCATAAAATGCCCATAGATAGCACGGAATCAACAGCAGACGCAAGAGCGTCAACAGATTGGGCAGGTTCACGCGATCGCCTCCTCAACCTCCCGACGTCCGGATGGTATCTGCCAACCCGAGCAACTGATTCGCGATGGAGACGGCCTGCGCATTTTCCTCGTAGAAATCCTGCGCAGCGACGAGCTCAGCCATCGCAGCGGTCTCGTCCACGTTGGACTCGTTTACCGCTCCTTGGATCACGGACGAATTTCGCGCGGGAACCGCGACCCCGCCCGAGGCCAGTCGGTACAGACCGTTGCCTTCCGGAATGAGATGGCTGGACGGCTCCCCGATTTCCACGAGCGCGAGTTTCGCGGTGCGTCCACGTCCGAATTGCACAGTGCCATCCGGCGCGACGGTCATGGACGGCGCGTCCGCCGGCTTCACGATGGGCTGACCGCTGGTAGAGAGGACGGGGTCACCCGATTGGGTCGCGAGCACGAACGAACCATCCGCGCGCCGGCTCCAAATGAAGTTGCCGGCCCGGGTGTACATACGGCCCGAAGGCGTCTGCACGACAAAGAATCCGGGCCCCTCGATGGCAAGATGCGTCGGAATGCCCGTGCGCATCACGGCGCCTTGGCTGAAATCCCGCTCTTCGCCCGTCCGCGCGACGCCCGTGCCCCCGCGCCATCCAGGAGGCGTCACGCGGTCGGCTGAGAAGGGATCCGTCGCGTTGCCGTACACCTGCATCGTGAGCAGATCCGCGAACGTCCCCCGCTCGGCCGCATACCCCGGTGTCTCCAGGTTCGCCAGGTTGTCCGCAATTTGGTCGATCCAAGCGTTGGCCGCCTGCATGCCGGACAACCCATTCCACATCATCTGGCCCATGCGCTCGCCTCCCGCGCTCAGCTGCCCTGAACTCTGCCGATATCCGTCACCGCGACATTCAACAGGGAATCGACCGACTGCGCCACGCGCTGATTGGCCTCATAGGCGTTCAGCGCCTGCATCATTTGAGCCATCGTGGCCGCCACATTCACATTCGACGATTCAAGCGCACCGAAAACCATCCGCCCCGTGCCAGCGCGCAGAAGCGGTGCGACGGCAGATGGCTGGTACGAACTGCCGACCATGTATTCGCCTTCGCCGAGCGGCTGGAGTTGCGTCACATCCGCGTCCACGAGGCCCAATCGACCTCCGGCCACGAGGTTGCCCTGAGCGTCGTAGACGCGAAACGACGGCTGTCCATTGGCATCATACACCGGCGTCCCGCTCTGCGAAAAGATTTGCGTGCCATGGTAGAGCGGGTTGATCACGATCCGCCCTCCTACCAGTACACGTCCCGCCGCATCCAGCGGGGCGATGGCGTGCCCTGCCGCATCCTCCACGACGTTGTTGGCGTTGACTTGCAGGGCGCCGTCCCGCGTCACTGCGAGGCCCGGCTGGCCGCTGGCATCCTCGTAGTTTACGGGTAAAAACGCGTGATAGCCCATGTCATCCGCGCTTCCCACGCGGATGGCGTACGGATCGCCCGTTTCGCTGCCCGGCGTGTAGACCACCTGCCCCGCCGCATTCTCAATGACGTACGAAGGCCGCCCCGCGGCGTCATACACAGGCGAACCGTCTTCGCCAACAAGCTCCGATCCTTGATAGGCCGGATTGCGGACCGCAAACAGCCCTGGAACCGGCTGTCCATTCGCCCCATAGACCGCGAGCGGCATGCCCCCTGCAGTCAGCCTCGCGCCCGCGCCCACCGTCACCGGACCTGCCACGGGTTCAACGCCCTGCGGCGTAAGCGCGTAGGCCACCTCTCCTGACGTGAGGGCGTCGACGATGGCGAGATCGAGCGGCCGTCCCGTCGTCTCAAGGCCACCTTCGGCGAAGGAGGGGACGCCCTCCTGAAAGTCGACACCGCCGCCCATCTCGCCGATGCCGATCCCGGCCGCCCCGTCGCCGTACGAATAACGTTCCATGGCGAACACCGGATCCTCCATGAGCTCGCCGATGGAAGCCTTGAAGCCCGGGGTCTCCTGATTGGCCAAGTTGTTGGACAGAAGCTGCTCGATCCGATCTTCCGCCGCCATGCCCGAGGCGGCCGCCGTCAACCCCTGGATCATCGCCTCACACCTCCGTCACCGCCGCGCTCGGCGCCGGCCGCGATCGCGATACTTGTTCCACTCGGGGCTCTCCAGCACGCGCCCCGTTCCGATCACGACGCAGTGCATGGGATTTTCCGCGATGTGCACGGGGATCTCCAGCTCAGACTGCATGAGCTTGTCCAGGCCGTCTACCAGCGCCCCGCCGCCCGTCAGCACGACACCTTTGTCGAAGATGTCGGCGGCGAGTTCTGGCGGCGTCTGTTCGAGCACCGACTTCGTCGCCTGCACAATCGCGTACACCGGCTCCTGCAGGGCCTCGCGGAGTTCCTCCGAGTGAACCGTGACCGTCTTCGGCAAGCCGGTCACCATGTCACGTCCGCGCACGTCCGTGCTCTTCTGGCGCCCGCCTGGAAACACCGTCGCCAGTTCCTTCTTCAATTCCTCTGCCGTCCGCTCGCCGATCATCAGGTTGTACACCCGCCGGATGTACTTGACGATGGCCTCGTCGAGCTTGTCCCCCGCAATCCTGAGCGACGTCGAGGTGACCACATCACCGAGCGAAAGCACCGCAATATCCGTCGTGCCTCCGCCAATGTCGACGACCATCGAGCCGCTCGGTTCAAAGATGTTGAGTCCTGCGCCGATGGCGGCGGCCTTCGGCTCCTCAATCAAATCCACCTGCTTGATGCCGACCGCTTCCGCCGCCTCTCGAACCGCCTTCTGCTCGACGGAGGTGATGCCCGCGGGGACGCAGATCATCACACGCGGGCGCCCGAAGAAACGCTTGCCGATGGTTTTGTTGAGAAAGTGTCGGAGCATGATCTCCGTCACTTCAAAATCGGCGATCACGCCTTCCCGAAGCGGACGAATGGCGACAATGTTCCCCGGCGTTCGCCCCAACATGCGGCGAGCTTCTTCGCCAACCGCGACAACCTGCCTCGTCACCTGATCTATTGCCACGACCGATGGTTCGTCGAGTACAATCCCTTGGCCTTTGACGTGCACCAGCACATTGGCGGTGCCCAGATCCACACCAACGTCCCTTGAAAACATGTGCGGCGAGTCCTCCTACGTGTAGAGCGTACGAGATTGGGGAAGGTCGTGCGTCTGCTCGCATGAATGGAGTGGGGATGCAAGGATGTAGTTCTACAGTCCGCTCGAAACTCCTTTGCGCCGCTCGATCTTCTTTGGCTTCACGGCCGACCCAGCCCGCTCATCGTCTCCCTTATGATACTTCATTTTGGTGGCTTCGCCACCGCGCAAGTGACGGATCGCTTTGTGGTATTCCAAAATTTCCTTTACCTTGCTGGCCAGCTCCGGATTGATCTCCGGAAGGCGTTCCGTCAGATCCTTGTGCACCGTGCTCTTGGAGACGCCGAATTCGCGCGCAATGGTGCGAACCGTGTTGCGCGTTTCGACAATGTACTCCCCAATCTTAAGCGTACGCTCCTTGATGTAGTCATGCACTCCCCTCGCCTCCCCGTGACAGGTCAGTTGGTCTGGTTTATGTATATGAGGGGGTGTACACCGTATGCCGCGCCAGGCCTGGCCATTTCGAATCTTCCGGGGAGTTTCGACATCGCGCGACCGTACGCGGAAACGCGGGGAATGGTGATCTTTTTCCGGGAAATACGTCGAACGCGCTCGATAGACAAAGGAAAAACGCCCGCGCTGTAGCGGGCGTCTGGGCTACCCTCTTGTTGCGTGTCATTGCTTGGGGAGAAGCGACTCAGGGTCGATCGGTTGACCGTTTTGGTTGACTTGGAAATACAGATGGTTGCCCTGGCTCTGCTCGAACAAGTTGGTCGATGTGGTGCCGATGGGATCTCCGGCGGAGATGGTCTGGCCCGGTTTCACGTCCACCGAACCCAGGGACTGATACGTCTCGGTGTAGCCGTCGGGCGAGCTGACGACCACTTCGTAGCCGTAGAGCGGCTGATTGGTCACACTTTCGACGGTGCCGCGCTGCGCGGCCACCACCGTGAACTGCCTGCCACCGGCGGCGCGAATATCAATGCCCTTGTGCGGATAGAACGTGTTGTCGTACTCGACCACCGCCGCGGTCTGTTGCTTCAGGGATCCATGCACCGGGAAAAATCCCATGGTGACCGTAGCCTCTGTTCCCTGCGCGTATGGCCAAACCCAAGGCTCTAGCCCATTCGACGTGGTGCCCGTCTGCGACGTTTGGTTCGTCTCTGTGGTGGTCACCGACGTCGGCGTGCTGTTCGTCTCGATACGCGCATAGATGACACCGATCACGACCGCAGCCGCTCCAAGGTACATCGCCGGGTAGACCCATCGCTTCGACAGCCACTTGCGCACAGGACTGTGATTTTGCGCTTGCGGCGTCTCAGGTTTTGGATCACGCTGTTGCTTTTCATCCATGTGGCGCTCACCTCAGTAGTGAGTCTCGCCACGCGGATGGCTGTCTATACGTGTCGCCCTCAAATTTTGGGTAGAGTTAGTTACCGAAGTTTCCCAACCCCTGGACGATGGGCAACATGTCTTCCAATCGGGCGCCAGGATAGAAGTGCGCCAGGATGGCGACGTAGGACATGCCGCGCGACGCGAGCGCATCCGCCTCGTGCAAACTCATGCCGAGATCGGAACCTCGACCGTAGCAGGTGAAGACAAGCCGGTCTCCCCGCGCCACCCAGGTGAAATCGTCCGAGGCTAGTCCAAGATTGGCTGCGAACGCGGGACCTCCCCACACTTCGTCTCCCGCTTTCACGGCTTGCACAAAGCCGTCACCCGACCGCACGGCGCGAAGTTGACTGAAATCGCTCAGGTGGGCCGACAGCGCCTGGTTGAACGCCCCCAACGTATAGGTGATGGTCGACAGACGAGCCGGACTCGAGGCGTCGTCTGGACAGGGTATGCTTTTCAGGTAAGGCAGCGGATCGCCGAGCGCCATGGCAGCGGACCGCGTCCGCCCCGTGGAGATCTGGCAAAGAAACGCGAGAATCGGCTGACCGCCGTACGTCAAAATTCTGCCGTCCGTCGCTTCAATCGCTGACTGCGCGCGAGCGATAAACGCAAGCGCGGCCTGTGCGCCGATGGAAAGTTCGAGCTCGTGCTCGGTCTCCATGGCCAGGTCGAGCGAAGGATTGTCCGTCAGATCAGCGCGCTCGCGACGAGCTTGGAGCGAGGGATGGAGCATCGCGCGTACGGCGTAGGTGCGAACGGCGACGCTCGCGGCCTCGAGGCTGGCCATCGGGGCGCTCGGGTCGCAGTTGGCCAAAAGAACTTCCAGCACGTACGTGTTGAGGGGAATGGGCCTAGCCTCGCCTGCTTCTCCTTCGAAGACGCGGACTTGAACTCGAGCGTCGCGCCCTGCAATCCACGCGGAGACGTCGGGCATGGGCGAGCGCTGAAGCGCTTTGGCAATCCCCACGGGGAGGAGAACCATCGCGGCGAAGGCAAGCGCGAGTCGCACCGCGAACTGGAGAATGCCGCGCAGAGGGCGTGACTGGGACATGGCTTTCATCCTCTCGATCACGTTTCGAGGGCGCGCGCCGCTTCTCTGGAACATGCGAGGACAACCCGTTCAATGCAGCGTATGCGACTCGTGGAGGGGATATGCCCGAATGGGCGGCGGATGACCCGGGCCATGGTTCACCATTCCGCTTTCGACACCACAACGAAACAAACCGCAGAACCTTATGCGAAGGGCCTGCGGTTTGTGGACCAGTGAAGTGTTGCATGCTGGTATCAGCCTACGGATTTCGCCATGGCGATCTCGGCGTCCCCTTCGATCCGCTCGAGGCGCGCGCCGAGTTGCTTAAATTTGCCGACGAGATCGTCATAACCCCTGTCGATATGATGAAGTCCGTATACTTCCGTCTGACCCTCGGCGAGGAGACCCGCGATGACCAGTGCCGCACCTGCGCGGAGATCCGTCGCGGTGACCCGGGCCCCGGTCAGGCGCGGCACGCCCTCAATGACGGCAGTGCGTCCTTCAATGTGGATATTCGCCCCCATGCGCTGCAACTCCGCGACATGCATGAATCGGTTCTCGAACACGGTTTCGGTCACGGTGCTCGTCCCTTGCGCCACCGTGAGGGCGGCGACCATCTGCGCCTGCAAATCCGTCGGGAATGATGGGTAATAGTGCGTCTTGACGTCGAGCGGCTTCATGCGCCCCCCCTGACAGGGCCACACCTTGATACCTTCGACGCGATCCTCGATGACAGCCCCGGCCTCCTCGAGCTTCGCGATGAGCGACATGAGGTGATGGGACAGTGCATTCTCCACGTAGACACCTCGTCCGATGAGTGCGGCCGCAATCAGAAACGTGCCTGCCTCAATCCGGTCGGGGATTACGGCATGAGTCGCGCCCCGCAGCCGGTCCACGCCCTCGATGCGAATGACGTCCGTCCCCGCGCCTCGAACGCGAGCCCCCATCGCGTTCAGATAGTTGGCGAGATCCACGTTCTCCGGCTCTTTGGCGGCGTTCTCGATGATGGTCTGTCCTTTGGCCAGAACCGCCGCCATCATAATGTTCTGCGTCGCGCCCACGCTCGGCACGTCCAGGTAGATGCGAGCACCGCGCAGGCCGCCGCGAGGCGCGCGAAAATGCACATAGCCGTTTTCCACGACGGCGGTGGCGCCGAGCGCTTCGAGCCCCTTGATGTGAAGATCCACCGGCCTTGGCCCGATGTTACACCCTCCTGGCAAGGCCACCATCGCCTCGCCGAAGCGCGCGAGAAGAGGCCCCGCAACCACAAAGGAAGCGCGCATCTTGCGGACCAACTCGGCGGGCGGACACACGCTGAACAGGCGCCGCGCGTCGACGCGGATGGTGCTTCCGTTCCACTCCAGCTTCGCGCCGAGCGCCGAAACCGTGTCCGCCATGACGCGCACGTCGAGGAGATGCGGGACCTCTTCGATTTGACTCACGCCCTCCTCCGCCAAGAGACTGGCTGCGAGGATAGGCAACACCGCGTTTTTGGCTCCGCTGACGCGAACGGTTCCCTCCAGGGGATATCCACCCTCAATTACGATTCTTCCCATTCCGCTACCTCCGCACGGCTTTCCTGAGCCTCGCGAAGCGGCGGCGCGGATGCGTCCTCAATACGTCGCGATCACAAGAGGAGAGCCCACGTACACGTCGGTCCCTTGCCGGAACGAGTCGTCGTGCACGGCCACCTGGACGTTCACCCGCCGATGGTCGCGCGACAGCACGTACACCGGTGCGTGGGCACTGTACCCTGACAGGCTCGTCTCGAGCGGCGTGCGCATGCCTTCGACCGCCGCAGCGCCCACCGCTCTCAAGGCCGCGATCGCCATTTCGTCCGCTTCCGCCTCGCTGACTTCGCTCGGTTTGAAACCAGCTATGTATGCGCTCATCTGCGGCGTGCCGTTGACGGACGCCACCGTGCGCTCCACCTGGTCATATTGCGATGAAAATTGGCCTTCCGTCAAGTTCGAGCTGGATGCTGTCACCGTCATCACGGTCTCCGGCTGGCCGTCTCCTGCGCCGCTTGGCGCCCCGGGAAAACTCGTCAAAACCACCTCAGCCCGCGTGCCGCCGGGCCAGGCGCCGACAGCGCGCCAGTACGTCTCATTCGCGAGTTGGGCGACCTGCGTCTTGACGCTGGCGAGGCCCAGCTCCTGCACGACCTGGCCTCCGAGCGCTGCGAGTTGCGCCGAGTCGAGAAACGAATCGTTCAACTGCGTCCAGTCGTGGATGAGATACGCGTTCGGCGTGGCCCCTGTCGCGCGGAGGGCGCTCATGAGAAATTGGTACTGCGCGCCTCCGTCGGATGGCACAGCGCTGGCAGTGTGGGCACTGGCCGTGCCCGGAGGATGCGCGATGACCGCGCCGAGCGCAATCCAAAGCGCCATCCACATGGCGCGCTTCAGGCTTTGTTTCCCGCGGCGGCGCACGAGACGAGCCCGCCGAATGACTCTAGGGTGTGCCATGGCGGATACCTCCATCCGATCCTGGAAATCAAGGCTCTCTAGGATTTCACCTGATTCCAGTCTCGACGGATCCCGCCCGGGCTATACCCTGTGCACGGAGGTCTCATAGATTTCGTAGAGCAAGACCCTCACCGCGACCTCAAAACGCACCATTGAGTAACTGCATCGCCCCCAGAAGAATAAGACCAACGACGACAGATAGCACGCCTCCGGCGAGGGCGAGGAAGAACCGCAAGAGCTGGGCCTGGCCCGCGAATGGGTGGTGCGTGAACTTGTCCCATTTGAGCGCGCCGAGCGCCCACCAACTCGCCACGACACCGAGGAAGAAAACCAAGAGCAGAACGATCCCGTCCGCCCCCAGGGTGGCACTGACGCGATAGACCAACTGCACCCAGTCACCTCCACTCGCCATCGCCGTCCCGGCGCTGAAACGACACTGGCCGCCTCCCAACCTGTTCGTGAAGAGACGGCCAGTTGACCAAAACCATCATACCACGGAATTAAGCGCTCGGAACACTTGCGTGGAGAAATCCGTTTAGGCGCTTATGCTCTTCCACCGCCTGGAGCCGCAGTTCCGCGCGCATGAGCGCCTGACGCGCGCGTTCCGCTTCCTCGTCATCCACGGCCGCTTGCAGCCGCTTCTCCGCGCGCTCCTTAGCGCGAAGGGCGCGATCGACGTCGATTTCCTCAGGCAACTCCGCGGTGTCCGCCAGAATGGTGATCTTCTCCGGCAGAACCTCGACAAACCCGCCCGAGACCGGTACGACGTCCTGGCGATCGTCCGCCAGTCGAATCCGCACCAGGCACGGCTTGACCGCTGTCGCGAGCGGCATATGGCGGGGCAAGATGCCGATTTCGCCATCGCCGCCCCGCAGGATCACCATGCGCACGTCCATCGACAGCACGATCCGCTCCGGCGTGACAATTTCGAGCGGCACGGTCAACATCTGCGCTCACCTCACTTCCGGATGGGATCAGGCGTAGCCGTCCTTGCGCGCTTTCTCGATCACGTCTTCAATCGCGCCGCAATAGCGGAAGTACGTCTCCGGGATGTCGTCGTGCTTGCCCTCTAGGATCTCCTTGAACGAGCGCACGGTATCCTTCACCGGCACGTACTTGCCCGGCGTCCCGGTGAACACCTCGGCCACGAAGAACGGCTGCGACAGGAAGTTCTGGATCTTGCGCGCGCGCGACACAATGAGGCGATCCTCGTCGGTCAGCTCATCCATGCCGAGGATGGCGATGATGTCCTGCAGCTCGCGATACCGCTGCAGCACGGCCTGGACACCGCGCGCCACCTGATAATGCTCTTCGCCCACGATGTCCGGCTGGAGCGCCCGCGACGTCGAAGCGAGCGGATCCACGGCCGGATACAGGCCCATGTCGGCGATCCGGCGCTCCAACACGGTCGTCGCATCGAGGTGGGTGAACGTGTTGGCCGGCGCTGGGTCGGTGTAGTCGTCCGCTGGCACGTACACCGCCTGGATGGACGTGATGGATCCGCGCACCGTCGAGGCAATGCGCTCCTGAAGCTGGCCCATTTCCGTCGCCAGAGTGGGCTGGTAACCCACGGCTGACGGCATGCGGCCGAGAAGCGCAGAAACCTCGGAACCTGCCTGAGTGAAGCGGAAGATGTTGTCGATGAAGAACAGGACGTCGCGCTGTTCGACGTCGCGGAAGTACTCAGCGAGCGTCAAGCCGGAAAGCGCCACGCGGAGGCGCGCACCGGGTGGCTCGTTCATCTGGCCGAACACCATGCACGTCTTGTCGAGGACGCCCGACTCCTTCATTTCATGGTAGAGGTCGTTACCCTCGCGCGTCCGCTCGCCGACGCCGGCAAACACCGAATAACCGCCGTGCTCCTTCGCGATGTTGTGAATGAGCTCCTGAATGAGCACCGTTTTGCCGACGCCCGCGCCGCCGAACAGACCGACCTTCCCGCCCTTGACGTATGGAGCGAGCAGATCCACAACCTTGATGCCGGTTTCGAAGATCTCCGTCTTCGTCGTCAGATCCCCGAACGCGGGCGCGGGACGGTGGATGGGCCAGCGCTCCGCAGCATCGACGGGTCCCTTCTCGTCGATGGTTTCGCCGAGCACATTGAAGATGCGCCCCAAGGTGCCCGGCCCTACCGGCATCGAGATGGGCTGTCCTGTATCGACGACTTCCACGCCACGGACGAGCCCGTCGGTCGACGACATGGCGATGGTGCGAACCACATTGTCTCCGAGGTGCAGTGCCACCTCGAGCGTCAGATGCACGGGCAGATCGCCCTCGTAGTCAATTCGGAGGGCATTGTTGATTGCCGGCAGTTGTCCCTCTGGAAAGCGGACATCGACCACCGGGCCCATGACCTGCACTACATACCCTTTGTTCACGAATGTCCCTCCTTGCGGCCGTTTCCTTTGTTATTTCAACGCTTCCGCGCCACCGACAATTTCTGCAATCTGGGTCGTGATCGCCGCCTGGCGCGCCCGGTTCAACGACAGGGTCAGTTTCTCGATCAGCTCAAGCGCGTTGTCGGTCGCGTTGCCCATGGCGTTCATGCGCGCAGCATGTTCGGAAGCCTTCGCGTCCAACACCGCCTGATAGACCAGCGTCTCGGCATACCGCGGAAGGAGAGCCGCGAGCACCGACTCCTCGTCAGGCTCAAACAGATAATTCCGCCGTGGCCCCTGTGCGTTCTCTGCAAGCGAGGCCAGAGGCAGCACTTTGCGCACCACCGGGCGCTGAACCGCTGCGTTGATGAACTCGTTGTAGATGAAATACAGCTCGTCGAACTCCTCGCGCTCGTACGCCGCGACGATGTTTTCCGCCAGATGGCGCACGGAGTGATACGTGGGCGTATCCGGGAGATCGACGACCTCGGCCGCGATGGGCAGCCCACGGCGCTGGAAGAAGTTCCGCCCTCGCTTGCCGACCGTGTAAATCGCGTACGAGGCCTTGTCTCGCTTGCCGAACTCCTGCATCGCGGCGCGCACGACTTGCGCGTTGTACGGCCCAGCCAGGCCGCGATCGGCCGTGATGACGAGGTAACCGATGCGCCGCACGGGCCTCACCGCGAGCAGCGGATGCTTGACGTGCCGCGCCGAGAGCGACAGGTTCGCGAGCATCTCCTGCATCTTCGAGAGATACGGTTTTGACTGTTGCACCGCATCCTGCACGCGGCGCAACTTGGCGGCCGCGACCATCTCCATCGCCTTCGTGATCTGCGCGGTATTGCGGACGCTTTTGATGCGCCGCCGGATATCGCGCATGCTATTTTGCGCCATCGCCCGTTCTCACCACCGGTTGGGGCCAAAGCCCCGATTCATGCGGCACGGCCCACGAAGGGCCGTGCATCACCCGTCCATCAGGGCACAAACGTCGGCTTGAACTTCGCCATCGCTTCTTTCATGAGCTCGATGGTATCGTCCTCAAGCGACTTGCGCTCCTGCATCTGTTGGAACACCTGCGGATACTCGCGATCCAGGAAGGCGAGCCACTCGCGCTCGAACTTTTGCACGGCCTCCACCGGGATGTCGTCCAGATAGCCGTTCACACCCGTCCAGAGCGACGCGACCTGCCGATCGAACGTCAGCGGATGATACTGCGGCTGCTTCAACAACTCTGTCATCCGCTCGCCGCGGCGCAAGGTGTCCTGCGTCGCCTTGTCCAGATCGCTGCCGAACTGGGTGAAGGCCTGGAGCTCGCGGTACTGGGCGAGATCCAGCTTCAGCGTTCCGGCGACCTTCTTCATGGCCTTCGTCTGCGCCGCCGATCCCACGCGGGACACCGACGATCCGACGTTAATCGCCGGCCGCACGCCCGCAAAGAACAGGTCCGACTCGAGGAAGATCTGGCCGTCCGTGATCGAGATGACGTTGGTCGGAATGTATGCAGAGATGTCGCCCGCCTGGGTCTCGATGAACGGCAGGGCCGTGAGTGAGCCGCCGCCGTGCTCGTCGTTAAGCTTTGCGGCGCGCTCGAGGAGGCGCGAGTGCAGATAAAACACGTCACCCGGATACGCCTCGCGACCTGGCGGACGCCGCAGCAAGAGCGACATCTCGCGATATGCGGCGGCCTGTTTCGACAGATCGTCGTACACCACGAGCGCGTGCTGCCCGTTGTACAGGTAGTACTCCGCCATCGCACACCCCGCGTAGGGAGCGAGGAACAAGAGCGGAGCAGGCTCCGACGCGCTCGCCACGACCACCGTGGTGTACTCCATGGCGCCGTAGCGGCGGAGCGTCTCCACAACTTGCGCCACCGTCGACTGCTTCTGCCCGATGGCGACGTAGATGCACTTCACGTCCTTGCCCTTTTGGTTAATGATGGTATCCAGCGCAATGGCCGTTTTTCCCGTCTGGCGGTCGCCAATGATGAGCTCGCGCTGACCACGTCCGATGGGCACCATCGAATCGATGGCCTTGATACCCGTTTCGAGCGGCTCATGCACGGAGCGGCGCACGATGACGCCCGGCGCTGGCGACTCGACGGGACGGTATTCCGTGGCCTCAATGGGGCCCTTGTTGTCAATGGGTTGACCCAGCGCGTTCACGACGCGCCCCAAGAGCTGCGGACCCACTGGCACCGTGACCAGGCGGCCCGTGCGGCGCACCTGTTCGCCTTCGCGGATGCCCTGCACGGAACCGAGCACCACGACGCCGACGTTGTCCTCCTCCAGGTTCAGCGCCATGCCGTACACGCCGCTTTCAAACTCGACCAGCTCGCCCGCCATGACGTTGTCTAAGCCGTAGAGGCGCGCAATCCCGTCGCCCACCGACAGCACCGTGCCCGTGTCGCGCACCTCGGCCTTGACCTCGAACTGCTCGATCTGTTGCTTGATGAGCGCGCTGATTTCATCCGGACGAATGCTCAACGTATTCCCTCCTTACGCACTGCGCGGGCTAGAAGGCTGTCGCGGAACTGGCGCAAGGCGTTTGCCGTCGTCGCGTCCAGCACGCGATGGCCCATGTGAATGCGGACGCCCGCGATGAGCGCCGGATTTTCAATGACCTTCGCCACTACCGTCTTGCCGCACGCCTCCGTGAGCCGGCGGACCAACTCGTCGAGATCCGCCTCCGTCAGCGGTTGCGCCGTCTCGATCTCGACGCGAACGCGGCCGTTCAAGGCGTCCGCGAGCTCCTGGTAGCGATCCGCCACGAGCGCTACGTACGACCCACGCCCTCGGTCCAGCAGGATCGCCAGAAACCGCGCGACGTCAGCGCGCAGCGGCTCCCCAAGCACGCCTTCGAGCGCCTTGATCTTAGATTCCGTGGCAACGACTGGACTCGCGAGAAATTGCGACAACTCCTTGGACGCCCCGAGGAACGCGCGGATCTTGCCGAGCTGTGCGCCGATGTCCTCCACTGCGCCATGCTCTTGTGCGTACGACACGAGCGCGCGCGCGTACCGATTCGCCACCGCGCCGGTCAGCATACGAGCTCACCCAACTTGCTCTCGGCCTCTTCCACGAGTTCCTTGTGCAACTCGGCCGTGACGTGATCGCGCAGCAACCTGGCGGTCAACTCGACAGACAACTCCGCCACGCGCTTCGTGACGGCGGCCAGGGCCTCGTCGCGCTCGCGGACAATGGCTTGGCGGCTCTCCTCGAGAATCCGAGCTGCCTCCTCTTCGGCCTTCTGCACAATCTCGCGCGCCTGCTCGTCCGCGCGGATGCGAGCTTGATCCAGCAGGTTCCGCGCTTCCTTGCGCGCCTCTTCCAACAAGCGCTGTTGTTCGGCCAACAGCCGCTCTGCTTCTTCGCGG
Source organism: Alicyclobacillus acidocaldarius subsp. acidocaldarius Tc-4-1 (assembly GCF_000219875.1). Taxonomy (NCBI): domain Bacteria; kingdom Bacillati; phylum Bacillota; class Bacilli; order Caryophanales; family Alicyclobacillaceae; genus Alicyclobacillus; species Alicyclobacillus acidocaldarius. Next base: position 2,925,181 of record NC_017167.1, read on the forward strand.
CTCTTCTCGGCCTCGCTGATTTGGGTCTCGATATGAATTCTCCGCTGTTCCAACATTCGCGCCAGCGGCTTGAACGCAAACCGCTGAATGATGAAGAACACGATGAGGAACGAGATCACGGAGAAGATGAACGTTCCAACTTGAAAGATGCCGCCCACCTGGAACACTCCCTCCTCCTTGGATTGGCATCCGGCTTACACGAGCGCCCGGCGCGAGGAGCCGGGCGCCCAGGCATCAGAACGCGCCTTTCGTGAAGAGAATGATGATACCGAATGCCAGCGCGATGACCGGGAACGCCTCGACCAACGCGACACCAAGGAGCGCGCTGCCGAAGATGGAGCCGCGCGCTTCAGGCTGGCGAGCGACGCCTTCGACGTACTTGCTCATGACCATGCCGTCGCCGACGCCAGAGCCGACGGCCGCCAGGCCGAGCAGGAGCGCCACTGCAATGTCGTAAATCGCTTTGACCATGTCGAGTTGCATCAGTCTGTTCCTCCTTTTGTTGATGGACGTAAACTTCGTTCGCGCAAGCCCTTCCGGACGCCGAGCGTCAGTGCTGGCTGTCCGCTTCAAACGACTTCATGCCGATGTACAGGCACATCAGGATGCTGAAGACGTAAGCTTGAATCGTCGCCACAAAGCCACTGTACAGCAGCCAGGCGATGATGAACGGAAGCTGCCAAGGGATGAAGTGGAACGCAAACGGCGCGCGCAGCAGGAGCCCCAGCAGGATCTCGCCGGCGAAGATGTTGCCGAAAAGTCGCATGCCGTGCGTCAGAGGATTTGTGATTTCCTCCAACAGTCCGAACGGGGGATGGCGGAGCAAGTGGCGAAACCACTTGATTGGATGCCGCAGTCCCCTCGCGTGGCTGATGAGCCACACCAGAATGGCGAGCCCGAGCGCCATGCTCATGTTGGACGTCGGAGAATCAAAGAGTTCCACGTCCCCCTTCGCCGACTGAAGGTCGGACGGGCTCAAGCCCCAGACGTGAGCATGCGGATCGAAGTGCACTGTGATGGTCATGATGAGCCCGAGCCAGTTGGCGACGAACAGAAAGAGCAACATGATGAACGCGAGAGGTCGCACGAACCGCCGCGATTCCTCGCTCGGCATCACATCTTTCGCCATGCTCTCGGAGAAGTCGAAGGCCCATTCCACGAGGTTCTGCAATCCGCGAGGGTGACGCATGTCCATGCGCACCACGGCCAGACGCAGCAGAACGAAGACGATGAGCCCCGTGAGAAAGATGGTCGCAATCACGACGACGTTCGTCTGCCAGATGGTCCCCGGGAATAACGTCGGGAAGACCGGCACGTTTTCACCTTCTTTCCGTCATCCTTGTTGATCAGGCGGGTTCTTGGCATACCGATACATCCCAATGATGATGAACACAAAACTCAGGGCGTACCCGACCAAGGCTGCGTAGGGATTGAACAGCGCCCGGAACTTCAGCGCGATGACCATGATGACCACAATCAGCGCAAGCCGCGCGAACATGCCCACCATCCCAGAGGCGAACAGTACCTGCCCTTGAACGTTGTCGTTCAGATGCCCCTGGCGGATCATGCTGAAGATCACGAACAAGCCACCCATCTCACCCAACAGCAGACCACTGAAGACGGGCCGCGCCCCCCTAAAGACAGCGACACCAAGCGCGGTCAACAACATCAGGCCGAGCCACGACCATTGAATGGCTCGCAGTCGCTTCATGAGGGAATTGGCACTCATCGTCGGTCTCCTAGAACCTGTTTGACGAGGAACGTTAGGCCCGACACGCCGGCCATCACGCCGAGCACCACGCCCGCCACCGTCGGCCAGAGCCGATGGACATGCAAACTCACGACATGCCCCACAAACCCCAGGCCAACGATGCACCCAGCGAGTTGCAGCGTGGCTCCTGAGTAGACGGCAAACAACGTCCAGTCACTCGGCTGCTTGCGCGCAGAACGCGCCTCGTTGCGGTCTTCGTCTGCGAACGCACACACCACCTAGAACAGATTGAAGAGAGGGACAAGCTTGTGTGATGCAAGAGATTGAGTGGAGCTTTTGCAACATTCCACCACATACCTATAGGGTTTCCGCTTGCAAGCCAGGATAACCATAGCAAGGAAGGCGTTTCCAGAAATGGGCGCGCTAGCTCGCCCTTCTCGTAGGGCGAAACGCCTGTTTGTATGGTGAAATGCCAGAACCCTCGCCTATAGTACACTAGCCCAAAATTCGATGTCAACGCAGAAACCCTGCGGAATACCAGGGATTTTGCCCGGCTGTCCCGGTTTGTTCACAAAATCCTCGTCCCGGGTGCCTCGTTACCCGGATGCGCACTCTCCATCCACAAATGGAAGTGAAAGCGCAAGCACATACTGGAAATCCTCATCGATGTTGAAACGGCCCCTCGGACTCCAGATAGCGAAAAGGCTGGGGGCGCTCAGCCAGGCCAAAGTGATATAAGATGGCTTGCACGATGCGCTCCGAAGCGCGGCCGTCGCCATACGGATTCTTGCGCAACGCCATATCCCGGTATGCGGCTTCGTCCGTGAGCAGGCGTTTAGCCTCGGAGAAAATGGTTTCCTCGTCCGTCCCCACGAGCTTCAGCGTCCCCGCCTCAATGCCTTCCGGCCGCTCGGTGGTATCCCGCAGGACCAGCACAGGCACACCGAGCGACGGCGCCTCCTCCTGAATGCCGCCGGAATCCGTGAGGATCAGCGTTGCGCGCGCCATGAAGTTGTGGTTGTCGATCACGCCGAGCGGATCCAGCAGATGGATCCGCGGATGGCCGCCGAGGATGGAAAACACCGTGTCGCGGACGCGCGGATTCAGGTGGACGGGGTAGACCAAATGGAGATCTTCAGCAAGATCCACCACCCTGCGAGCCGCGCGGCAGATATTCTCGAGCTTCTCTCCCCAGTTCTCCCGACGGTGGCTGGTCATGTAAATGAGGCGAGCGCCATTGGGCATCCCGTCCAACACGGGATGCGTGTACGCTTTGCGGACGGTTGTGCGCATGGCATCGATAGCCGTGTTCCCCGTCACAAAGATGGCCTCCTCCGGCCGACCCTCCTGCCTGAGATGCGCTGCAGCGACGTCGGTCGGGGCGAAGAAGAGATCGCAGAGCACGTCGGTCAACTGGCGATTCATCTCTTCTGGAAACGGGCTGTATTTCTGGTACGTCCGAAGCCCCGCTTCCACATGGCCAATGGCAATTTGTTGATAAAACGCGGCCAGGCTCGCGGCGAAGGTCGTGGTCGTGTCGCCGTGCACCAGCACCAGGTCGGGCTTGCGCCGCTCGAGCACCCCCTCCAGTCCGGCGAGAGCCTTCACGGTGATGGTCGCCAGCGTCTGTTTCGGCTCCATGATGTCGAGATCGTCGTCCACGCGAATAGAGAAGACCTCCAACACCTGATCCAGCATCTCGCGGTGCTGCGCGGTGACGCACACGAGCGACTCAATCTGAGGATGCGCTTCGAGCGCCTTGACAAGCGGTGCCATCTTGATGGCCTCAGGCCGCGTTCCGAACACGGTGAGCACACGGACGGGCGTTGATTTCAACGATAGGACCCCCTCATTGTCTTTCGCCGGCTCGTCCGAGCGAAGCGTCTACTTCGTCCCGAAGAGGCGATCCCCCGCGTCGCCGAGGCCCGGGACGATGTAGCCGTGATCGTTCAGATGGTCATCCACAGCGGCGAGGTAGATGTCGACGTCCGGATGGTGTTCCTGAACGGCCCGAATACCTTCGGGAACGCCGACGAGGCACATGAGTTTCGGGCGCTGCGCCCCGCGCTCCTTCACCGCTCGGAGCGCTGCCACGGCGGATCCACCTGTGGCGAGCATCGGGTCGACCACGTACACGTCCCGCTCCTCCAGATGAGCCGGGAGTTTGCAGTAGTATTCGACGGGCATCAGCGTCTCGGGATCGCGATATAGCCCGATGTGACCGACCTTCGCCCCGGGGATTAAGTTCAAAATTCCTTCAACCATGCCGAGCCCCGCGCGCAGGACCGGCACGATGGCGAGCGTCTTGCCCGCGATGACCTTCGCCGAGGCGACGCCCACGGGCGTCTCCACCGTAACCTCTTGCAGAGGGAGATCGCGCGTGATCTCGTAGACCATGAGCATCGCAACTTCCTGGACGAGCGCGCGAAACTCCTTCGTCCCCGTGTTCTTGTCGCGAATGAGGGTCAACTTGTGCTGAATGAGGGGATGGTCAAGCACATGCACCTGTCCCAAGGAAAACGCTCCTTTGTCAAAATGGGGCCGCCCTCGTGGGCGGCGCTCAACCAAGGCATTTCATTCGACGTAGGACAAAGTCGGATAGAGCGGAAACCGTTCCGTCAAGCTGTCCACGCGAGCGCGCGCCTCGCGCTTCACCTCGTCGTTGAAGTCGCCGAGGAGGACGAGCTTGAAGATCTCAGCAATCTCCTGCATCGCGCCCTCGTCCATGCCGCGCGACGTCGCAGCTGGCGTGCCGACGCGGATGCCGCTCGTCACCATTGGACTTTCCGGATCGAACGGGATGGCGTTCTTGTTGACGGTGATGCCGATTTCGTCCAGCCTCCGCTCGGCTTCTTTGCCGGTCAGGCCCGCGCTGCGCACGTCGATGAGCATCAGGTGGTTGTCGGTGCCGCCGGACACAAGGCGGAACCCGTACCCTTTGAGCGCTTCGGCCAGCGCCTTCGCGTTCTTCACAATCTGCTCCTGGTACGCCTTGAACTCGGGTTTCAAGGCTTCGCCGAACGCGACGGCCTTCGCCGCAATCACGTGCATGAGGGGACCGCCCTGGACGCCGGGGAAGTTCGTCTTGTCGATAAGCTTGGCGACGTCCTTCTGACAGAGGATGAACCCGCCGCGCGGACCCCGGAGCGTCTTGTGCGTCGTGGACGTCACGAAGTGCGCGTGCGGCACGGGGGACGGGTGAAGCCCCGCGGCAATGAGGCCCGCAATGTGCGCCATGTCCACCATCAGATACGCGCCGACCTCGTCCGCAATCTCCCGCATGCGTTTGAAGTCGATTACGCGCGGGTACGCGCTCGCGCCGGCGACAATCATCTTCGGCCGATGTTCCTTCGCGACCTTGAGCACCTCGTCGTAGTCGATGAGATGGGTCTCCGGGTCGACGCCGTACGAGACGAACTTGTAAAGCTGCCCAGAAAAGTTCACGGGGCTGCCATGCGTCAAGTGGCCGCCGTGCGCGAGATTCATGCCGAGCACCGTGTCGCCCGGCTTGAGGACACTGAAGTAGACCGTCATGTTCGCCTGCGAGCCGCTGTGCGGCTGGACGTTCGCGTACTCGGCGCCGAACAGTTCCTTGACGCGATCGATGGCGATGCGCTCGACCACGTCGACGTACTCGCACCCGCCGTAATAACGCCGGCCTGGATAGCCTTCGGCGTATTTGTTCGTCAGGACGGATCCGAGGGCCTCGAGCACGGCCTCGCTGACGAAGTTTTCTGAAGCAATGAGTTCGATGTTCCGCTGCTGCCGACGGAGTTCGGCCTGCATCGCAGACGCGACATCCGGATCAACCTGCTGTAGAAGGGTGGTCAAACTGCGCAACTCCTTTCATCCAGCGCCGCATGCGAGAGGACGCCGCGATTCACATTCATCTTACGGTTCGAACACGCGGCGCACAAGCCCGGAACCGCGCACGGGCGCGGGATGACGGGGCAAGACACGCGCTTGGCTCACGCGTCTCTTCGAGGCGGCGTGTCGGCGGACATCCGCCGGCGCGCCTCTTCGGGGTCGTACACCGCGCGGGCGCCGCCGACGAGGGGCGGGCGCGATCGCGCCATGACCACGTGCGCGCGCCCGACTTCGCGCAGGGGGCCTCGAACGGGCACCGCGACGGGCCGCAGATGCATCCCGATGAGCGTGTCGCCGATGTCGATCCCCGCATCCGCGGCCACGGAGCTCACCAGGCAAGCATCCTCCATCGCCCAATACGCCGCGGCGGCCGCGGCGCCACCCGCGCCAGGCACGGGGATAGCCGTGACTTCCTGGAAGCCGCGCGATCTCGCCACGGCCCTCTCCACGACGAGCGCGCGATTCAGGTGCTCACAGCACTGGAAGGCCACGTTGCACCCCGCTTCCCGGGCAAATGCAAGCACGACGTCCGCGATGGCCTGTCCGATGGCGACGGACGTGGCGCTTCCGATGCGCTCCCCTGCCACCTCGCTGGTCGATGCGCCCACCACCAGGAGCTTGCCCGGACCCAGGTTCGCCTCGCGCGCGAGGTGCGCCAGGAGCACCGGCAAGTCACGCCGGACCGACGCAATCGATTCGGCCTCAATCTCCCTGCTCGGAGGCGCCATCGCCACCCTCCCCCTTCTCCACCGCGCCGCCCGCTGCATCCCGCACCAGGCGAGCAAACGCGCGTTGGACGAGATCGGCGAGATGTTCAGCGCACGCTTCGTATTCTTGCTCGCCACCGCCAAACGGGTCCACCACATCCTGCGACGCGTCCTCCGGCACCTCATGCGCGAACGCGTACAGCGTATGCACCTTCTCAGCGAGCTCGGGAAACACGTCCACCAACGCCTGCCTGTGCGATCGCGACATGGTGAGGACGAGATCGGCCTCGCGCAGCATCTCCCGAGTCAGGCGCTTGGCGGCGTGACCCTCTGCAGGGACCTGCCGGCGCGCGAGGGCCTGCGCTGCATGCTCCGTCATGGGGGCACCTTCCATGGCCATCAGGCCTGCCGAATCGACGTTCCAGTCGAGCGCGTGCTCCTCGACGAGCTTACGCAAGAAGGCCGCAGCCATCGGACTGCGGCAAGTGTTTCCAGTACAGACGAAGAGAATCTGCATTGTTTCCTCCATGCTTTTGGCTTTGGTTTGCTTCTACGTTTGCCTTCAGTATAGGAGGTTCCTAGGGCGCTCGCAAATCGAACGACGCCGTCGGATGCTCCTGATTACACGAGCCACATCAGCCCGCACAGGATGAGAATGGCGCTTCCCGCCATTTCGCCCACCCGGCCGATTGCCCGCCCGAACTGCCGGCCAATCAGGAGTCCCATCCCGCACATCAAGGTGCTTGCCACGCCGAACGCCAGGGCGGAGGTCACCCCGTACGCTACCGTCTTCAACCCAAGACCAAACCCGACCGAAAGGGCGTCCATGGAGACGCTGGCCGCGAAGGTCATGCGGGCCAATGCGTTTCCGAGCGGCCGCGGAGGGGGCTCCTCGGATGATCTCCACGTGTGATACGCCATGTGCAGTCCAAGCCCCAGCACCACCAACGCAGCGAACCAGCGCGCCACATGGCCCAGATAGTGGCCGACGAGATCGCCAAAGACGAGGCCGACGAGCGTGAGCATGACATGCCACACGCCGATGGTCAACGCGAGTTCGATCCCCTGCCTCCGCGTGATGGCACCGAGTCCCACGCCGATGCTCAGGGACAGCGCATCCATCCCGAGCGCCACAGCCATCATGGCGATCTCAATCGCCGCCTGCAGATTGGACAACGACGCCCCCTCCTTTACACCTCTCCATCTATATGCGCAGCCTGTCCGCGCCATGATGGAGGGGATAGGGAATTCCCCAAGGAGGAAATATATCCATAAACAACCACAAGGGTGGGATTGGGGTGCATCGCAGAGGGTGGGCCCTGGGGGCTGTGATGTTGGAAATTACGGCAACGGTGAGTTTCGCACCCCCAGCTCAGGCGAATCCGGCGCTTTGGAGAATTGAGGAAACCATAGAGGACAGGCGCATGCATGAGGTCACCATCGTGGTCCGGCCCGATCCGAAGGCGGTCGGCGACAGCGCGATAGTCCTCACCCCGACTGCGGTGGAGAACTACATCCGAGCTCACCCGGCGCTGGAGGATTTTCAGCGCGCCGTGTGCAGAACCGAGGACGGCCGACAACTGCTCGCGACCGTATGGAGCCGCAATCGGCATATCGAGCCCGCGGTCGACGGCGAACGCGCCGAGATGGCCGTCGGCCCCTCGCTCTCCGAGACGCCTCCCGGCGTGGCGCTCGATCCGTCCGCGTCGGCGAGGCGCTCGGCCCCAGAGCCGCTCAAGGTGGCGGCCGTCCTGCAGGCCGCCGAGGAGCTCGTGGGCATGCCGCTCGCGTGGGGCGCGGATCCTACAACGGGCTTTTGCGATCCGGCCACGTTCATCGCAGCCGTGTACCGCCGCGCTCTCGGGTACCGCCTCCCCACCACGCTCGACGGCCTGTGGGAGGCGACAGGTGTGAGCGTCCCGGTGTGGGACGTGCGGCCGGGCGATCTCGTCCTCCTCGACCGCGGCGAGCTCGTCGGCATTTACTTGGGCGCGGACGAGATTGCCGCGTGCGACCCGTCCGCCGGCGAGGTCGTGCGCCTCTCCGTCGGCCCAGGGAGCGGCCTGACAGCCCGCATCGCAGACGTCCGCCGGCTGTTCTGAGCTTATCGTCAGCGATCCACAGCCGGTCGGCTCGCCTGCGAGCTCTCGGCCTTCGGGCGCGTCTGATACAGCCCCCACGCGATGGTCATGACCACGAGCCCGACGGGAATGGCCATTTCGTTGTAGCCGGCGTGCGCAATGACGAGGCTCGCGAGGCCGGCCCCCACGCCGTAAATCACCACAGCCAACACCCACATCCACACGAGCCACGGCTTGGTCGAATCGAAAGGCTCCGAACGGTCGCGCCGCGACGGCGCAAGTCCCATCAGTTTCCAGACCAGTGTCTCCATGAGCCCCGTCGTGGTGCTCGTGATGACCGTCGTCGTGATGCCATTGACGCCAACGCGGCGCGCCATCGAGCCCTGGGCCCCCATGCCGAACGCGAGGACAAACAAGAGCAGAGCGGTGTGGCGCGCCACGCCTGCGGGCCCCAGCGCGTCCGCGGCGATCCAGAACGCGACAAGCGCCGCGAGCTCAAGCCACAGCGCGTGCGTCACGATGCGGCTCCATGCGGACCGCTTCCGCTCACTTGCCGCCACAAAGCTGGATGCAGCGGCACCGCACGCAAATCCGACGAGGGCGACGAGGTAGTGCACAGCATGTCGAAAATCTCCCGCGGCGACTGCGATCCCGCCGAGCACCGTGTTGCCCGTCATGGCCGCGGTGAATACCTGACCGAGCCGCATGAAGCTCATGGCGTCCACACAGCCCGAAACGGCCGTCAATACCAAAAGAAACACGCGAGCGGAGACGGCCGACATCTCTCGTCGCTCCAACCCCTATCTCCTCCCCAGGTTTCTTCGGAATGCATGCTTCTGGCGTATCTTCCTTCATCAATCATACCACGACTCGCCGCACACAAATCTCTCGCAAAATTCGACCAGGTGCGCGATAATGTTGTCGACTCTGGATGACCAATGGAGCGGATAGGCCGTGAACAAGAGCCGATGGCCCAGACGGCGGGTGGCGAAGTGGATAGCGGGTGGTGCGGGATGCGCGGTTCTCGCAAGCTACGCTTGGTTCATGATCTTCGGGATGAACACGCGCTGGCAGGCGTACGCCCTGGCCGCCGCCCATCCTGCAGTTGGATTGAACGGGACAAGCCACGTAGGGCCGACGTCGCGAGGTTCAGGTCAAGGTACCTCCGCGTCGTCGGCGGGATCGAACGAGATTGTGCCGACCAACGAGCCTGTGTGGTCGCCGAATGAACAGGTGGCAACGGTCGAGAATCCGCTGACGATGCCTCCCAAAACGCAGGGTGTGAGCACTTCGTCGGGCGCGAGCGGAGGCAGCGGATGGAGGTCAGGTGGCACATGGGTTACGCCCTCTCGCTCGACTTCAAGCAGCGAGACCCTGCCAGCGAGCCAAACCAACGCGAGTGGGGAAAGCGCATACGGTAACGGCGCAAGCGCGGGCCTTGGTGGCGAGCCCACAGGCGAACAGGGGAATACGAGTGTGACGTCCAATGGGACAAGCTTGAATTCGTCCATGGGAACAGGCGAGACGGGCGCGGGAATGGGCGGGAACCCAGTGGGCGGCAACGCGACTTCGCCCAGCGGGTCCAGCGGAAGCGCTCAGCCTCAGGCCGGCGGGCAATCCTCGCCCTCGAGCGGCAATGCTACCGGCGCGACGCCAGCGCCGCAGACGAACAGCACGTCAACGGGATCGAGCCTGGCGACCACGGAGTCGCCTCGCGCGAATCCGCCGAGTCCGGAAAACGCGACGCCAGGACCGTTTCCTTCCTCGGCGGTTGGCGGGCCCGGCGCCAACAACGCGACGGCGCACTGACGTGACGCGCACGGAGATGGCTTCTGCCGGTCTTTCGCGGCGGCGCAAACCATTCATCGCGCAGCAAAAAACGAGAGGGGCTGTCCCAAGCGTGCCACGCACGAGGGACTGCCCCTCTTGTCCGATGTATGGGAAGCGCTGGCCGAATGGCAAGATTACCCGCTCACGCCGAAGTGCGCTGCCGATTGCGAGCAGCCGCTGCGGCGAGGAGCGCCTCGGCCTCGCGCGAATCCTCATGAACCATCCGATCCACCACGCGGTTGCCGATCAGGAGCGCCGCACCCACAACCAAAATCAGCGCCATGGTGATGATGAACAAAGCCAGCTCCATATTGCTCATCTCCCGCTTTTCATCGTTCTTCCCTGTTGACACCGCCATTATATCCGGCGCTCGCTGCGGCATCCGCAGATGAAAGCGGCTTCAGGAGACTTGTCGCACTTTGTTCGAATTGGCGCCGAAGTTTCGCCATACATCAGGATCATTTTGGAAGACGAACTAGCCAACCCATCGCACGCGGCCAGCCGACGCCTTGTACAGTCGATTCATGACGGCTGCCCCCACGCCGTGCGTCGGGTCCACGCCGTGGACGAGCACGTCGGTCGCCCCAGCGCGGTCGAAGGCGCGCAGCAGGCGGTACAAGTGGCGCGCGAGCTCCTCCGCATACGTATCCGCGGGAAGGGCAGCCTGCCGCTCGTCCGCTAGCGCCCATCCAAAGCGCCGCACGAAGTCATCCGGCGCGATGAGCGCCGGCACCATCAGGTCGTCATCCTGCACGGCCTCGAGCAAAAAGGCGCGCATGGCCTCATCGATGGCCTCCGGCTCTCCCCACCACACGTGAACTCGGGCATCCGGCGCGTAGTGGCGGTACTTCATGCCGGGCGCCAGAGGCGCAGCCGCCACGTCAAACACGTCGGCCGCGTACAGCACCGGCCGATCGATCACGCTCGCAATCATCTCCTGCGTCACGCCGCCCGGCCGGAGAATGCGCGCGCAGTCCGGCTCGAGCAGCAGCACCGTCGACTCCACGCCGATAGGGCACGGCCCGCCGTCGACGAGCCAGTCCATCCGTTCGCCGAGATCGGCCGCCACATCGTCGGCCGTCGTGGGGCTCGGCCTGCCGGACCGGTTGGCGCTCGGCGCCGCCACCGGAACGCCCGCCTCGGCAATCAGCGCCCGAGCCACGGGATGATCCGGCATCCGCACGCCGACGAGCGGCTGACCCGGGTGAACGGATGGCGCGAGCCTTGTTCCGGCCGGCAAGAGCAGTGTGAGCGGCCCAGGCCAAAATGCGCGCATGAGGCGCACCGCATCCTCATGCAAGGGCTGGTTCTCGTCGATCACGTCCCGAAGCTGATGGTCCTCCGCGATGTGCACAATCAGCGGATTGTCGCGCGGCCGCTCCTTGGCGGCAAAAATGCGCCTCACCGCATCCTCCTGAAGTGCGTTGGCGCCGAGGCCGTACACCGTTTCGGTGGGAAACGCCACAAGCCCGCCGCGTCGAAGAGACTGGGCGGGCTCCTTCAACATCTCGCGCAGTTGCGCTTCCTGGCGTATCCCAGCCACCGTCAATCGTTGCATTCCATTCCTCTCCTCATGTTCCTCAGTGAAAGCGCGCCGCAATCGCGCGAATCCATTCTTCGGCGTGATCGAGCGTCCAAAGCCGCACCTGAACCTTCTGGGTCTGTCCGTCGCCCGTCGGGATGGACAGGGTCTCGAGCGGCGGCAGATCGGGAAATCCTCCGGTGTTGGGCACGGCATCGCCTTCCGTGATGTCAATGAAGCAAAGCGGCGGGTACAGGACGCACCACCAGTTGGCGCCCTGGCCTCGACCAAGCACGATGCGCAGCGCCTCGTACTCGCCCGCGGGATACACGAGGTTGCCGTACACCTTCGTCGGAAACGGCACCCGCGCTACTTCCACCTGGACCAGCTCGTCCACGTGCCACGCCGCCTCCACCGCCTGCGCCGTGGCGCGAATCTGCGGCACGTGCGCCTCCACGATGGCCCGCGCCTGCGCTTCGGAGTGGGCGCCCTGCAGCCAACGGCCTACCTGTTCGATCACGGCGTTGCGCACCGCGAGCTTCAACGCCTGATCCCGCGGGCTGTCGCTGTTCGCGATGATGCGAAGCCGCAGTGCATCCTCCGGAATCGCCGGCGCGTGAGGCGCCGCGATGCTCGCAAGCACGTCGCCGTCGCCCACACCGCGCACGTTGGCGTGCGCCATGGCCGCTCTCGACAGCGCCACGCCGACCAAGATGGCTGTGACGAATCCCGCAAACCGCTTCGCAAACCCCATCGTCCATCCCTCCTGCCGTTCTGGCAGTCAGTATGGACGGGAGTCGCGAATCTTAAACCACTAGCGGCGCGCTGCGCTAGATTGAGAGATTCTCCGGCTCCGGGGGAGATCCGGGTTCGCGCGTCACGGCAATGACGCGATCGACCCCCCGCAGGTCTTTCACCTTGCGCACGCGAAAACCGCGTTCCTTCCACGGCGCAAACAGGCGAGCCACCTCATCGGCCTGGTTGTGGCCCACCTCGAGGAATACGCCGGCACGGCCGCGGGCCAGCACGTACGGCGGCAATGCCGCCATCCGCCGGTAGAACTGCAGCCCGTCCTCACCGCCATCCAAGGCGAGCCGCGGTTCATAGTCGCGCACGGACGGTTCCAACTGGTCGATCTCGCCCGTGGGAATATATGGAGGATTGCTGACAATGGCGTGCCACGGCCGCCCGCGTTGGGCCCTTTCAATCAGCCACTCGATGCCGTCCGCCGCCGCCCAATCGACCACGGCGCCGAACCGCTCGGCGTTGCGGCGGGCCACCGCAAGCGCGTCCATGGAAAGATCCACGGCCGTGACCGACACGCCCGGACACGCGAGCGCGATGGAGACGGCTATGCACCCGGACCCCGTCCCGACGTCGATGACCCGCGTTCCGCTGGGCATGCGCTTCAGAAAACGAATGGCCTCCTCCACCAGCACCTCGGTGTCAGGGCGCGGAATCAGGCAATCCGGCCCGACTTCGAACGTCCGGCCGTAAAAATCCTGTTTCCCGAGAACGTACGCAAGCGGCTCCCCTTGGGCTCGCAGGGCAGCAAGCCGAGCGGCACGTTCCGCAACCTCGTCGGGCACCTCGTCGCCAAGCGACTGAAGGAGCTTCACGCGATCCCAGCCGAGCGCGTGCGCCACAATCTGCTCCGCCTCGCGTTCCGCGAGCCGCTTGCGCTCGTCGAGCGGCAACGCTCGGTACGCCGGTGACTGGGGAAGTTGTTCCGCGATTGCCTTCAACAATCTTGCAACAAAATATTTGGCCTCGCTCATGCTTCCCTGACCCTCAGCATCTCCGCCTGACTCTCGACGATGAGCGCCTGGATGATCTCATCCAGCTCACCGTCCAAGACGGCGTCAAGTTTGTGTAGCGTCAAGCCAATGCGATGATCCGTCACTCGGCTTTGCGGAAAGTTGTAGGTGCGTATCCGCTCGCTGCGGTCACCCGTGCCCACCTGGAGGCGCCGCTTGGCCGCAAGCTCCTCCTGTTGTTCGCGCTGAGCCTTCTCATACAGGCGCGCGCGCAGCACCCGCATCGCTTTTTCTTTATTCTTCAATTGCGACTTCTCGTCCTGACAAGACACCACAATTCCCGACGGAAGATGCGTGATCCGCACCGCCGACTGCGTGGTGTTTACGCTCTGCCCGCCAGGTCCCGTCGAGCAAAAGGTGTCGATGCGGAGGTCCTTTTCGTGGATCTCCACCTCGACCTCCTCGACTTCCGGGAGAACCGCGACGGTCGCCGTCGACGTGTGAATCCGGCCGCCCGACTCCGTGACCGGCACGCGCTGCACTCGGTGCGTTCCGCTCTCAAACTTCAGCTTGGCATACGCGCCCTTGCCGTGCACGGCCATCACGACTTCGCGGAATCCACCCATGTCCGTGTAGCTGGCGTCGATGATCTCGGTCTTCCAGCCGTGTTTCTCGGCGTAGCGCTGATACATGCGTAAAAGCTCGGCGGCAAAGAGCGCAGCCTCCTCGCCTCCGGCCGCAGCGCGAATTTCCACGAACACGTCCTTGTCGTCGTTCGGATCTTTGGGGAGGAGGAGAATCTTAAGCCGGTGCTCCAGACCCTCCCGCCGACGCTGCAGTTCCGCCAGTTCAGCCCGGACGAACTCGCGCATGTCGTCGTCGAGCTTATCCTGCAACATCGCCTTGGCCTCGTCGATGTTCTGAGAGACCTGCTTCCACTCGCGGTACACCTCGACCGTCTCCGCCAGCTCCGCCTGTTCCTTGGCGTATAACCGGAGCTTATCTGGATCCGATGACACATCCGGCCTGCAGAGCAGCTGGCTCAGGTGTTCGTACCGCTCTTCCATGCTTGCCAAACGATCGAACATCGACGCACCTCCCTCCAACCCCCAGCTGTTTCCCCTCTCTCAGAGGAGCCGGCCGGGAGAACGCCATGAACAGAAAAAGCCAAAGCAGGCCCACCCGCCTCCCATCGCGGCCGGTGAGCCAACCATGGCTTGAGTCCCCTTTGCGCTCAGCGCTCGCCCTGAGCCTGAAGCCCATACTTGCGGTTGAACCGGTCGACGCGGCCGCCCGAATCGACCAACTTCTGCTTACCGGTGAAGAACGGGTGGCACTTCGAGCAGATTTCGACGCGGATAGACTCCTTCGTCGATCCGGTTTCGAACGTCTCTCCGCAAGCGCACGTCACCGTGACTGTATGGTAGGGCGGATGAATGTCCGGCTTCATGGTTTCACCCCTATCTGCTTAAACACACTGCCGATGATTATAACAAATGGCTTCCCGATTGTCACGCACCATTCGCAGCCATACGACGCCTCGTCGGCGGAGCCTTCTTTACAAGATCATATCACATCCGTACGCGTGTGCATTGCGGCACACGGGCGGAAGCTTGTACGCTCAAAGTGCGCGCGAGATCCAAGAGCTCTTGGATGATCAAGAAAACGAGATGTTATGAAATGAACACCGGGAAAGGATGGTATTTGTGAGCACGTCGCGATGGATGGGTCTCATCTTGGCCGTGACCGCCGCAACCGCAGGTTCCGGCAGCTTGGTCTGGGCCAGCACCGCGTTTGCCAACACGGTTCCTCATCCGCATCACGCTTCGGCGCAGGCCACGGTCTCCGCGTCGCCCTCGTCCAACCAACCGAGCTTTGTCTTTCTTCCCCCTTGGCCGGACGAATGGGAGTAAGATCCTCGGACGGCGAGGCAGCGTCACGCTTGCATCATTGCGGCCGCACAACCTTGCACGGCGAAACCCACCCCCTCCCCGTCTCGGTCGGAGGGTTTTTGCGCTTACGCGCTCACGTCTCGCTCGCGACAGGTTGCGCCGCGGGCTTCTCTGAACTCGATGCGGGCTTTCGCTCGACCCGGTTGAGGCTCAGGCTGTCGAGAAACTCCCTGTTCGTCTTATAATGCCGGAACTTGCGCAGGAACATCTCGGTGAAGTCCTGGTTATCGCCCATGGATTTGCGAATCGCCCACACCTTTTCAAGCTCTTCCTTGGACATCAGTGCCTCCTCTCGGCGCGTCCCAGAACGGCGAATGTCAATGGAAGGAAACACGCGTTTCTCGGCAAGCCTGCGGTCGAGGTGCAGTTCCATGTTGCCCGTGCCCTTGAACTCCTCGTAGATCACGTCGTCCATGCGCGAGCCCGTATCGATGAGCGCCGTAGCGAGGATGGTCAGACTTCCGCCCTCCTCGACATTGCGCGCCGCTCCGAAGAAACGCTTCGGGCGGTGAAATGCGGCCGGATCGATGCCGCCGGAAAGCGTGCGGCCGGACGGGGGAACCACGAGGTTGTAAGCGCGCGTGAGCCGCGTCAGGCTGTCGAGAAGGATGACCACGTCCTGCTTGTGCTCGACAAGGCGCAGCGCCCGTTCCAAGACGAGTTCCGACACCTTGATGTGATTTTCAGGAACCTCGTCAAACGTGGACGCAATCACCTCTCCCTTGACCGAGCGCTGCATGTCGGTCACCTCTTCGGGGCGCTCGTCGATGAGCAGCACAAACAGATGCACATCGGGATAATTGGTGGCAATGCTGTGGGCAATCTCCTTCAAGAGTACCGTCTTGCCCGCCTTGGGTGGCGCCACAATCATACCGCGCTGCCCGAAGCCGATGGGCGCAAACAGGTCGATGAGGCGCGTGGCCAAGTTTTCAGGTGTGGTCTCAAGCACGATGCGTTTGGAAGGAAAGAGCGGAGTGAGCGCTGCGAAGTGAAGCCGTTCAGCAGCTACCTCGGGACTGTAACCGTTCACCGCCTCGACATGCAAGAGGCCGAAGTACCGCTCGTTCTCCTTGGGCGGTCGGACTTTTCCGCTGACGAGATCGCCCGTCCGGAGATCGAACCGCCGAATCTGGGATGCCGCGACGTAGATGTCCTCCTGACTCGGCAGATACCCCACGGGCCGGAGAAATCCGTACCCTTCCGGCATGATTTCGAGCACGCCTTCTGCGAACATCAGGCCGTCCCGCTCGGCCTGGGCTTTGAGAATGGCAAAAATCAGCTCTTTCTTTTTCATCGATCCGTAGTGCGGGATCTGAAATTCTCGAGCATATTTGTATAGCTCTGTTAATTTCTTTTCTTCTAGTTCTCGAATGTCCAAGCATCGTCCCTCACATTCGTGTCCCGGCGGCACACGCCGCGCCCGGGTAAATTCAGACGGCCTGAGGCGGGCTGCGTCATTCTATGCGCCTTGCGTCGTCGCGGCTTGTTCTCACACCACTCGGGGACCCAGATCACAGTCTAGAAAGAGGCGATTCAGCACAGTACGTGCCATCCAGGTGAAGGCCATTGGAGTCTTCAATGCGAGGAGAAGCGCTGCGCGCGAGGAGCGCGGAGAAGCGAATCCAACGGCTCAACCGGACGTTGTTGCGGCTATTCGTAGTATAAACACGCCCTTGAGATTCTACAAGGGCGAGTGTTGTCGAAATGAAGGCGGTTCGAATGAAAACGAGCCAGGGCCGGCAGTCCAGCCCTGGCCGCCGCTCACTTCTGGCTCATCTTATTCCAGTCGGCCAAAAACCGTTCGATGCCGCGGTCCGTCAGCGGATGCTTGATCATCTGGTCCAACACGCTAAACGGACACGTCGCGATGTGCGCGCCTGCCTTGGCCGCCGCGGTCACGTGCATCGGATGGCGAATGCTGGCCGCAATGATCTCCGTTTCGATGCCATGGATGTCGAAGATCTGCGCGATATCCGCAATCAGTTCGACGCCATCCATGCTGATATCGTCCAAGCGACCGATGAAGGGGCTGACGAACGACGCGCCGGCGCGCGCGGCGAGCAGCGCCTGGTTCGCGCTGAAAATCAGCGTCACGTTCGTCCGAATCCCTCGCTTCGCGAGCTGATGGACCGCCTTGAGGCCTTCCGCGGTCATCGGGATCTTGATGACGATGTTGGGGTGAATCTCCGAGAGAGGCAGCGCCTCCTTCACCATGCCCTCGGCGTCCAGGCTCACCACCTCGGCGCTGATGGGCCCATCGACGATCTCGACAATTTCCTTCAGCACCTGAACGAAGTCGCGACCCTCTTTGGCCACCAGGCTCGGGTTGGTCGTGACGCCGCTCAGAATCCCCATGTCCGCGGCCCGGCGAATTTCGTCGACATTGGCCGTATCGATGAACAGCTTCATGTTCCTCATCCTCTCCTGTCCCCAAAATCTCCGGTTCTCCGGTCGCCACCCTGTTTCTCTATGCTCGGCTCACCTGAGGGCTCGCGGGCGACCCGCGTACCACTTCTATGATACCATGCTTTCGGCGCGCAAACTCACGTTTCGCTCGGCTCGGGCATCCTTCACTCGGCCTGGGCGCGCGCTCCAAGGTGCTCACGCACCGCGCGCCGCAGCTCATCAATGTCAAACGGCTTGGTGAAGTGAGCCACCGCGCCCATCTCCATCGCCTCGTGAATCAGATCCAGTTCGCCGTACGCCGTCATCATGATGACCTTTGCGTCAACGCCCAGTTTGCGCAGATTCCGCAGGATTTCCAACCCATCCATTCCAGGTATCTTCATGTCCAAAAGGACGAGATCGGGCTGCTCACGTTCGACGATGCTAAGGGCGCTCGGCCCGTTCGAAGCCTGAAACACCTCGTATCCTTCCCGCTGCAGGACTTCGTGCAGCAATACGCGGATCCCGAATTGATCGTCGACCACGAGCACCTTGTATGCCATGCCCCCACCTCTTCGCTAGCTCAACTCGTCTCGAGGATCTTCGCCGGACAGGATCGAAATTCCTGTCTCTTGACCGGGTAGGGTCAGAAATGAGCGCGATGGCGCCTGTAGTCAAGGCTCGCCGCCACGAAGTCTCGGAAGAGCGCATGCGCGCGGTTCGGCCTCGACTTGAACTCAGGGTGAAACTGCACGCCGACAAACCACCGGTGCTCGGGAATCTCGACAATCTCGACGAGCCGGCCGTCCGGCGAAGTGCCCGTAATGGCCAAACCGTGCGCTTCCAATTGGTCCCGGAAGTCGTTGTTGAACTCGTAGCGGTGCCGATGGCGCTCGGAGATGAGATCCGAACCGTACGCCCGATGCGCGCGCGAACCCGGCTTCAGTCGGCACGGATACGCGCCGAGACGCATCGTGCCCCCCTTGTCCTCAATTTCCTTCTGCTCCGGCAGCAAATCGATCACGGGATAGGGCGTGCGCGGATCGATCTCGCTCGTGTGCGCGCCCGTGAGCCCGGCGACGTGCCGCGCGTACTCGATGACCGCAATCTGCATCCCGAGACAGATGCCGAAGTACGGGATGTTCCGCTCGCGAGCATAGCGACAGGCGACAATCTTGCCGTCGATGCCGCGATCGCCAAATCCACCCGGGACGAGAATACCGTCGACGCCGTCAAGTAGCTTGTCCACGTTCTTGTCAGTGACGTCCTCCGAATTGACCCAGCGGATGTGCACGCGGGCGTCGTTCTCGAAACCTCCATGCTGGAGCGCAGCCACGACGCTCGCGTACGCGTCCGGCAGGGCCACGTACTTGCCGACCACGGCGATCTCGACGTCTCGGTGCAGATTCTTGATCCGCTCCACCATGGCCTCCCACTCGCGCATGTCCGCGGGCGGGGCCGAGATGCCGAAGTGCCGGAGTACAATTTCGTCCAGCCCCTCGTCTCGCAGCCGGAGCGGCACCTCGTACAGCACCTCGGCGTCGCTCGCCTCAATCACGCTGTCCTCGTCCGTGTCACAGAAGAGTGCAATCTTGCGCTTCACTTCCTGCGAGAGAGGAACTTCGGTGCGGCACACGATAATGTTGGGACTGATGCCGATGCTGCGCAGCGTCGCGACGCTGTGCTGCGTCGGTTTCGTCTTCACCTCACTCGTCATCCGCAGGTACGGGATGAGCGTGACGTGGATGTACAGCACGTTGTTGCGCCCGACCTCGTTTTTCATCTCGCGGATGGCCTCAAGAAACGGCTGGCTCTCGATGTCGCCGACCGTGCCGCCGATTTCCGTGATGACAATGTCGGTGTCCGGCTTCGCGGCTTGCATCACGCGCTCCTTGATCTCGTTCGTCACGTGTGGAATGACCTGAACCGTCGCGCCGAGGTAGTCGCCGCGCCGCTCCTTTTGGATGACCGACCAATAAATCCGCCCGCTGGTGACGTTGTTGTCCTGGCTGAGATCGTTATCGATGAAGCGCTCGTAGTGGCCGAGATCGAGGTCCGTCTCCGCGCCATCTTCGGTGACGAACACTTCCCCATGCTGATAGGGGCTCATGGTCCCCGGATCGACGTTGATGTAGGGATCAAACTTCTGGATAGTGACGTTGAGCCCGCGGTTCTTCAAGAGGCGGCCCAAACTCGCGGCGGTGATGCCCTTACCAAGGCCAGACACCACGCCCCCCGTCACGAAGATGTACTTCGCCGTCATGACTCTGTCCTCCCTGCCAAACGCGCGACCTAAGCACACAAAAACCGCGTTCCGGAAGGTCCAGAACGCGTCTGAAAGGCGCGGAAGACTTTAGTCCTCCTCGTCTTCCTCGTCTTCCTCGACTTCCTCGTCTTCGTCGAACAGCGGCGCATCGTCGTATTCGTCTTCTGGGAGGATCTCGTCCTCGTCTTCCACGACCTCGACGTCGTCGAAGTCGGGCTCCTCGTCCATCGCCTCGACCTCGCCGTAGTCGAGCTCGTCGTCCTCGAGGACGTCCTCCTCCTCGTACTCTTCTTCGTCGTCCTCCTCATCGCCAAACGCGTCACCCGTCTTGCGGATGAACTTCTTCCCACCGGACAGGCGCTCGGCGTTGCGATCCGTCGGATACCAACGATTCAACCCCCACACATTGTGACCAATACAGACGAACCGGCCATCGACGTTGATCTCTGTGAATACCCGCGCAATGACCTCCGCCACCTGCTCGTCGGTCATGTGGCGAAGTTCCTGGATTTCCTTCATGATATCGCGGAAGTACATGGGCTCTTTTCGAGCTTTCAAGATCTCGTACACGAGCTCCACGAGAGGCATTTCCTGTATCTCGTGTTCCGTTCGTGCCAATGAGATGGCCATCTTGGAATCTTCCCTTCCAGCTCGGGATAGGCCGGTGGCCAACTTCGACCCATGAACACAGCTCGAATGACCGGCTTACATGTTATCTAAGTTTAGCACATGACGCAAAGAGTCCAAACGACATTTTTGCGGCATTGAAACCGCAAAAAGCGAAGGGCGCCAGTCGCGCATGTGCGCAACCAGCGCCGACCGACATGCTCAACCGAGTTGGCTCGTCGTGCTGGCGAGCCAGCTCACCATATCTCCGACACGCACGGCTCAGTCCTCGTGGAACCTGGCCTGGCGCTTCTCCTTGAACGCCGCCATCCCCTCGCGCGCGTCCCCCGAGGCAAAGCACAGGCCGAACTGCGCCGCCTCGTACGCCTGCGCGCGTGCCGAATCCTGCCCAAATCCGTGGTGAGCCGACCGCTTGATGGCCGCCATGGCGGCGCTCGACTGGCTCGCCAGTTTCCTCGCGAGATCCATGCCCCTCGCCTGGAGCTCGTCAGGCGCCACCACTTCGTTCACGAGCCCGTACTCCAACGCCTTCTCGACCGGGATCCGCTCCCCGAGAAGCATCATCGAGAGCGCGCGCGCAAACCCGATGGCGCGCGGCAACCGATACGTCCCGCCGAAACTCGGGTTGACCCCGAGCGTCACCTCGGGCAGCCCGACGACGGCCCCCGCGGCCGCAATCCGAAAGTCGCACGCGAGCGCGAGCTCAAGTCCCCCGCCAAACGCCCCGCCGTGAATCAGCGCCACGACGGGAATGGGCAGCTGTTCGATGGCCTGGAACACGCGCTGCCCCAGGCGCGCCATGCTCTCCGCCTCCACGGCGCTCATGTGCTGCATCTGGCCGATGTCCGCGCCCGCGCAGAACACTCGGCCCTCGCCGCGAATGACGAGAACGCGGACGTCCTGGAGATCCAACATCGCTAGATGTGCTCCGATTTCGGACAACACTTCTCGGGAAAGCGCGTTCAAAGCCTGCGGGCGATTGAGCGTCAAAACCGCCACATGATCCTCCACGCGATACGTGGTGAACGTCTCTGTCAAATCCCTCACTCCATTCGTTTAAGCTGCGACTCGCGCACGAGCGGCATCACGCCGGCCGGATTTGAACGCCCGCGCCGGTCAACCGCTCGTGTAGCGCCTTGGCGAGCTCTACGGCGTGCGGGCCATCGCCGTGAAGGCAGACGGTGTCCGCCGCCACCTCAACCCACTCACCTGTCCGCGACCGAACACGCCCTTCGCGCACCATCGTCAGCACCTGCTCGCAGGCCTCGTCGAGATCGCGGATCACCGCGTCCGGGTGCCGTCTCGGCGTCAACTGGCCGTCCGCCTCGTACCGCCTGTCCGCGAACACTTCGCAACAGGCACAAAGCCCCACGGCCTCCGCCTGCGCCGCGAGCTCGCTGCGGTAGGGGGCGTACACTTTGAGCGACGGATCGAACTCGGCGACGGCCCGGCAGACGGCCCGCGCGACGGCGCGATCCACCGCGGCGCGGTTGTAGAGGGCGCCGTGCGGCTTCACGTGGTGAAGGCGGACGCCCTGGGACCGGGCGAACGCGGCGAGCGCGCCCAGTTGATACAACACGAACGCGTAAATCTCGTCCTCGTCAAGCGCCATCTCCCGTCGACCGAACCCCTGCAGATCCGGGTAGCCCGGATGCGCGCCGACGGCCACGCCCCGCGCTTTGGCCAGGGCGACCGATCGCGCCATGACGACGGGATCGCCCGCATGCATGCCGCACGCGAGGTTCGCGGACGTCACATAGGCCAGAATTTCGCCGTCGTTCGCCAGGCGGTAAGCGCCGAAGTCCTCGCCGAGATCCGCGTTGAGATCCACACAAGCCACGCTCAGTCCCCTCCTTCGCTGCCCCACGCCTGCTGTGCCCGCTCCGCGACGCACCGGAGCCACACGCGGGCAAGTCGGTCATGCACGCGCCGCAGCCTGAAGGCTTCCTCGAAACTCACTTCCACAAAGCGCACCGAACTTCCTGGTCGAAGATGCGCCAATTTGTCGAGATCGGCCGAGATGACCGTCGCAAACTTGGGATAACCGCCCGTGGTCTGGCACTCCCGCATGAGCACAATGGGGAGGCCGTCCGGCGGCACCTGGACGCTGCCCGGCACGACGGGCTCGCTCGCGAGCTGACGGGTGGGCGCGCGAAGCGGCTCGCCGTGAAGCCTGAGCCCCATGCGATCCGACCGTGGCGCCACCCGCCACGTGCGGTCGAAGAAAGCCCGCCGCGCACCTTCGTCGAACCAATCCGCCTGCTCGCCGCGCACCACGCGCAGGATGACGATCTCGTCCTCGATCTGATCCAGCCACTCGCCGACCTGGAACGGCGCGACGGCCGCGCGGGGAGCAATGGCGCGGAAACCCGAGGGCGGCGTCGCAGCCCCAGACTGATAGGCCAACTCGTCTCCCGCAGCGAGGACCTTGCCAACACCGTAGCGGGGCAGCGCGCTCCTGCTGCCGAGCGCCTCTTCCGCGAGAAAGCCGCCGCGGATGGCCAAATAGCCGCGAAAACCGCGCCGCACCTGTCGAATCTCGAGTATCGCGCCGCCTCCGAGCCAGACCGGGCGCTGCACGGGCAGTGGCTCGCCATCCACATACGCCAGGAAGTCCGCTCCACAGAGCGCCACGGCGGCCGGCGCCTCAAAGAGCAGCTTCGGACCCGCGCCAGTCACCTCGATCACCGCGACGTCCTCGCCATTTCCCACTAGACGGTTGGCCGCGCGGAACGACAACACGTCGAGTGCACCCCCAAGCGGCACACCCAGGTGGCGGTGATGCGGGCGCCCGCCGTCCTGTATGGTCGTAAAGAGCCCCGGCGCCAACACGCGCACGCGCGCGATACCTGGCTCATGTGTACGCGCCAAAGCGGTCATGGTATTCCTCCTCCGTCACCGCTTGAAACCGCACCTCATCGCCTGGCGCAAGAAGGCTCGGCGAAGGACGGCGCACGTCGAACAGCGCGACCGGCGTGCGGCCGATGATCTGCCAACCCCCAGGCGTCGCGAACGAATACACTCCCGTCTGAAAGCCCGCAATCCCGACCGATCCCCGTTCCACCCGGCTTCGGGGCGTCTCGCGGCGCGGCACGTGGAGCGGTTCCGGCAAGCCGATGAGATAGGCGAACCCCGGCGCAAAGCCGATCATGGCCACGCGGTAGACCGCCTCCTGGTGCAGCCGGATCACGTCCTGCGGCGAAAGTCCGGCGCGTTCAGCCACCTCGTCGAGGTCCGGGCCGGAGGGACCGCCGTAGACCACGGGCAGCGTGACGACAGCGCCCGGCCTCGTCGAAGCCACGGGCGCGCCCCCTGACCCCTGAATCGCGCGGCGGGCGCGCGCCAGCAAGTCTTCGGGTGCCACGTCTTCGAAGCGCGCGTAAACTGCGACGGATCGGTAGCCGATGGTGATGTCTTCAATTCCATCTGCGCCTTCGAGCTCTCGCAAAAGCGCCGCTCGCAAAGACAGAAGCCTGTCGAGCGCCTCGCCCGTCTCGATAGGAACGTCCTCCGGCAAGCGCAGGAGAAGCGCCTGATCGCCCATGAACTCCAGTCGCACATTGTCTTCGATCACGGCCGATTCCCACGCCTTCCGCGATGATTTACACTCATTGTATCGAATCTTCGCGCCTTGTTCCGCGCAAAGGAGGTTGGCCATGCAGAGCGGGGGAGAGCCGCGCGTGACCGTGGTGCTCGCCGTGTACAACCGTGCGCGCGAACTGCCGCTGGCCATCGCCAGCGTGTTCGCCCAGACCATGCCGGCGTGGGAATTGCTCGTGGTCGACGATGGCTCGGCGGACGACTCGCTCGCAATTGCCCGGCGCTACCTTTCGGACCCTCGCGTGCGCGTGCTGGCGCTCGGCGAAAACGTGGGGCTGGGCAACGCGCTGCAGGCGGCCCTGCCGCACGTGCGTACGCCGTACTTCGTGACTCTAGACAGCGACGACTGGCTCGCGCCGACGGCCCTCGCCGACTTGATGGCCGCCATGGACGCAGGACCCGCAGATGCGGTGCTGGCGTCGGCCAACGCGCAGCACTGGCGAGAGGACCGCGGCCGCCTGGTGCGCGATCACGTCCTGCGCGGACGTCCATTTTCGGACAAGTTCGACTTCTTTCGCTACGGGCCGTATCTCGTTCCGCGCTTTTACCGCACGGAGGCCGTCCTGCGCGTCGGAGGTTTTGAGCGCGACCCGCACGGCCAAGGCCGCTTCTACGAGGACAAGCTCATCCTCCTCAAGCTCGCCGCCATCGGCCGATTCCTGCACGTGGATCGCCTGCTGTACCACGTCCGCCTGCACGCGGCGAATCTCACGCGGCCCGAGGAGCGGGCGCGACTCAACGCCATCAAGAAGGCGATGTACGAGCGGATCATGCGCGAATGGGGAGATCCGTACGAGATTGTGTGGGCAACGCATCCGGAGGGATGGCTGGACGTAGCCGATCTCGTCCCTCGCACGTCCGCCGGCGCTCAAGATCGGCGGACCCACTGAAAGACGAGATCGACCGACTGCTCCACGCGGTCTGCGTAGATCAGGTCGAACAACACGTGCGCTCGGCCGCCTGCCTCGCCCACCGACACCTCGACGGACCGCGTCTCGGCGCGGACCGGCAGCTCCTTCCCGTAGGCGTGAAGGACGAGGTCCTGCGATTTGCCGGCGGCGAAGACCTGCGTGAGCGAAACCTCGCCGCGGCGCACCATGAGGACGCGATCGCGCTCCATGCGCACGGCGTACGTCGCCTCGCCGTCCTGGAACGAGAGAAGGTGGCCACCCTTGGTCTGAAGCCAACGGGCGTCCTTTGCCTCGCCGCGGGTGGTTTGATACCGCGCCCGCCCGCCTTCATTCATGCGCGCGCGCCGGCGCCAGGTAACGTGGCAGCCCCAGGACACGCCTTCCTGCGGTTCCAACCAAGCCCTCACGGGCCTCACCGCACAAACGCGAGCAGGGCCTCGCGCACGATTTTCGCCGCGAGGATCTGCGTCTGCTCCGTCGGATCGATCTGAGGCGCCACCTCGACGAGATCGAAGCCGACGACGCGCAGAGCCTTCATGTACGTGATGGCGCGGAACGCCTCGGGCGCAAAGATGCCGCCGTGCTCCGCCGTGCCCGTGCCCGGAGCCGTGGCCGGATCGAACACGTCGATGTCCCAGGTGATGTACACCGGCTTCCCGTGCAACTCCGGCAGCACGGCGAGGAGCGGTTCGGCGAGCTCAAACGGCGCGAAGTGAGTGTGCTCGCGCGCCCAGCGGAACTCCTCGCGCGTGCCGCTGCGGATGCCGAACTGGTACACGCGATCCGGCCCGATGAGATCGCACACCTTCTTAATGACGGTGGCGTGAGAGAGCGGTTCGCCCTCGTAGTGATCGCGCAGATCGGTGTGTGCGTCGATGTGGATGACGCGCAGATCCGGGTAGCGCTCCGCCGCCGCGCGGATGGATCCCCACGAGACCAGGTGCTCACCGCCGAGGCCTATCGGCAGCTTGTCCGCGGCGTAGAGCGCCGACACGTACTGATAGATACGTTCCAGGCTCTCCTCCGGATTGCCGAACGGAAGCGGAATGTCCCCCGCGTCAAAATAGGCGATCTCGCTCAGGTCGCGATCGAGATACGGGCTGTACTCCTCGAGCCCGAGGCTCACTTCGCGGATGCGAGCGGGACCTAAGCGCGCCCCGGCCCGAAACGACACGGTCCAGTCCATGGGCATGCCGTAGATGACCGCCTTGGCGGCGGCGAAATCCTCCGTGGCGCCGATGAACACATTGCCGCTGTAGGCGAGCGGAAAAGGCTTCTCCACATCAAACGAGAACGTCATTCGCCGACGAGCTCCTTCACAAAGTTCGGCAGGACGAGCGACGCGTGGTGGATGTCGCGGTTGTAATACTTCGTGTCGTGCACCCGCACCTCGCGGACGTCTTGCGGGCGATACTTCTTGCTGCCGAGCGTGAAGCTCCACATGCCCGTCGGATACGTGGGCACGTACGCGAGGTACAGCTTCACGATGGGGAACGTCGCCCGCACGTCGCCGTACACCTGGCGGATGAGGTCCTGGTTGATGAACGGCGACTCGGTCTGCGCCGCCATGAGTCCGTCCTCCTTCAGCGCTCGGAACACGGACTCATAGAACGGGCGCTGGAAGAGCCCGACCGCTGGCCCCACCGGATCCGTGGAATCGATGAGGATGACGTCGAACTCGTTCGGATGCTCCTCCACGTAGCGGATGCCGTCCACAATCTGCACGTCGACGCGCGGATCCGAGAGGCCCGAGGCAATGTGCGGGAAGTATTTCTTGGATGCCTCCACCACGCGCCCGTCGATCTCGGCGAGCACCGCGCGCTCGACGGACGGGTGCTTGATGACCTCGCGGATGATGCCGCCGTCGCCTCCGCCCACGACAAGCACGCTCTTCGGATTCGGATGCGTGTTGAGCGGCACGTGCGCTAGCATCTCGTGGTACACAAACTCGTCCTTGTCCGTCGTCATGATGCAGCCGTCGAGCACGAGCAGATTGCCGTACTGGACCGTCTTGTACACGTCGAGCTGTTGGTACTCCGTCTTCTCGCTGTGAATGGTCTTCTCTATCCGCAAGCCAATCGTCAGGTTGTCGTTCTGAAGCTCGGTAAACCACAGATTGGTCTGTGCCACGCTCATCCATCCTTTCTCGGGCGGTATTATATCAAACTCGCCAAAAAGGCCCGAGGACAAGCGTACCCAATTCGACTCAGCGAATCCAGTTGGAGTGGCGGGTCACGGGCGCGCTGATCCATGAGAGCCCCTGTCTGCCCCCCAATGCGCGAACGAGGCAGC
Source organism: Alicyclobacillus acidocaldarius subsp. acidocaldarius Tc-4-1 (assembly GCF_000219875.1). Classification (NCBI taxonomy): domain Bacteria; kingdom Bacillati; phylum Bacillota; class Bacilli; order Caryophanales; family Alicyclobacillaceae; genus Alicyclobacillus; species Alicyclobacillus acidocaldarius. Next base: position 2,952,689 of record NC_017167.1, read on the forward strand.
CCTGCCGCAGGGCTGCCTCGACCACCGGGACCTATCACCCATTCAATCGATGGGATACCCGCCTTGTTCCACCACTGTGCGCGCCAACTTGCGCCGTTTCGCGATCCCGTCCGGATCGCGCAGTCCCGTGAGATTGCGGATGGCGTCGAGCGCCCGCTCCCGCACACCCGCGTGATTGCCAATGGCGGCGAAGAGCGCGACCGCAGCCTGTACCGCCGCCTGGATCTCGTCGTCCACCGCGACGCTGGCCAGCGCGGCATGCACCTCGGCCTGTGCCCCAGACGCCGCCTTTTCCGCGCGCGCCAGCGCGCTCTCCGCGGCGTAGAGCGAAATGGCGAGATCGGCCAAATGCATCGCGACCTCTTGTTCTGCGTCGAGCCTGCCCGCGAACCGATCCGCCACCAGGGCGCAGCCGGCGAGGTACAGCGCGCGCATCTGCTCGATGGCCGCGCGCTCGTGGGCCGTCTGGCCACCGCCCACCTGCAGCGGCTTGCCCAGCGCGTCCACCGCCGCGGACAAGCGGGAGACCATCTCGGGTTGACGGCTCACGCGGCGCAGGAAGTGCGTCGGGATAAGCAGTCGGTTGATCTCGTTTGTTCCCTCGAAGATGCGCTGAATGCGCGCGTCGCGGAGCATCCGCTCGACGTGATATTCGCGAATGTAGCCGTATCCACCGTGGATCTGCACCGCCTCGTCGGCGGCCTTCCACAGCGTCTCGGAACCGTGCACCTTGCAGATGGCACACTCGATGGCGTGCTCGCGCAGCCGCGCTTCCTTCTCGCGCGTTGGCAGGTCGCCGTAGAGCGGCGCCAGCGCATCTTCGAGCATCGCCGCGGTTCGGTAGACGAGCGATTCGGCCGCGTAAATCCGCGCCGCCACGGACGCGAGCTTCGCCTGTGTCGAGGGAAACTCGGCGATGGCCCGGCCGAACTGGCGCCGTTCCGCCGCGTAGCGCGCCGCCACCGCCAGCGCCCGCTTCGCACCGCCCACGTTGCCCGCGCCCAGATTGAACCGGCCGAGATTCAACACGCCAAGCGCCACCGCGTGCCCTCGGCCCACTTCGCCAATCACGTTTTCCGCCGGCACCGGGCACTCGTCGAAGATCACCTGGCGCGTGGACGATCCGTGAATCCCCATCTTCTTTTCCTCGGGCCCCAGGGAAATGCCCGGGAACGATTTCTCCACGAGGAACGCGGTAAAATGTTCGCCATCGATCTTCGCGTACACGACGAACGTGTCCGCAAACCCCGCGTTCGTGATGAACTGTTTCGTTCCCGAAATGAGGTAGTGCGTGCCGTCTTCACGGAGCCGCGCCACCGTCTTCGCCGCGAGCGCGTCCGATCCGGCCGTGGGCTCGGTCAGGCAGTAGGCGCCGAGATATTCCCCGCTCGCCATCTTCGGCAGCACGCGCTGCTTAACGGCCTCACTGGCGAAGTACGTGATGGGCAGCGTCGCGATGCAGGTGTGGTTGGAGTGCGCCACACCGTACGCACCCGTCATGCCGACCACCTCGCCCACGATGCCCATGGAAATCTTGTCGAGCCCAAGGCCCCCGTACGCCTCCGGCACGCTGTGCGCGAGAAGGCCGAGATCGCCCGCCCGCTTCAAAAGCTGGACCACGAGGTCGAAATCCTCGGCCTCGATAGCATCCTGTTGAGGCCAGACCTCCCGCTCCACGAAGTCGCGCGCGGTTTTCCGAATCATGCGGTGCTCTTCGGTAAACTCCTCCGGCGTGTAGACGTCCGCCGGATCGGCCGAGTGCACCAAAAATTCCCCGCCTGGCACCTGAACCTGTTCCATCGTCGAATCTCCCTTCTCGATCGCGGCGCGAATTGCCCTGGATATCACGACACGGACACGATGACCTTGCCGACCGTCTGCCGCCCGCCGAGCGCGTCCATCGCGGAAATCACGTCCTCAAAGGGGTACACATGCCGCACCAGCGGACGAATGCGCCCCGCCTCATAAAGCTGGATGAGCTCCTCGTGCATCTCCCGGACCACGTCCGGATACAGGCGGTGAAACAGCCCCCAGTGCACACCCACGAGGCTGTAGTTCTTGACGAGCGCGTGGTTCATGGGTGCCTGCGGGATGCGCCCGCTCGCAAACCCAATGACGATCAGCCGCCCCTCGAACGCGATGCACCTGCGCGACTGGTCGAACACGTCTCCGCCCACCGGATCGAAGATCACGTCCGCGCCGCGGCCTGATGTGAACGCTTTCACCGCATCCACAAAATCTCCGCTGCGGTAGTCGACGGCCTCGTCCGCGCCAAGCTGGCGGCACGTCTCCACCTTTTCCGGCCCGCCCGCCGTCGCGATGACGCGCGCGCCTGCGGCTTTGCCGAGTTGAATCGCCGCCGATCCGACCCCGCCCGCACCCGCATGCACCAACAAGACCTCGCCGGCTTGGATCCGCGCCAGGCGATGGAGCGCGTAATACGCCGTGTGATAGGTGACAAACATCGCGGCGGCCTCCGCCGGAGTCGCTCCCTCAGGCACGCGGTGCACCTGCGCGAGCGGCACCACCACCTGCTCCGCCAGGCCGCCGTGCGGCAGCTGCGGCAGGGCAATGACGCGATCGCCCGCCTGAAACGCCGAGCCCGGTGCCACCTCCTCGATCACCCCGCACACCTCGACGCCGGGCGTGAAGGGCAGAGGCGGCTTCTCCTGATACTGCCCCTGGCAGACCAGCAGGTCCAGAAAGTTGAGCGCCGCCGCTTCGACGCGGATGCGCGCGCTCGCGGGCTGCATCGCGGGATTAGGAATCTCTTCAAGGCGCAGCACATCGCGGTGGTGCCCCAATTCTCGCACGACCCACGCTTTCACGGCTCCTCCTCCTTTCGAATGTGAAACGAAAGTTCAAAAAAGAAACAAACGAACGACCCCTCTCCTCTCTCTTCAAGTGTACGTGACCTCACTCTCTGTCGCAAGCATCCGCTTTCACGCATACGGGACTTGGCATATTTTTCTTGACCCTGTCCACACTACCGATATGCCCATCTTCATGACGTGTCCGGAGGTCGCGAGCCATGCCGAAACCGTTCCTTTCTGACGCCGATTCCCCGATTCCGCGCCGCGCACGGCGTTCCTTCGCCCGAGTCGCCGGCATGGCCTTTGGCGCCGCGTTTGGCGCCGGATTCATCGGCACTTCGCTCGTGCTCGTGAGCCTCAAACTGCTTCCTCTTCCGTCGACCGCAGACACCGCGCCGACCGAGCTGACGAGCGCGGACGGCCGCCCCATCGCGCTCTGGTCCCCAGCCGGACAAGCGCGCTCCATCCTGCCGCTCGGCGCCTTCCCTCGCTGGCTCGTCCAGGCCACGCTTGCCACGGAAGACGCCAATTTCTACCGCGATCACGCCATCAGCGTGCGCTCCACGCTCCGCGCCGTGGCGGTGAACGTGCGCCATGGCGAGATCGTCCAGGGCGGCTCCACCATCACGCAGCAACTCGCGAAAAACCTGTACCTCACCCAGGATCGCACGCTCGGCCGCAAGCTGCGCGAAGCCATGCTCGCCCTGCAGCTCGAGTTGCACGAGCCGAAGGACTGGATTCTGGACCGATACCTCAACGTCGTCTACTACGGGCACGGCGCGTACGGGGCCCCCGCGGCAAGCGAACTCTACTTTGGCAAACCCGTTCAATCGCTCGATCTCGCCGAGAGCGCCCTGCTCGCCGGCCTGCCCAAGGGCCCGACGCTGTACTCGCCGCTCGATCACCCCGAGCGCGCCAAGGCTCGCCAAAAGGTGGTGCTGGAGCGCATGGTGCAGACGGGTTACATCACCCAGGCCGAGGCCGACGCCGCGTACGCCGAGCCCTTGCACATCGCGCGCCACCAGCCGCCCACGCTTCAGGCGCCGTACTTCACCGACGTGGCGTTCCACGAGGCCAAGCGCATGGCCCGGCTCACGGACGGCGATCTCGACGCGGGCTACGTCCGCATTCACACGACGCTGGATCCGCTGCTGCAAAAGGCGGCGGAGCGCGCCATTCAGTCGACGCTGCCAAAGGGGAGCGAGCTCCAAGCCGCGCTCGTCGCCCTGGATCCGCAAACCGGCGCCATCCGCGCGCTGGTCGGCGGCCGAGACTACCGCGAGAGCCCGTACAACCGCGCGCTCGGCAAGCGGCAGCCGGGATCGACGTTCAAGGCGTTCGTCTACGGTGCTGCGCTCATGCGCGGTTGGACGCCCGCGCGCGAGGTGGACTCCAAGCTTACCACGTTCATCTACGGCCCGTCTCCCAAGGACGAGTACACGGTACACGACTACGGCGACATCTACGCCGGCCGCCCACTCACGCTGCGGGAAGCCATCGCCCGGTCAGACAACGTGTACGCCGTGCAGACGGAGCTCGCCATCGGAGCCCAAAACGTCGTGGATTTCGCCAAGAAGCTCGGGATTCAAGAGGAGATGAAGCCTTATCCCTCCCTTGCCCTCGGCGTGTTTCCCGTCACCCCGGTGGAATTGGCCGCAGCCTACGCGGCCTTCGCCAACGGCGGCTACAGGGTCACGCCACACACCGTCGAATCCGTCGACACGCCGTACGGCCGCACGGTCCATCCGCTCGAGAAGGCCCGCGTGATCTCGCCTGAGCTCGCGTTTCAGATGACCGATCTCATGCAAAGCGTGCTAGCACCCGGCGGAACGGGATATGGCGCTCGGCCGTACCTGCACGCCCCGGCCGCGGCGAAGACCGGGACAACGGATACAGACGCCTGGATGGTGGGTTACACGCCCCGGCTGGTGGTCGCGGTGTGGGTGGGTTACGACTCGGGCCGGCCGCTCACGGTGCAGGAGTCTCACCTCGCTGCGCCTATCTGGGGGAAGTTCATGGGGACGGCGCAGGCGCACCTGCCCGGGCCGTGGTACACGCCGCCGTCCGATCTCGAGGCCGTCCGGATCGACCCGCTGTCCGGCGCACTCGCTACGCCGCAGTGCGGCGCCGCGGAGACAGACTACTTCCTGCCTGGAACCGCCCCCACGGCCACGTGCCCGCTTCATCGGCCTCCGGTCGTGCCCGAACCCGCGCCGAGCCGATGGTGGAACTGGCTGCGGCGGCTCTTCTAGCCCCGCTATGGCCAACGCGTTCCGCGATGCCGCTCGAGCGCGGGCAACGCACGCTCCGGCGCGGAATCTTGCGACAAGTCGACCGCGGCCTGTGGTACAATGGCGGAGAGTAATCCATGGGGGCGTGAACGAGTGGAAGAGCGTCTGTCGAGACGAGTCAGAACCATCCGGCCGTCGGCGACCATGAGCGTCGACAGCAAGACCAAGCAACTCATCGCCAAGGGCCAGCCGGTGATCAACATGAGCGTCGGCGAACCGGACTTTCAAACACCGGTCCCCGCCGCCTTCGCGGGCATCCGCGCCATCACCAACGGGCAGACCCGCTACACCGAGGCCGCAGGCACACTGGCCCTGCGCAAGGCCATCGCGCATAAGCTTCAGGTCGAAAACGGCCTTCACTACGCGCCGGAGCAAATCGTGGTCTCGAACGGCGCGAAACACACGCTGTACAACATCTTCGTGACCATCCTCGACGAAGGGGACGAGGTGATTCTCCCCGCGCCGTACTGGACCTCGTATCCGGAGCAGATCCGCGTGGCGGGCGGAAAGCCCGTCGTGATCGAATGTGGGCCCGAGACGGGGTTCAAGCTCACGCCAGACCAACTCACTGCGGCCATCACGCCGCGCACGAAGGCGGTCCTGCTGAACAACCCGTGCAACCCCACCGGGTCCGTGTACCACGAGGAAGAGTTGAAAGCGCTCGGCGAAGTCCTCCGCCAGCACGACATCTACGTCGTCCTCGACGAGATTTACGAGCGCCTGGTCTACGGCGTGCATCACGTCAGCCTCGTGGCCGTCTGCCCCGATTTGTACGATCGCGCCCTCGTCGTGAACGGCTTTTCGAAGGCGTTCGCGATGACGGGGTGGCGCCTCGGCTACGTGGCCGCGCCGCTCGATCTCGCCAAGGCCATGGCGAGCTTCCAAAGCCACTCCACGGGCAGCCCGGCGACCATGTCGCAGATTGCGGGCGAAACGGCGCTTGCGCACTTCGATCCAGGCGTGATCGACGTGTTCCGCCGCCGACGTGATTCGCTCGTGGCGGGGCTCAACAGCCTCGAGGGCGTGCGCTGCCTCATGCCCGAAGGCGCGTTTTACGCGTTCCCCGATATCCGCGGCGTTTTCGGACGCCGCTATGAGGGCCAGGCCATCGAATCGAGCGCCGACTACTGCGAGCTGTTACTGGAGCACGCGCTCGTCGCGAGCGTGCCTGGCGAGGCGTTCGGTGCGCCGGGCTACGTCCGCTTCTCGTATGCGGTGCGCGATGAGGACGTGATCGAAGCCGTGAATCGCATGCGCGAATTTCACAGCAAGCTCACGAATTAAGTTGCCCATGACGCGAGGGCCCCGGCGCTTCGGGGCCCTCCGCTTGTGTCGGCCTCACTGCGGTTCACTCGAGGCGCCCGGATGCGCGGGATGGATCTCCCCATGCGCATCGAGGATTTGGTGATCTTCTTGTACCTCGATGAGGCCCGCGTTGTGCAACGCCTGCAACACTTCGAAGAGACTGTCGCGCTTGTCCTCCGGCAGGGATCGCACCAATTGATTGATGTCCTGCGCAGGGGCTAGTTGCACGAAGTGCACCCCGCCGTACTTGGCGTACAAGTCGCGCCTGTACGTCATCCGCTCCCCTCCTCGCTGTCCGCCAACAAGCGTATTGTCCTCCGAAGCCGCCGAGCCTATGCCACTTGGGCGCATGCCCCGCACGGCCCTCAGGCGATTGTCATACGCTTTAGGAGCAGGCTGGGGAAGCGAGGTGGACTGTGATGAATGCCAAGCCCCAGAAGGCCGAGCGCATCCCCGGCGTCGCGCTCGCGAAGGCGCAGGCGTCGCGCCCTGCGAATGGGCGGGGAACGCGAAGAGCCGCCGCGCGATCCGGCGGGCGGAACAGCGCCCCCGCACAGTCGAAGGCAGGCAGCAAGGCGCCTGCCCCTTCACAGCTCCTGACGCCCAAGAACATGCAGGACACGCTGAAGACGGTCGGTAACCTGCGAAACATGGTGAAAAACTGGCTGAACTATCTCCAGCAGGCCGACAAGATGCTGGATACCTTCTACGTGACGACCGGGGCCCTGAAGGAGAGCGGCGTGCTCGACAAGCTGATCAAGTTCAAGGGCCGCAACTTGACGACCGAAGATTTCACCAACATTCTCGCCGCGCTCTTGTCATCGCCCCTGGCCGAGGGATTCCTCAAGGGATCGGGCGGCAACAGCGGCAACAGCGGCGAGAGCGCATCGGCGCATGAGACGGCCGGATCTGCGCAAAGCGCGCAGTCCCAGCCGAGCGCACCCAATGCGGCGCCCATGCAGCAGCCGCCCCAAGCCCAACAGGCGCCAGGGCCCGCGTATGCGCCGCCGGCCTACGCGCCGTACGCCGCACCCATGCAGCCGTACGCAGCGCCGCAGCCGATGTACGGAGCGCCGCCACCGTATCCGTATTATGGACCGCCGCCCGCGCCTGTGCCGCCTCCGACAAGGCCCGCCACCGGGACGGACGGCGGTCGCGCGACCAACTGAACCCCGCGTCACAAGCCGCCTGGCCATTCACCCGGGCGGCTTCTTGTTCCTCTTCACGAAATTCGCGCATGTCCGAATCATCCCACACGCATGCCTCTGCGGTACAATGGAGACAGGATGAAGCCGTTCGGGGAGGCGTTATGGCCGTGCGCAACCGGTGGACCTCCTGGTTCACGAGGTACTTCAGTTTTGCCGTGAACATCGCCCTGACCGTGTATCTTCTCTTTTTCCCAGGCCCGGGCCCGCTTTGGATTCGCGTGCGCGATCACGCCTGGATGGTGGCCCTGTTGTGGCTCGTGAACCGCCGCTCCATCTACCGCGCGTTTCCGCAGCTCGTCGGTATTCGAGACGAGCCGGCTTCGGACTCGCGCGCAGGCCGGCCATGAGCCGCCCCAATTAAACGAGCCGCAGACGTAAAATCCCCCCAAACACGGCAAAAGGGCTGGTCCCTCGCCGCATCGGCGGGGATCAGCCCTCTTCTCGTTTCAGTCCTTCGTCTGCTTGGGAACGAACTTCTTAATTTCCTTCAGCGTCTTCTCGTCGACGGGCGGCCCATACTTTTTCACGATCTCGTCGACGTTCGTCGTCGGGCCGTTCTTCGTCGCGTCCGTGTACGCCTTCACAAACTGCTTGAACCGGCTCTCGGGCACGGGCAGGCCGAGCTTGTTCGCGAAGTTTTTCGCCAGCGACTCGACCTGGTTTGGATCCCGCCACGACTCCGGCGGAACGTTCTTGACGTCTTCGAGGATCTCAAAGATGGCCTTCCGCTTTCCGGCCAAGTTTTGCTTCAACACGTCGAGCGATCCCGCCGGCGGCTGCTGCGCTGCGACCGAAAGCGGTGGCTGATCCACCGGCGCCGCCGCCTGCTGCGGCCGCTTGGCCTTCGCCTGTGGCTTGCGCCCCTTCTTTCCGGATGAAGCCGCCATGGTTGCACCCTCCTCCTCGCATTGCCCCTACCGGAGCCTCTCCTCAGGGTATGCGAGCCGAAGAAAGGGTGTCTCGATTCACGCCGCCCAAAATGGCGCTGGCGGCGTACCTACGACTGCCTCACCTCGGGGCTTCGCAGCCGAATGTCGATGGCGGCGGCGAGAATCGCCGCGAGCACCATCAGCGCGGCGCCGATGGCGCCCCACCACTCGCGATGCGCCGCACACACGAGAAGCGCAAATCCTGTCATGAGCATCAGGCTCAGGCCGACAAACGCCACCACAAACATGTGAAGGACCTTGCGCACCACCTTCACGAGCCTTCCCTCCGCGTGCTTGGTGACAGCATCATACCAAGGGATGGGCGAAACGAAAACAGGTCAACCTCCGATGCGGGACATCTCCACTTTCGGCTTTCTCGCCGTCGCCTCGCTCCGCAGTTCCGAATATCGGTCCTGGCGCTTGCGCCACACATCCGCGACAAACGCCCCCATCTCCTCCTCCGACGCGCCGCGATCGAACAGCGGCCGAAGCGAGACGCCGCGCGCGCCAAACAAGCACGTGAAGAGCTCCCCTGCCGCCGTCACACGGAGCCTCGTGCAAAATCGACAAAACGGCCGGGAAACCGAGTGGATCACGCCAATCTCGCCCTGACCGTCCCGGTACCGGTACCGCGTCGCCACCTCGCCTTCGCGCCGCGGAGGCAGCGGCTCGAGCGGATACCGCGCCCCAATCCAGGCGAGGATCTCGTCCGCCGTCACCACGTCCTCCATGCGCCAGCCGTTGGTCGTCCCGACATCCATATATTCAATGAAGCGCACAATCACGCCTGTCCCTCGGAACCGCTCGGCGATGGCCACCACCTCGTCCTCGTTCCACCCGCGGCGGACCACCACGTTCACCTTCACCGGCGAAAGCCCCGCCTCCGCGGCGGCCTCGATGGCCGCGAGAACCCGGTGGACCGGAAACTGGACGCCGTTCATCCGCGCCGCCACGTCCGGGCGCAGGGCGTCGAGGCTCACCGTGACTCGCGTCAGCCCCGCCTTCTTCAGCGCCATCGCCTTCTCGCGCGTGAGCAAACTGCCGTTCGTCGTCATGGCAATCTCGTGGAGCCCGGGCACGGCAGCCACCTTTTCGACGATCTCGACGACCTCCCGGCGCAGAAGCGGCTCGCCGCCCGTCAACCGCACCTTCTCCAGCCCAAGCGGCACGAGCGCCCGCACCAGCTTCGCAATTTCGTCCGGCGACATGAGCGCATCAGGGCGCAAAAACGGATAATTCGGCCCGAACACGTCACTCGGCATGCAGTACGGACAGCGAAAGTTGCATCGATCCGTGAGCGACACGCGAAGATCCCGAAGCGGCCGCCCAAGCCTATCCGTCAGCGCCTCTTCCCCCGTCGCCATGGTGCATCCCCCATTTCTCGCACACCTTCAGTGTATCACGCGCGTCCCTCCGGTCCATCATTCCCCCAAAGCCACCTTTGCGCTACACTGGGGGCGTAAGATTTGCCGAGGAGGCACAGAGATGAACGTTGCCCTCATTGCGCACGACAACAAGAAGGACGACATGGTGAACCTGGCCATCGCGTATCAGAACATACTGAAGCACCACAACCTGTTCGCCACCGGCACGACCGGCCGCCGCATCCGGGAAGCCACGGGCCTCGAGGTCCATTGCTTTCAGTCCGGCCCGTACGGCGGAGACCAGCAAATCGGCGCCATGGTCGCGAACGACGAGATGGATCTCGTCATCTTCCTGCGCGACCCACTCACCGCCCAGCCGCACGATCCCGACATCACCGCGCTCCTGCGGATCTGCGACGTGCACAACGTGCCGCTTGCGACGAACCTAGCCGCGGCGGAGATCCTCGTCCGCGCCATTGAACACGGGCTGGCGGAGTTTCGACCGCGGGATCGCAAGCGTTAAAGGCCGGTCCACGTCCTCACCGGCCCCACCCGGTTAGCTCCATCTCGAGGAGGTCTCCTTCATGACGGAAACCATGAATCCGTACGCGAAGCGCCGGGAGGCGCTGTTTCGCCGCATCCCCGACGGCGCCATCGCGCTCTTCTTCGCCGGCCAGGCTCCCCACATGTCCGGCGATCACGCATACAGTCCCTTCCACGTGAACCGCAACTTCTTCTATCTGACCGGCATCACACAAGAACACTCGCGACTTCTGCTCGCGAAGCTCGGGGGCAGCGAACAGGCCATCCTCTTCACGGAACACGTCTCCGAAGTGGAGGAAAAGTGGACCGGCAAGCGGCTCCCGGACCACCTCGCGCGAGAGATATCCGGCATCGCGGAGGTGCAGGATCTCGCCCAATTTGAAACGACGATCGGGCGCATGCTGCGCACCGGCGAATACGAATGGCTGTATTTGGATGTCGAGCAGGACCGGTTTCACCAAACGGAGACTGAGGCGCACCGCTTCGCGCGCATCTTTCGGGAAAATACCCGGCCATCGTCATCCGCAACCCCTACGCCGAGGTGTGCCGGATGCGCACGGTGAAGGACGAGGCCGAGATCGACTGCATACGGCAGGCGATAGACATCACGCGCGAAGGCGTGTTGGCCATGATGAAAAACGCGCGGCCGGGCATGAGAGAATATGAACTCGAGGCGCACTTTGACTTCGCGCTTCGGTCCCGGGGCGTGCGGGAGCACGCGTTTCCGCCGATTGTGGCGGGCAGCGAGCGCGCGTGCGTTCTTCACTACGTGGACAACGACCAGGTCATTGAAGATGGCCAGCTCGTGCTCTGCGATCTCGGCGCGCAGTACGGCTGCTATTCGGCCGACATCACGCGCACGTTCCCCATCTCGGGGCGGTTCACGGCGCGCCAACGGGAGATCTACAACATCGTGCTGGCGGCGATGGAGGCGACCATTGAAGCCATTCGCCCGGGTGTGACGATGAGTGAATTGAACGACGTCACGAAATCCGTGTTGGCGCAGGAACTGAAGCGCATCGGACTCATTCAGGACGACAGCGAAGTCGCGCGCTACTACTACCACGGCGTCAGCCATCGGCTGGGGCTTGACACGCACGACGTCGGATCGCCCAAGTGGCCGCTCGAGGCGGGCGACGTCATCACGGTCGAGCCGGGGCTGTACATCGCGGAAGAGGGCATTGGCATTCGCATTGAAGACGACGTGCTGGTGACGGAGAACGGCGCGGTCAACCTTTCGCTGAATATCCCGAAGGACCCGGACGAGATCGAGCGCATCATGCGCGGGTGACAAAGCGCCCCGTGTCCGCCGGCGAGGCCGAGGGGGCTTTGTGTCGCCCCTCGGCCGGTCTCCCGGCTGTGCGCGACGATTGGCACGCGGCTGAGGAGGTTGGCGCACCTTTGAAAGCGAATTCATCAGGCAGCGGAGCGCGGCCCGCTCGATGGACCGGGCCGTGAATGGACGCGGCCACACGGAAAGGATGAGGCACCTTGACGAACGCAGGTCGCTGGGTGTTGCGAATAGTGGCAGGCGTGATCGTGCTCGCCATCCTTGCTTGGCTCGCCACGATGGCAATTGGGTACGTGGTTGCAGAAAAGTTGACGCATCCCGCGCGCAAACCCATCACCACGTCCCCTGCCGCGTATGGCCTCACATATGAGAACATCCACTTCCCGTCCCGCGTGGATCACCTGATGCTTTCCGGCTGGCTGATTCCCGCCGCAAAGCCGACGAATCGCATCGTGATTGAAGCGCACGGATATCGGCAGAACCGCGCCCTGGATCACCCGGCGCTGCCGGTGGCCAAAGCGCTGCACGACGCAGGTTTTGCCGTGCTCATGTTCGATTTCCGCGACGAAGGCGAATCGCCCGGCAGCGAGGTGACCGTCGGAGACTACGAGCTGCGGGACCTTCTCGGCGCCATCGACTACGCGCACAAACTTGGCTACGACGAGGTCGGGCTCATCGGCTACTCGATGGGCGCGTCGACCGCGCTCGAGGCCACGGCGGCTGATCCGTCTGTGGACGCGACCGTCGCCGACAGCCCGTTTGACGATCTCGAGACCTACCTGCAGCAAAATTTGAGCGTGTGGACCAACCTGCCCTCGTTCCCCTTTAACGGGGAGATTCTGTGGGAGGTCAAGCACCTGTTCGGCCTGGATCCGAACGCGGTCGATCCGCTGAAACAGCTCGCGTCGGCCAAGCCTCGCCCGATTCTCCTCATCGCGGGGACCGCCGACACCACCATTCCGCCGGCGAACAGCGAAGCGCTGTACGACGAGCTGCATAGGCGGGATCCGGAGGATACGCTGTGGCTGGTTCCGGGAGCGAAACACGTGGGCGCGTACGACGTAGAGCCAAAGGCGTATCTGCAGCGTGTCGTTGACTTCTTCGAAGCGTACATGCCGGTGAACGTAACGTCGTCGTGACGCGGCTGCCTGCACGGAATGGCCCTGTAAGGCACGGCGCTGTGTCAAAGGGTATGCTGTTCAGCGCTTTCGCGGGATCCGCCACGCGTTGTCGGCCTTGTCAAACCCGATATGCGGGTAATACGACATCGCCGTCGGAGCCGCCAACAGAAGCAACATGACTTCATCCGACAGCGCTTCGCGCGTCATCTCCACCAGCCGCTTGCCAATCCCCTGTCGTTGGTACGCGCGGTCCACGGCGAGATCGGACAAGTAGCAACAGAAGCAAAAATCTGTGAGCGATCTCGCCACACCCACCAGCCGTTCGCCATCCCACGCGGTGACCATCAGATCCGCCGCGTGGGCCATGCGCTCCATGCGAGCGAGATCGTCAACGGGGCGGCGGATGCCTGAGCGGCGAAACACGTCGGCCAATTGGGGGCCGGAGACGGGACGCGTGGTGGAGTATTCGATGCTCATCCTGTGGCTCCTTTCCCGGACAGCAAGCTCGGCAGGCGCCTCAATCCTGTCATGGCGTACGGTTGTCGCGCGTGCGTCAATCGATCTCGTAGAGGCTGGCGACGGGTGTGACCATCTCCATGTACTTGCCTGGGTCCTGAATGGGGCGGAAACCGAACTGTTCATAGAGACCATGCGCATCGCTCGTGACTAAGACGAAGCGACGTAAGCTCTGGAGATGGGGATGCTTCATGATCGAACGGATCAACGCCTTTCCAACACCGTGACCGCGATATTCTGGCAGGACGAACATATCGGTGAGATAGGCGAACGTCGCCAAATCCGAGACCACGCGGGCGAATGCAATCAATGTCTCACGCTGATACACGCCAAAACACAGGGAATTTTCGATGGCCTGTTCGACAAGCGATCTTGGAATACCGCGACTCCAATAGGCTTCGTCATGCAGAAAGCGATAGAGAACCTCTCGATCGATCCGATTTCGGTCTTTCGAAATTTCCTATTCTTCATCACATTCCGTCCAAACGTCGTAGGACATCATTCCCATTCACTCGCTCCTTCGCCGTTCAATTTCGCCAACACAGCCGCGACCTTTTCGTCCATCGAATGATGGACGTCGCGGCGATCGTCGATTTTGATCACGGTCGACAGCCGCTTGGCGCCCATGGCCACGAGCGCCTCGTGCATCTCCTGAATCGCCGCAAAGATGGTGCTCAAATCGCCCTCGATGGTCGTGAACATCGGATCCAGCCGATAGTTCAGTGCTGGATAGCGCGCGAGCACGCGCTCAGCTTCCGCGACGAAGTGGCTCACGCTCGTCTCGCCCGTGCCGATGGGCGAAATGCTGACAGCGACCATGGCCATGCACAATCCCTCCCATGCCCAACACGGCAATCCCCAAACACCAAGGCTAAACTGATGATATCAGAATGGTCGCGCGATGGGGGGTTCTCCTCATCTGAACGTCTCTGGAGCAACATCCCATCCGACGCACACGCGCCGTTCGAGTGACTCGCTCGTCCATCTTACCTAATATCCAATCCGTGGTGCAGCCTGGTGAAGGTCGGCCACACATTGACGAATATCCGCAATATGGTACAAACCAGAGCCACAACAAGCGACAAGAGCGCAATCACAAACGGCCCAAATTGGATCCCCAGTGACACCGCGTCCGCCACTGTCATGGCCTCACCCCCTCCCGTTCTCGCGAGCGGGCAGGGAGTGAGCCCCAAGGTGGTGCCCACCTGTAACCTGCCAAACTGGTTTCCATCCGTCACTGCACAAGTGAATCTATCATCGCACGGTTAGGAGATCTCCGCAGGTCTTCTGGTCCTGTCGCAACGCGAGAGTCCGCACCTGGACGCAAATTCCTACTTGCTCTGTGAAGCGCTTTCGTGTATGTTGTGTATATCGATTTCGTAAATCGTTTACGTTGTTTGCTGCTCCAGCACTGCGCTCCCGTGATGTTGTCGGGCATGCTGCGCGCTGGGGCCATCCTGACCTACAAGGGGGTTTGTCCGTGAAGCGCTGGTGGATTGGCCTGCTCATTGGCCTCGGCGTGCTCATCAACTACTTCGACCGAACCAATCTGTCGGTCGCAGCAACGCCCATCTCGAACTTATATCATCTGTCCGACGCCCAGATGGGCATCATCCTGTCGGCTTTCGGATGGTCGTACGCGGCCTTCCAGATTCCAGTCGGCGCCCTGCTCGACAAGATCGGCGTGAAGTGGCTAAATCGCCTCGCGACCATCCTTTGGTCCATCGCCACGTTCATGACGGCCGTCGTCAGCGGCATGGGACTCATCATGGTTTCGCGCGTGCTGCTCGGCATCGCGGAAGCGCCCGCCTTCCCTGCGGCATCCAAGGCGACAGGCTACTGGTTTCCCGTGCGCGAGCGCGGCGTGGCCACGTCGCTATTCGATGCGGCGGCGAAATTCTCCAACGTCGTCGGAACGCCACTCGTCGCGTGGGCGGTGACCACGTGGGGCTGGAAAGGGGGCTTTTGGCTCACCGGCGCGCTCAGCCTCGTGTACGCAGCCTTGTACTGGGCCTTTTATCGCGATCCGCACGAAACCCGGCTCTCCCAGGAAGAGGCCGAGCTGTTGCGCGAGGGCGGTGCGCAGCAGGCTGGCGAGGCGGAGGCCGGGATTGGCAAGAGCCTCGCATACCTGCTTCGCCAGCGCAAGGTCTGGGGGCTGACGCTCGGGTTTGCAGCATACGGCTACTCGTTTTACCTGTTCCTCACGTGGTTGCCGAGTTACCTCGTCAAAGAAATGCACATGACGGTGCTGAAATCGGGCTGGTACACCGCTGGGCCGTGGCTCGTGGCCACCATCACCGATCTCGTCATCGGCGGTTGGCTGGTAGATCGCCTGATTCAGCGTGGGCACGACGTCACGCGCGTCCGCAAGACCGTGCTCGTGGTCGGCATGATCTTCGGCCTTGCCGTCATTCCGGCCGCGTTCACGCACAACCCGAACACGGCGGTCATCTTCATCGCCATCGCGCTCGGAGGCCTCGCGTTTTCGGCGCCGGTCGGCTGGAGTATCCCGTCGCTCATTGCGCCGAAGGGCACCGTGGGGCTCGTGGGCAGCATTATGAACTTCGTCAACAACCTGATGAGCATCGTGGCGCCCATCGTCACGGGGTTTGTGGTGCAGAGGACGGGATCGTTCGAATCCGCGTTTGTCATCGCGGGCGTGGTGCTATTGCTTGGCATCTTGTTCTACGTGTTCATGCTCGGTAAGATTGAGCCGATTCCGGATCCGAAGGTGTGACTGCGGTGAACCGAGATATCTGTATCGTGGGCCTGGATTTGGGTACCACGTCCATCAAAGCGGTCGCGTATACACCGGCTGGCGAGCTTCTCGCCAGCCGTTCAGCTGTGGTGAAGACGGAGACCGGCCCGGACGGGCGCGCGGTGCAGAACCCGGACGACGTGGCGGATGCGGCGATTGCGGTGCTGAGCGGTCTGACGGCCGAGATCGCGCAGCAAGGTCGCCGCATTGCGGCGCTCGGCATGTCGGCTGCCATGCACAGCCTTGTGGCGCTGGACCCTCGCGACGAGCCGCTGATGCCGGCCATGACGTGGATGGACGCGCGGCCCGCCGAGGTGGCGCAAGCGCTCTGGGCGTCGCCGGACGGCCCGCGGCTCTATGCGCGCACAGGCACGCCGATTCACGCCATGGCGCCGGTTTGCAAACTGGCGTGGCTGCGCCGGGAGAGGCCGGACGTGTTTGCAAGAGCCCGGCGCTTCGTCTCCCTCAAGGAGTACGTGTGGCACCGCCTGTTTGCCGAGTGGGTGTGCGATCCGGCCATCGCCTCGGCCACGGGCTTGTTCGACGTGCAGAGGCTCGACTGGGATCCGGATGCACTCGAGTTCGCGGGCGTCCACGCCGACCAACTGAGCCGCGTGGTGCCCTCCGACTGGAGCCAGCCGCTTGCGTCCTGCCGCCTTGCCCCCCGCCTGCCGCTCGCAGAGGGCGCACAGGCGGTTGTCGGCGGATCGGACGGCGTATTGGCCACCTTGGCAGCGGGCGCCAAGGAGCGCGAGATGCTCGTGGCGACCGTCGGCACGAGCCTCGCCGTGCGCGCCGCAAGCCGCAGGCCGGTGACCAAGGCCAGCCTGCGCACGTTCTGCTATGCCCTCGGCGAGGGTGAATACGTGCTCGGCGCACCGAGCAACGCGGGTGGGATTGTCATCGATTGGCTCGTGCAGACCCTGTTGGGCCACCCGGGGGAGATTGAGCGACTGCTTGCTGCGGCAGGCGAGGTTCAGGTGGACCACCTCCTCGCACTGCCGTATGTGGCGGGCGAGCGCGCGCCGTTTTGGGACGAGGGCATGTCGGCGGCATGGGTGGGCCTGCGCCTGCACCACGGCCCGCCGCACATGGTGCGCGCGGCGGTCGAAGGAGTCTTGTTTCACACGCGCTGGCTCGTCGAGGAGATGCTCGGCTTCGTCCAGGGAGCGCGCGGCGTGATGCTCGCGGGCAGGCTGTTTGAACAGCCCTGGATTGCCGAGTCAGCCGCAGCGCTTATGCCCGTGCCCGTTTGGATGCAGTCGGACGCGGACGGCGCCGCCTACGGAGCAGCGATGATGGCGGGGAGGCGCGTAGGCGTGGACCTGCCGCCGCTCGCTGTGATGCCGGGGCCGCAGGCGCTGGCCGCTCGCCGCGCAGAACTGGAGCGGCGGTACGCGGCCTGGCGAGAACTCGTCGAGAAGCTTCGCGCGTGAGGGCAACGGATGGCCCGAGCGGTGCAAGCGGATGAGCGACACATGGCACCTGACATCACGGGGCCGACGTCTGCAAAACCTCGGTCGCCGCGTGGCAGGACAGAGTCTCAGGCCGTGCCATCGGCGGGCACAAAGATTAAGGCCCCGCGACGGGCGGATTCAAAATGTGATCCGCAAACTCCCCCGCCATGGGAACGCCCGACTTCCGGATTTCCGCTGCGGCATGCTCGAAGTCGTAGAGCGTCTCTCGGAGTTCGATCTCGGTGCCGATGAGCGCCCAGCACGCGCCCCGCGCTGCGCTCGGAAGGCCGACGCTGCCCGGGTTCACGATGCGCTTGCCCGCCACCATCCGGTCAAACTGGATGTGCGTGTGCCCACAGACGATGATGGGCTCGCACACATGGGCCACCATCGGCAAGATCTCCGCTTCTGGCGTGTCCCGCCGAATGGCCTCCTCGTCACTTCTCGGCGATCCGTGGACGAAGAGCACGTCGCCGAGCCCCTCCACATGAAGCGTCACATGACTCTTCTGACTGAGCAAGAACGCGCGTTGATCCGGCGTGAGCTGGTCATGACACCACGCGTTCACGTCCGCTATCCAGCCTCGCACGCCTTGCTCCACGCCGCGGCGCTCGGCGACCTCCCGGTCGGTGTTGCCGCGGACGAAAGACACGGGGGCCGTCGAGCGCCATCACCCGCTCCAGCACCTTCCGGGGCTGCGGGCCAAAGGCGAGATCGCCCCCAAACACCAACGCGTCCGCGCCGGCGCGCCCGACCTCTTGGAGCACCGCGTCCAAGGCAGCCAGGTTCCCGTGGATGTCATACAAAGCATTTGACGCATGCAACGCACCCCTGTTATGATGGAATAAATCTTATAAAACAAATCTTCATAGTTTGTTTTGCGCGACAGATTGGCGCCATTGAACACCGGGAGGGATCACGTCCGTGGAACAGGAGAACAACTGGTCGATCGAAACCATTGCGGTTCACGGAGGACAGCAGGTTGACCCTGCCACGCTGGCCCGCGCAGTGCCGCTGTACCAAACCACATCTTACGTCTTCCAGGACCCAGATCACGCCGCTCGCCTCTTTGCTCTGCAGGAATTCGGGAACATCTATACGCGTATCATGAACCCCACGACGGACGTCTTTGAGCAGCGCGTCGCACAACTGGAGGGAGGTGTGGGCGCGCTGGCCGTCTCTTCGGGGCAAGCGGCCATCACGTACAGCATCCTGAACATCGCCGAGGCAGGAGACGAGATCGTTTCGTCAACGAGCCTGTATGGCGGAACGTACAATCTCTTCGCGCACACTTTGCCAAAACTAGGTATCCACGTGCGGTTTGTGGCCCCGGACGATCTCGAGGACTTTCGACGGGCGCTGACACAGCGAACCAAGGCGATCTACGTGGAGACGATTGGCAACCCAAAGGGCGACATCCCCGACCTCGAGGCCATCGCAGACCTTGCCCATGAACACGGCCTTCCATTGATTGTCGACAACACCTTTGCAACGCCGTACCTCTGCCGGCCCATCGAGCACGGCGCGGACATTGTCATCCATTCTGCTACAAAGTTCATTGGCGGTCACGGGACCTCGATTGGGGGCGTGATGGTTGACAGCGGCAAATTCAACTGGACCTGAATCCGTGACAGGGCCGATGGAAAGAGGCTGATGTGTGTTCTCGCAAGCCCCTTCACTGCGATTTCACGGATGTACATTCAATTTTCTTAGGGATTGTGAATATCGGTTGGAGCCAGTGCGGCGAAAAGGCAGATGTCCCCCCTGGACTCGTGAATGGTTGGGTTCGGTTTCCATGTCAGGTCATATGCAGTGTCTTTGCTCGACACAGTTCACGTTACGCAAAGGCCAAGTACAATCGCCGAAATGCCGGGAGCCATCGATTCCCGTACCCCAATTTCAGCTTGGTCTGTCTGGCGTGTCGCACCATCTTCGCAGCCAGTGTCATCAGGTTCTGAATCACAGTCCGGATCCGGCGACGTTCTGCCTTTTTTCGTAGCGGCGCATCATTTCGCTTCAGACTCTCCTGGCCGATCACTCGCAGCAGATTGTACGCCACGCATACAAAGTGCAATACCAAGTTGTTCGTGGCGAATTTACCCGAGGGCAGCCGCTCGGCGTCCAGATCCGTCTTGATTTCGCTGTGGAACTGTTCCATCACGGCGTGGTCGTGATACAGGCGAATGATCACAGCCGGGTCATCCGGCAGTGAGGTCCAGTAGGCGCTGACCTCAATGTCCGGTACCAATAAGATTTGGCCGTCGGCCGTCATGGTCCGTTCGATAACTTCGAACACCATGCGAACTGGTTCGGATACACCCTTGACGGGACACATCAGCGAACCATGATATACCTTCTTGCCGGGACGAGGTTCATGACATGTCCCGTGTCGCTGGGCAATCACAAGCCAGGCCTCGGGGCTCTCCTTTCGCAAGTTGCGCTTGATGATGAACTCGGCCCTGCTGTCCTGGGAGCGACACACGGCGATGTTTTCTGCACTGTCATTGCCGGCATCCAGACGAACCAGAAGCGGGAGGTCCGTCACCTGCCTTGCATACTGAATACTCTCCCGCAGGAAAGTCGACGTGCCCTTTTGTACGTGGGTACTGCCTTCACGCAACTGGACATTGACCACGTAGCCCTCTTGGCCAAGGTAAGCAAAGATGGGAGCATATCCGTCGTGCCCCTTGTATGTACGGGACACGCCTTCCTTCTTCGTGCCGGAATTATCAAAGGGACTGACGTCGATATCCAGCGGGATGTAAGTTCGACGCTCTGCAGGCACGCCCAGTTCAATCGGATGCAGAGTTACATCGAGGGCTCTCAGGAGCCTTGCGGACTCTTCCCGGAGAATGGACTCCCAGCCGGATTTTCCGGCAACCATGTCCAAACGCTGGCGCAGCGTCGGGCTCGAAGGCACGTTGTCTACTTGCAGTGCGATCATGAAAAACTCGTCATCTCGAAACGCTTCGATGTGGTCGAAGTCGGTCTTGCCTTGGCAAAGCAGCCCGATGTATGAGTATGCCACGTCCCGGTTTGAAATATCCGGTTTGCCCATACCAGGCAGGCGGGTCTGATTCAACCGCTCGCCGATTCTGGTTTTATCAAGCAACACGCCGACAAGGGTCATTCCCGAATGCGTGACGATGACTTCATCGGATTCTTCAATGATGAAACGCAAGTGGTTCACCCCGATGGTGAAGAGGGATTGAATACAGCCGATATCCGAACTATCTCAATTCTACAGGACCAACCACGAGCGCTTCAGCAATTTTCGCACCTACTCGTCACGGATTCAGGATGGAGAGAAAGCGGAAGATTTCGGGGGGCTCACGGAGCCTGATCCGAGCTACCACGGCGTGGTCTACACGGAGGCATTCGGTGAATTGGCCTACATCCTGAAGGCTCGCGTTCAACTCCTGCGCGACATCGGGGCCTCACTGTCTCCGTTTAACGCATGGCTCTTTTTGCAAGGATTGGAGACCCTGCACCTCCGCATGGCCCGACACAGCGAGAACGCGTTGGCGGTGGCTCAGTTTTTGGAGCAACATCCAGTCGTCGAATCGGTGAGCTACCCAGGACTTGCGAGCCATCCTCATCATTCGCGTGCCCTGCGGTTCTTGCCCAAAGGGCAGGGCGCCATCCTAACGTTTGAAGTTCGGGGCGGCGTGGAGGCCGGGCGAAAGGTTATTCAATCGGTGCGCCTGTTCTCTCACCTCGCCAATGTCGGAGATTCCAAGTCTCTCATCATCCATCCCGCAAGCACGACGCACCAGCAATTGACGGAGGAAGAGCAGCGCGCAGCCGGTGTGACGCCTGGCATGATCCGGCTGTCGGTCGGTACCGAGCATATCGACGACATTCTGGAGGATCTGGATCACGCGCTGCGCCGCAGCCAAGCTTGAGTCCGAGGTGAAAGGCCCTGCAGTCGATGGCAGGGCCTTGTCGCGTTATCGCCAAACATTCGTTTGGGCGATCTTGCAGAAGATCATTGAAATCTGAGAGCTTGCCTTAACTACTGTCAAAGCCGCAACAGAGAGTCATCGAAATCAACAATGAATTGACATGCAGTCAGCCTAGTCATACAATTAAAAATAAGTAATAAAATCAGTAAACTTTGTTTTAGGGGGTGATGCAGATGTGTTCGTGTCCTTTTCATTACCATTTGAGAAGGAGGGGTCAACGTGTCCGTTCCACTGGACACCGAACAAAGAACGCTATTGCGAGCCACCCACGAGGATTGGTGGTCCGTCGCCCTCGGACTATTCCTTGTGATGATTGTGGCGCTCGCGTATTGGATTGGCGCACCGTTTGATGTACTTCAGACTTCGGTCCCCAAGTCCTGGCCCAGGGTGGATTTGGGATCTCAGTTTCATGAACACTGGCCGTCCTATGTTGTCACCTGGTTGATCCTACTCATTCTTACGTCGATCCCGGCTGTTCAAATGGGGGTATCGATGGGTCAATACGCAGCCGGCTTCACCGTGCTCTTCGCCGCCGCCACGTTCATTCTGATCCTTGGCAGTCAGCAGACCTTGAAGACCGATGGCTTGGAGTACCCTTTCTGGGCGCTCGTCATCGGAGTGGTGATTGGCAACTTAACCCGTCTCCCAAGTTTTGTGACGTCCGTCACCGCTCGGTCGGAGCTTTTCATCGAAACGTCCATTGTGCTGCTGGGAGCGAACTTACCATTTACAATCATCGCCAAGTCGGGGCTGAAGGGGTTCCTGGAGGCAGCCATCATCATCGCCGTTGGGTTCGCCGTTTCCCAAGTTCTTGGCTGTTGGATGAGGGTGGAAGACCGCTACCTGGCCGTGATCGGTGCGGGCGCCTCCGTGTGCGGCGTTTCCGCAGCGATTGCTGTGGGCAACAGTGTACGAGCGAAGCCGCGTCAAATTGGGTATGTGGTGTCACTCGTCGTTGTCTACGGTTTGATCCTCATCTTCGTTCTGCCCGCTCTTGTCCGAGGATTGCATCTTAACCCGACGGTTGGTGGAGCGTGGATTGGCGGTTCAGAACTCGCAGATGCTTCCGGTGCGGCAGCCGCACAGTTGGTCGGAGATGAGGCTGTTAAGAGCTTTTCTCTAGTCAAGCTAAGTCGCGACGTTCTGATTTCCCTCGTCTGCCTCGTGTTCGGAGCCATCGCATCCGCGGTCTGGGATCGGCGTGAAGGGTCTGCAACCAAACGGTCAAACCTCGCTGGGAAAAGTCGTTTGGGCCCGTTTTCCTCAATTCGTTCTGGCCTTCCTCTCTGCATCGCTATTGTCCACGTGGTGGCAAGCAACGTCGGGGAAATCGTTTGGCACGGACTTCACGAACAACTTAAACGCACTCCGCACGTGGCTTTTCACGCTCACGTTCCTCAGCATCGGGCTGAACACGCGCTTCCGCGACATGCGTGACGTAACAGGGAAGGCCGTTGCGGTATTCACCTGCACTGTGCTTGCCAACGTGATCGGTTGGTTACCTTCTGGCGACTCTGTTGTTCTAGCACCTGGGTTTGTTCGTCCATTTCGCCATGTTCCACTCCTCGATTCGGCAGGATGACGCGTCAACGCGAATCCTTTCACTTCTCCTTCCGAGTGAGCCCGGCCCCATGGGATCGAACAGGCTTTATCACGCACTTGTTGGCCCATTGTTCCCCATCAAATTGCACTTGACTTTCCCATACAACTGTGCGAATCTACAGACGGCAGGTAAAATGTTCATCTCCCACTGGCCGGAGCCCCATGCTCCGTTCCCCGAGCATCGGCACGGTGCTCACGTGAAGGTGGAACGTGCATGAAAAACCGGCATCGAATCCTCCATAGGACAACCTCGCATCCCAGTCTGCGCTTGTCGCGACGGGAGGGTGTTTGATGCGCTCTCGTCCGATACGCTCCGTGGCAGTTGTAGGCGCAGGCATGGGTGGCCTCACTGCGTCCCTTTATCTGGCTCAGCGCGGCCACGAAGTCTTTCTCCTCGAACGAGCGAAATACCCGGGCGGGACGGCCGGCTTCTACACAAAGCGCGGTATGGTGTATCCGACCGGCGCCACGCTGACATTCGGGCTTGAACCCGGAGGTCTGTTTGCGTCCATCCTGCAAGAGGTAGGCGTGCACCTTCCGCTCTACTCCGTGAACCACGTGATGGACGTCCGATTGCCGGATCGGAACGTTCCGGTGGTCGCGTCCAAAGCGGAATGGTTGGCAGCGCTGAAGACTTCTTTCCCCGAACGCGCCTCCCAAGTGGTCCGCTTCTGGCGCGCCGTGGAGAAGACGGCGCAAGCTGCCTATCTGTTTGCGAAGGCCCGAGCGGCACTGCCTGTTCAGGCTCGAGAAGACTTCCTGCACATTTTGGCCACGATGGCCGCGAACAAATCCATGCTCGGCTTCGGTGTCCAACGCCTGTGAGCGACCGTTGCCGACGCACTGCGAGAGTTCCATCTCGACGACTATGACCCGTTTCGCCTCTTCATCGATGCGCAGCTGTTCGACGCGGTCCAGACCACGAGCGAGTGGGCCGCATGGCTTCCGTCGTGTCTCGCGCTGGACATCTACCGATACGGCGTGTGGCTTCCTCAGGGCGGCGTGCCGGCCCTGGCGGCGGCCATGGCGGATCGGGCGCGCACGTTGGGTGTCCATGTGCTGTTTTCGAACACCGTGACCGACGCCACCTATTCCCACGCGTCGAAACAATGGTGCCTGAGGACGAATCGTGGACACGAATTATGTGTAGACGCCGTTGTCAACGCGACGGGAACGCGCGTGACGGCGCAGACCGACGAACCCGTGAGTGGGGACACCTCAGCATCGCAGGCGAGCGGAGCCCAGTGGGGCGCGGTTCGGGTCGACGCGCTGATGAGCGGACAGGGCGTTCAAGAAGTGTGGTTTCACCGGGATGACCTCCGTGCACCTTTCGCCATTCAAATCGCGGACGACGCTTGTGTGGACGCCCTTCATGAAGGGCCATGTGGTCCCCTTTACATCACGTTTCATCCGGGAGAGGCAGCGGAAGGCGACTCTGGCGCACCTACTGGCGATCACGCCATCCGCGTCACGGTCAGTGCCCATACAAGCCCTCATGACTGGCTGAACCTCCCGAAGGCGATGTATCACGAGCGCAAGCAGCGGTATTTGCAAGACATGTTCGAGCGCATCGACCGGCGTCTGCCTCACTTTTCGGAGCACATCGTCGCGTGCTCGATGGGCACGCCGCTCACGTACGCGCGCTATCTGAACAAGGCCTGGGTTGGCGGCGTTCCGCTCACCGTTGCCAACGCCATCAGCCGGCCGAGAGGTCCGAAGACACCTTGGCCGCGCTGGTACTTGGCGGGAGACACGGTGTTCCCAGGACCCGGTATGCTGTCCGCAGCCTTGAGCGGCTTTTTTGCCGCGCGCTCCATTGATCCGCGGATCGGTCAACGGGCGTACAAGATGGACGAATCACCCAGTTCGCTCGTCAGGCGCTGAGGACGCGATCGTCCATCGCGCGAGATGGGACACGTACCTTTCATACCCCAGCGAGGAGGAAGCCCTGTGGCGACGTTCCACGTCAATGCAAGGCAGGTGCAGCTTCAGCATCAGGCGAAATCCGTCGATACTGCACGGATTGAACAGGCGGTTCGGATGATTCTCGAAGCGATTGGAGAGGCGCCGGATCGAGAGGGCCTCGTCGACACGCCCGCGCGTGTCGCCCGAATGTACCAAGAAATCTTTTCGGGATTGCATCAAGACCCTCGGGACGAGTTGTCCGCTCGCTTTCACGTGGAACACGGCGAGGTCGTGCTGGTGCGGGACATCCCCTTCTATTCGATGTGCGAACACCACCTGCTCCCGTTCTTCGGAATCGCGCACATCGCATACCTCCCGCACAACCATGTGGTGACGGGCCTGTCCAAGCTGGCGCGGCTCGTCGACGTCGTGGCGAAGAAGCCGCAGGTCCAAGAGCGCATGACGAACGAGATCGCGGACGCGCTGGTGGAGGCACTCGAGGCCGAAGGCGTTCTGGTGGTCGTGGATGCCGAACACCTGTGCATGAGCATGCGCGGCATTCGCAAACCTGGGAGCCGCACAACCACCGTGGCGACCCGCGGCCGTTACCTGCATCATCCTCACGAGCGCGAGGAAGTGCTCCGGCTCATCCGTCTCGGGGGTTGACGCGCTCAAGTTCGAAACGGGGGAATCGCCATGCTCATCACGACCACGGCTCGCGACATGCTTCAGTCCATCGAGGAACACTTGGCCAGGGCGACCGCGTCCACCTCAGACTCGCAGGGCGAGATTGGGGCCATGATCCGCTATCACCTGGGGGTGCACGCGGCCCCGCCCTCTCGGCCCCTCGGGCACAGCAAGCGGGTTCGGCCGCTGCTTCTCCTCACGGCGCACGCCGCGCTCGGCGGAGACTGGCGAGCGGCCCTGCCGGCCGCCGTCGCGATTGAATACGTGCACGGATTTTCGCTGATCCACGACGACATCGAAGATCGGTCGCCTCTCCGGCGCGGGCGGGCAAGCCTGTGGGCCGTGTGGGGCGTGGACCGTGCCCTGAACGCAGGCGACGCGCTCTTCGCCCTTGCGTTTCGCGTCATGGGCGATCTCGCCGACCACTTCGACCCCCGATGGGTCGTCGAGGCCTATCAGGCCATGACGGACGCGTGCATCGCGCTGTCCGCAGGACAGGAGCTCGATCTCGCCTTCGAACAAGTTGAAAACGTCTCCATCGAACAGTATCTGGCCATGGCTGAGTTGAAGACGGGCGCCCTCTTCGGCGCGGCGCTTGAGGTTGCCGCCATTTTGGCCGGGCACCCTCCGTCCGTGCGTGACGACCTGCGAAACGCCGGGAGGAAGCTCGGTGTGCTCTTTCAGATTCTCGATGACTTCCATGACGTGTTCAGCTGTGAGGAGGATCTGGGAAAACCAACCGCGCAGGACGCCCTTCGCCGAAAGAAGACGCTTCCGGTCGTGCTCGGGCTCAGTCGCGATCGCGAATTTGCCGAGATGTGGCGGTGCCTGCGCGACAATCAGGAGATGTTGCCGCACCTGCGCGCGCGGCTTGTCACCGATTCGATTCTGGGCGAGGCCATCGCCATCGAGGAACGGGTGCGCGCCGAGCTCCAACACCGTATAGAGCGCGCGCCCTTCGTGGACGCTTGGAAGCCGGAGATACTGGAAACCATCCATCGCCTCGTGCAGCGGCGGAGGTGAACGCAGTTGGATGAACGGGTCCTTCGCTTTGTGGTGGAAGAAGGGAGCCGCGCCGCCCATGAACTGTCTGCTTCCCCCGCGACAGTCCGGACGCGCCTAGGGGATTTACCCCGCGTCGGACATATCATCCGCCAACACAGCAAGACGTTCAGTCTTGCCGCGCGGTGCCTTCCCAGGCGATCGCGCAAGGCGGTGGAAGCCTTCTACGCCTTCTGCCGATCCGCCGACGACTTCGCCGATCACCTCGGTGAAGAGGGCAAGCGACGCCTGGAAGCCTATCTCGCGGCCATTCGCGGCAGCGCGCCCGCACCGGACCCTATCCTGGCCAGTTGGCTCGCCATCGGCGATGCCATGCGTATTCCGCGCCGGTGGAGCGAGTCGCTTGTCGAGACGCTTTTGGCAGATACACAGCGCTCCGTGGTCCCTACGCTGGAGGACCTGCTTGGGTACGCGTACGGTGTCGCGTCCACCGTCGGCCTCGTCACGACGGTCATCGTCGGCTATCGGCGAACGAGTTCTCTCGAGGACGTCCTCGCGCGCGCCATCGCGCTGGGGATTGCGATGCAGTTGACCAACATCCTGCGGGATGTGGCGGAAGATCTCTCGCGGGGCCGCATCTATCTCCCCGTCGAAGATCTGCAGCGGTTTGGCGTCACGGCCGACCATCTCGCGTGCGGCCGCCTTCACGAAGGTTGGCAGCAACTCCTTCAACACTACATCGCGCTGGCGCGCCAGCTCTACGAGTACGCCATCCCTGGCATTCGCCATCTTGCGCCCGCCGCGCGCGTGCCGGTCGCCTTGGCCGCCGTGTGGTACCGGGCCATCTTGCGCGATATCGAACGCCACGGCGGAGACGTGTTCACCCGGCGAGCGCACGTACCGCTCCTCAGGAAACTCCGCATCACGTGCTCCCAAGGGTTGCCCGCCGCCTTCGGATGGAGTGTGAGGGCTCGCGCGCGCTCCACGGACTCGTCGTTCCACAGCATTCACTCGCAACAAGGAGGTGCACCATGACTGCAAAGCGCATCACGGTCATTGGTTCGGGTTTCGGCGGCCTCGCGGCTGCTGTGCGACTGCAGGCGCGTGGGTTTCAGGTGGATTTGTTCGAACGGCTCCCCGAACCCGGCGGCCGAGCGCGCACATTTCAGATGGGCGGCTACCAGTTCGATGGCGGGCCCACCGTCGTGACCGCGCCCTTTCTGTTTGAAGAGCTGTTTGAACTCGCAGGCCAGCGTTTTGACCGCGCGGTTGAGCTTCTTCCCGTCGATCCGTTCTACAAGCTATTTGGCCAGGGTGACAACGCCCTCACCTACAACGGCGATCCGGCGTTCGTCATGCCGCAAATGGAGGCCATCCACGCCCCGGATGCGCCCGGATACCTGCAATTCCTCCGAGCCTCCGAACCCTTGCTTCAGAAGGGCTTTGTCGAGCTCGGCGCTGAACCCTTTCTCCGCGCCACGGACATGGCGCGCGTCGCCCCGGATCTCGTGAGGCTTCGCGCGTACGAGTCCGTGTATCGTTTCGTCGGCAGGTACATCCAGCACCCCTTTCTCCGCCAGTGCTTCACGTTTCACCCGCTCTTTATCGGGGGTAATCCCCTCAAGGCGTCTGCCATCTACGCCATGATCCATCTCATCGAGCAGCGTTGGGGCGTTTGGTATCCCCGCGGCGGCATGCGCTCCCTCGTGGAGGCGCTCGTGGCGCTCTTCTGCGACCTCGGCGGCAGACTTCACCTAGGCACATCCGTGGATCGCATCCTCGTCTCCAATGGGCGAGTCGAGGGCGTGATCGCAGGGGGAGAGCGCGTCGAGGCGGACGCGGTCGTGTCGAACGCCGATGCCGCCACCACCTACCTCAACCTCGTTCAAGAAGTCCCCTCGTCCGTGCGGCGCGGACTGACGCGAGCGCGGTACAGCATGTCGCTTGTCGTGTGGTATTACGGCCTCGCAACGGGAGATGTTCCCGACACCTTGGCGCACCACAACATCGTGTTTGGCCCGCGCTACGAGGACCTCATCCGCGACATTTTTGAGCGGAAGGTCATCGCAGACGACTTTTCCCTCTACCTGCACGTGCCGACTCGGACCGATCCGTCCGCAGCGCCCCCGGGCAAAACCGCCATGTACGTACTCGTCCCCGTGCCCAATCTCGCCTCCACCATCGCGTGGGACGAGGAACTGGGGCGACTGGAAGAGCGCGTGCTGTCGTTCATCGAAGCGCGATTCTGGCCGGGATTTCGGCGCTTCATCGAAGTGTGGCACAGGATTGACCCGCTATACTTTGCCAACGATCTCAACACCTATCTCGGCACGGGCTTCTCGCTCGAACCGCGCCTGACCCAGTCGGCATGGTTTCGCCCGCACAACAAAAGCCCCTTCATTCGCGGGCTGTATCTCGTGGGCGCAGGGACCCATCCGGGCGCCGGGATCCCAGGGGTCCTGCTGTCGGCCAAAATCGCGGAGAAACTCATCGTGCGCGACATGAGGGAGGTGAAGGGGCGTGCGTGAAGACATCCATCGAGGCATACCCTCGACCCGGAATGTAAAGCCCGAGGAGGGTTGGCAAGCGCTTCGAAACATGCTCGCGCCTCCAGGCAGTCCGCTCATGGGCTTGCTTTCGCTCCACCGAACCTTTGCTTCAGATGAGTTCGAGCTTGCGGCTCCGAGGCTGCGCGTGCGCGTCGCGGCAGGGCCGGCATCGGTCAAACGCGTTCTGCACGAACAGGCCGACGCTTACTCGTCTCGCCTGGAAGGCGATCCCGTCGCCGCCCTCTTCGGCCAAGGACTGCTTGTGATCGATGGCCCAAGACACGGTGCTGTGAAGGACGTGATCGTCAGGTCCAGCACGCGCGGCGTCCTCGAGTCGCGCCTCCGGGACACCCTGCCCGCGCTCGACGAGGCGCTTCAGCGCACCCTCGGCCAGGGCACGATATCCCTGCCCGACATGCCGAGGCGCATGACGTGGCGCGCACTGGAGTCCGTGTACTTTCACCATCGCTTGACGCCCGAGGAAGAGCGCGCGTACCTGCCCGATCTCACCCGCCTCGTTTACTACATCGGCCCCGGATGGTGGCTCTTGCTCGGCAAAACGCCCCGGCTGCCCAAGGCGTATCACCGAATGCGCCTTCGCCTTACGGCGATGTACGAAAAAGCGCTGATCCGACGGGACAACGCGCCCATTCACGCCCTCGCTCGGGCGTACGGAGACGAGGAGATGTCGTTCGCCGTGGATCAGCTCATGACGCTTTTGGTGGCGGGGCACGACACCGCCACGTCGCTTCTGTCCTCGCTCCTCATCCTGCTCGCGCATCGTCCCGACCTCCAGGATGCGCTCTGGGGAGAGATTCACGGCGCCACGGGGCACGAGCGGCCGGAAGTCCGCGCGCTCGACCGGCTGCCCCTTCTGGATGCCGTCGTGAAGGAGACGCTGCGCCTCTATCCCCCCATCCATTCCGGATTGCGCTCCGAGGTGGAATCTGGCGATCGCGTCATGGTGAGCTACTTTCTCCTGCACCGCCACCAGGAGCTCTGGCCGGACGCGGACAGCTTCGTCCCCGAGCGGTGGCTGAGCGGCTTGGCCCCGGGCGCCTACACCTACCTGCCGTTTGGGGCGGGTCCGCGATATTGTCCTGGAGCGACCTTTGCGCGCTTGGAGGTCAAGTGGATGTTGGCCCGGCTCCTGCAACACGTGAGCCTTCAACCCACGTCACGCCCGCCGCGCATCGCCATGCGCGCCGCGCTGGAACATCGGCCAACCGTCATCGCGGTGAGGCGCCGATGACCTATTTCGGCTTTCTCCTTCGATTTATCGTCGCCGCCAACGCCGCGCTGTGGGTTGCGCGCGCTGCACGTCGCCGCGTTGGCCGCGAAGGTTGGGTCGCTCGCATGGTACGCCGGTCACCACTTCGCATAACAGGGTATTTCGCTGTCTTGGCTGCGGTGATTCTCCTGTACACGACGCCCTGGGACGGCGCGCTCATCCATCTCGGCGTCTGGGCGTATGCCCGGCAACGCGTGTGGGGGCTGACGCTCGACGGCGTTCCGTGGGAAGAGATTCTTTTCTACCTTCTGCAATCCGCGCTCGTCGCCCAATGCTTTGACCTGGCGACGGCTTTCCGCCCCCGCACCGCATGGGCGAGAAGGCAGCCCGTGGGAAAGCGAGGACATCTGCTTGTCTTCGCGCTTTGGTGGAGCCTTGGATTTGTTGCGCTCGGATCCGTCTTTGTTCTCCTGAATCGTTGGACGCACCTCACGTATCTGGCGATGCTTGTGCCGTGGATTTTGCTGCCACTCGCAGTCCAGTCCTCTTACGGGTTCGACGGAATTGCTGCACAGGCGGGTCCTGTCGCTGTCGCTACTCTCGCACCAGCGTTGTACCTGTCCATTTGCGACGGCATTGCCATCCATAGCGGCATTTGGTTCTTTCATCCCGAGCGCATCACGGACCTCAGACTGGGCGACGTCCCCATCGAAGAAATCCTCTTCTTCTCGGGTACCAGCCTGATTGTCGCGACATCGCTTGCCGTGATCGCGTCGAGGAGGAGTGAGCGGTGGCTCCGAGATAGGCGGGCAGGGAGGTAGGCACATGAATGCATGGATGGGATGGACGCTTGGGCTCGCGGCCGCGTTCATCGTCGGGGCTTGCCCGTTTGCCGTCTGGCTCACGCGCGCAATGGGTAGAGATCCGCGGTCGTTTGGAGACGGCAATCCGGGAGCCGCCAACGCGTTTCGAGCGGCCGGTTTTTGGCCCGGAGCCGCCGTGCTCGTGTTGGACGTCGCGAAGGGATTTGTGCCCGGGTATTTCGCCCTTCGTCACATCCCGACCCATTGGCCCCTCGCCGCGCTTGCCGCCGCCCTCCCGGTGTACGGTCATCGCTTCAGTCCGTTCCTGCGCGGCCGCGGCGGCATTGGCCTGGCGAGCTGGATTGGGTCAGTCGCTGGCTTCCTGGGCCCTCTGGCGGCGGGACTCCTCGGCTGCGGCTTCGCGTGCGGTCTTGCCATCCGGCGCCTGGATCGCGCCCGCACCGTCGCACTCGGGGCGGAGGTGCTGTTGATGGGCATCACGGTCTTGCCCGAGGTCCTCTGGCCGGTGTGGCGGGTTCACTCGCTTTGGTCCGCACGCTTGTTCTGGTTGTTGACAGCGCCGCTTGTGTGGTGGGGATACCGAGTTCGAAACGTTCGGCGGGAGGAGGTGTGAACACATGCACGGACTGATGCTATGCTACGATGGCCTGATTTGCCTCATAGCGCTGTTAAACCGCCTCCTGTGGCCCCGTTTGAAACGGGACAGGGAACACGTCGGGCACAAGGCGGAAACCTTCACGGGTGGACGTGCGAAAAACCTTGCCCGCGTCGCCCTCCTGATTCCGGCGCGGAATGAAGCTTATCAGATTCGGCGGTGCCTCGAGGCCATTTGTACGAGTATCGATTCATCGTTTCGCATCATCGCGCTGGACGATGAATCCACGGACGACACGTGGCGCGTGTTGAACGAGACGAAGGCCGACGTGAATCAGCGCCTGACCCTTCTTCGCGGAGCCACAAGGCCACAGGGATGGCGAGGGAAAAACTGGGCATGCGCTCAACTGGCCGATCACGCCGGAGACGCCGAGATCCTCATTTTCATCGACGCGGACACGCGTCTCGATGCGGCCGCCGTCGTCGAGAACATCCGATCCACCATGCTTGCGCGAGACATCCAACTTCTTTCCGTCTTGCCACGCCAAGAAGCACACGGCCTGGCCGCCTTGCTTGTATATTTGCTCCCTTGGAGCTTGATGGCCCACGTTCCCTTGTTTCTCGGCCGATGGCGCCGAAAAGCCCTCCCGATTGCCATCGGCCAGGTGCTCGCCTTCCAGCGCTCGGCCTATCAGACCCTTGGCGGCCACGCGGCTGTACGCAGCGCCATCGCCGAGGATCTCGCGCTCGCGCGGAAAGTAGCCAGGATGGGCATGAACGCAGCCTTTCTCGATGGGGCCGATATCGCCTCCTGCACCATGTACACGTCCTGGTCTCGGGCGTGGCGCGGCTTCCAGAAAAACTGGTGTTACACCGTCGGCCATCCCCTGCTTTCGTGTCTCGTCTGGGCTTGGCTCACGTATGCGTTCACATGGCTACCCATGTACGGCCTTGCGGAAGCCTGCCTGGGGCATGTCGATCTCGCCGTCCTCTCGCAGTGGCCCGCGCTGCTCTGGATAGGACTCTGCTCCAAAAGATACCTGCAGATGCCGATATGGGTGTTTGTCACGGCGCCCATCAGTGTTGCCCTCGGCTTTGTGCTCGCATGCGATTCGTGGATACACAATGCGCGCAACACGACCCTTTGGTCGTAGACCAGCACACGGCGCGGTAGCAGGTCGTTCCTCACACTGCGTAGTGTCTCAACTGCCACACGCACCGGGATCGTTTGCAGAGCGGGGTCCTTGGTTCATGGTTGTCGTACCAAACGAAATGATGCACGTCGATTTGCCGCGAACCGACGTAAAGATGACCGCATAATACGGAGGTTGAATAGATGTCTTCGCGAACATATTCATCTCTCCTTCGACAAGCACAGAAGTTCGAAATCGCTTCTTTCGCGACATCCACAGAGCAGGCGAGTCACCGCTTTGACGTCAGGTCCTCAACGCGACCCACACCATCCTCTTCCAAGCCGCTTCCGCCCTCACCCATCATCTCTTGTGTACCTCACCTGCTCATAGAGTTCCGTAAGCCTCTGCGCGTGACTGTCCCCATCATCTTGTGCGCGCGCCGCGAACCGCCTCGGCGTCTCGGCGTGCCGGATGGTCACCCCGCGCCGATGCATGGCGAGCAGCCAGCGCTGGTATCGCAAGCGAACCGGGTGATCCGTCGGAACGAAGCGCAGGCTGTCACGCAGGCGCTCGTGCACCGTCGCCACCTGAACCGTATCCCCCGCTTCCCGCGCCTCCTCCCCCGTGCCACCTCGCCAGAGCTTCCACGCCCAGACCGCGATCCCCGCCGCGCACAACGCGATGGCGATGCCCGTGAGCATCCACATGTCGCCTCGAGGAGAGCCTTGCACCCGCGCATTGGCCAAATGGGTGAGGACGCCGTTCCCGTGGGAAGTGGCCAACCATCGGATGTAGGCGTGAAAAGCAATGCCCAACACGTACCCGAGAAACGGATACACAAGCACCAATACCGCCGCTCCCACGCCCACGCCGAGCAGTGCGGCACCCAGGATGACGCCGAAGGGCCCAAGCGTCGCCCTGAGCGCCGCCAGCACCCAGCCCAAGGTGCTTCCCATCCGCTCCACTTCGCGCATGCGAGCGCGCTGAAGCCTCGCCATCCACGCCAAGTGTCCGACGATCACGGCTCCAGCCAGCCACGCCGCGAAACGAAGCGGCGCACGGTGAGCGGCGTGAAACGATTGATCCACCCACAGCATCAGCGCAGCAAGCGTGACGAGGCCGGAATACGCCACGAGCGCAAACTTCGCCGCAGTATCCGCATCTCGACTGGTGATGGCTAGCGTCCAAAGGGCGACGGCCCACGCGCCCGCCATCCCGCCCGACACCGCCATCGCCACAGACCCCACGTGCAAAGCGGCCAAGGCGACATCTGCGCCGAGATAACCCAGCGCCAGTCCGATCACGCGCCTTTGACCGCCGAATTTCCCAGAAGAAATCGCCATGGCGACACAGAGCGCCATCTCCAAGACGCACCAAGCAGCCATCCCCCACAGCGGACTCGGTGAATTCCAGTCGAAGGCCATGGTCACGAGCCAACTCGATAATCCCGCCGTGAGACTCGCCCAAAGGCGCAATGAGAGTGGAAGGTTCGTCCATGCCGCGCTGCGGCGCTCAGATTCAGTGGAACAGGTCGTGATGGCCATCACTCTCACCTCCTTGCTCGCGGAGCTTCGGCCGAACCACGTGGACAGCCTTGCCCATGCGCTCGAGCTGACGAAGAGCCGCCGCGTGGCGCGCGGACTCCCAGGAGCTGAAGAGAATGAGCTCGCCAGGATAAGCGTCTGGCGCGCGGAGCACCGGCAACAGGAGGACCTCCAGGCCATAGGCCGCATAGGGATACGCGTGGGCCAGGAGAGACCGGAGTGCACTGGGCGTGATGCGATCCGGCGCCGATTTGAGCCGTCTCAGGCTCACGGACGCATTGGTCGCGAAGAGGACTTCCGCGCCGCCTCGGTGCAGCCCATCCGCCCATGCGCTCAGCTCATCACAGAGCACTTCGAAGGCCTCGCGATGGTAGCGAAGCCAGTGCGGCTCGCTCACCTGCGCGTTGAGTTTGCCGGAAGGCTTGTGATAGCTTAAATGTTAATCCTAGAGAACGTCTGATTGTTCCGACGCCACGGGATGAGAACCCTTGCAACGCTGACGTGCGACAACCGAACGCGTGGTTCTATTCTTCCAACCGAATCTAAGGAGCTTGATACCGTGACCATGGACAGTTTTGCATTCGTCGAGTCGACGCACCGCGAGACGCTGGCCGTGATCGACAGCGCCACGGATGAGGAGTTCAACGCATCGCCAGGAGCCGGGCGCTGGAGCGTTGCACAAGTTCTGGAACACATTTGGAAAACCGACATGTCCATCATCCCCGTATTCCGGCGCGCCGCCAAGGATCGTCGCCCTTACACCGGGACGCCGAAGGGCGTCGAGCGAGCGGCGGATCGGTCAGTGAAGCTTGAGGCGCCGGAATTCATCCGCCCCTCGGACGAACCGAGGTCGCGCGATGCGCTGCGCCAAGCGCTGGAGGACGCGCGCCGGACGCTCATCGAATCCGCGAGAGCCTTGGGCGGCCCTGAAGAGTTGGCGCGCCTGGCAGCGCCTGTCCCTCATCCGGTGCTCGGGGAGTTATCGCTGCGCGAGTGGCTCGAGTTTGTCGGCTACCACGAGCGACGCCACGTGGCACAGGCTCGCGAAGCGCTTGAGGCTGTGCGCCGCGCGTGAATCATGCGTCGGGCGGCACGCGAGCGAAAGGACATGGGATGAGCATCGTGCCCCCAAGTTGAGCACAGCGCGGCGCAATTCTCGCGTTCACGAAGGTTCACCGGGGCGAGAAGGAGGCGCGAAACTTGGCCCGGATCTCGCGCATGCGGCGGGTGTGATGATGTTCCACCGCATGAAGAAGTTCTCGAAGCCCGACCCACAGGCCGAGATATTCGACGCGAGCGCGGAACGCGTGGACATCCCTCTTGCCCTGGCCAGCCGCATAGTGGTCGAGCACGTTCCGAACGAAGGCTGGCCCGTAATCCCAGTACAGCCCAGCGAAATCATAGGCCGGATCGCCAATCTGCACGTCGCCGAAGTCGATGATGCCAATGGCTTCGGTGACGCACGGGTCGTACAAGATGTGTGCATGCGTGAGATCGCCATGGAGTAACGCCCGCAGAAGGGTGCCGCTGAGGGCTTGGTCGAAAAAGTCCGCAAATCGAGCAAGAACCTCTCGACGCTCATCGTAATCCAGCAGGGGCAAGACGCGATCCTGGATCTCACGCCAATCCTGTTGCCAGAAGGATTCGGTTTGCAAGGCCGGTACACCCTGGGTCTGAAACGCGGAAACATCGGCGTCGTGCAAAATCGTCAAGAAGGAGCCGAGATGCTCGGCAATTCGGTCAGTCGTCGATGCGTCCACGCCGTCCAACAGCGCGGCGCGGAGAGGCTCCCCGGAAATGAATGGATAGCGACTCCCAATGACCCGCCCACGCGCGTCCCTCACGGGACTCGGCCTCGGTACGCGAACGCCCGCTTTTAGGACGCGATCGTCAATGTGGTTGAGCACACGCTGTTCGATGCAGAGCCGCTTTGCGACGCCTGGTCGGCGGGCAAATCGGAACACCCAAGCGCGGTTCACAACCACAACCCAGTGGTCCCACCCTTCGTCGCGAACGTCCAGCCGATCCACAGCGAGACCCGGGAGGTAAGCATGCACAATGTCCAGCCAGTCGCCGGGTACGCCAACCGTCAAGCCTGACACCACCTTGCCGCAGTCAAGCTGCGATATGCACCCGTCTCTGTACGGCCCTCAATGAAAACGGTCTTTAGGGTGTTCATGTCGATCTCTCCGCCGAGCCCAGCGCTCTGCCGAGCGAGACCACGTGAGCGCCTGCAACACATTGGCGAACAAGGATAGGAACCACTCCAACAAGGTGTTCACGAGAAGGACGCTCCTCTCCCGATTTCGGGCCTGCAGCCGAAGTCTAGCCACGAGCGCCAGGATGGAATCGCACAATCTCAAGCACTGAACAACTTTCTTCCATATTGTTTATTGAAGGGCACATGGAAATTGTATTCAATATGCTTCGAAAGGGCATGAAAATTGAAGACATCGCCGAGATGACGGGCCTTCCCAAGCAAGAAATCGAAGAACTTGCTCGAAAGCAGGCGCATTGACACAAATCGGTGCCGACAATCCTTCCCCGGCTCCGTGTAGCTCTGTCCTGTCCTATGGCAGCACCAAATCGGTGTCGGGGGGAACGTGGCCAAGGCGCCGCGCCATGGCGACGATTTGCCCCTTATGGTGGAACTCATGGGTCACTGCGTGTGTCAACAGCCATAGGGCGCTTCACATCTGAACCTATGATTTCTTCCTCCGATGCGAAGGCAAAGACGTTTTGGCCTAACCCAAAACGTCCAAACCAATACACATAACAGTCTGCCACGTGGATGTGCGTTCTGATGATGCTGCCGCTTCCGAAGCCAAGGAGGGCCGTATGAAGATGACGCGCTGGGATTTGCTCTAAAAACTCAAAAAGTGCTTCTCTGGTGGCACGAATCCATTCATATTGCTGCCAGAGCACATTCACGACCCTAGCCCCCTCTGTGTGCGATTCGTTCACAAACCGGCGCGCTTTCTGAGCACACCCGCCTGTCCTCACGCTCTTCACACATTCCTGGCCGTCGGACTTGTCACAAGTCCTCCCTTGATCCGAACGAACAGGGCTGGCGCGCTCACGAGCGTCAGAAGGCCAGCGGTGACAAACATCCATTGAACCGACAGAAACGAGGCGCAAACGGCGA
The DNA here is from genome assembly GCF_000219875.1 of Alicyclobacillus acidocaldarius subsp. acidocaldarius Tc-4-1. Lineage (NCBI taxonomy): Bacteria > Bacillati > Bacillota > Bacilli > Caryophanales > Alicyclobacillaceae > Alicyclobacillus > Alicyclobacillus acidocaldarius. Next base: position 2,990,469 of record NC_017167.1, read on the forward strand.
GCACAGCACTTCCCACTGCCTGACTTCCGACTTCGACGGTGGAAAAGACGGACGCAACCCGCCCAATGACCTCGTGGGGAAACGACGCTAAGACATACGATGGAGCCAACACATTCTGCGCAGCTTGCAACACGCCCATGACAAACATGCTGAGCATCGGGATCCAAACGGAGTCAAACACGCCTATCGCCAGCACGCAGAGACCAAGCAAAACGAAGTCGATGAGAAAAACCAGGCTTACGCCATACCGTTGCGCAACTCTGCGAAACAGCTTTGTCCCCAGCATTCCCGCAACCATGGCCCCGACAGAAAGAAGATGAGCAACAGGCGCGTGGAAGCCCATCACGCTTGACTTTGTGCACGCCTTCGGCGAGATCGTGGAAGAAACCCCAAACCGTACGACGCCGCTCACCAGCCCTTTTCGCCAACATGGCAAAGGGAGAAAAAGATACAGGGCTCCTCCAATGACGAACGATAACCCGTCCAGCAGTGCGATCTCTCGAATGCTGAACCAAAGAATCGAGCTTGCCGCGAGCAAGCGCCCAGCCAGCCGAATGCCAGACACGACACCGTGAAGAATGCCGATGAACTGGGCCCGCTCCTCGGGCGTGATGATCCCAGCCACCACGTTGATGGCGCTCCCGCGGACGCCTGCGCCACGAAAATCCCTCCCGCTTCGCCACGACGAGGTATGCCTTTGCAGCGGCGCAGTCTGGCCTGTCTCGCAGGGTCGGACATTGCCATAAAGGATCAGGCGCGCCAGGCAAACTCGTCGAAATCGACAAAAGCGTATGACGATTCATCTCGCATCTTGCATGCCTGCAGCGCACAAATCTGCCATTCTGCATGCAACCATACCTCAAACTGAGCCAAGAGGCAATCCGCCATGGGTCGTCCATCGAGCGCGGCGCCACGCACGGCTGACCGGGCTCTCGCAACCGGGCACCTATCCCCGCCCCGTCGACCCCCTCATCAACACGGTAGACGGCACGACGAGGACCTCCGCAGTTACTTCTTCCCCCGCAGGCGAGCGATGATGATCCGCCCTGCCGCTTCGCCCATCTCCTCCACGGGCTGGCGGACGCAGGTCAAGGGTGGATCGACGAGATCGGCCCAGTCCGGCTGGTCGAAGGTTGCAATGCCGAGCTGAACCGGCACCTTGTGGCCGAGCGCCCGAAGCGGCCGGTAGCACTCCATCAGCACGAGGCCATTCGCGGTGTACACGGCGGTACGCGCCTTGCGCGCACACGCATCCACGCGGGCGAGCGCTTCGTGGAAGGAAGCCGGATCGCCGCGCCGCACGCGCATCACCACGGGCTCTCGCAGCGCCACGCGGCACGCGTCCAGATACCCTTCCAGGCGATCCGTCCGCGTGGGAATCCCGCGCTCGTCTTCCGTCAGGTACACCACGCAGTCGTAGCCGAGGTCGAACAGCTGCCACGCGATCTCGCGCGAAGCGTCGCGGTTGTTGGTGCCGATGGCGTACGCGTGTGGCAGGGCGAAGGCGCGATCGACCAGCACCACCGGCATCTCGCGCGCCAATTCCTCCAGGTAGTCGTTGTTGGCGCCACTCGTCTGCACCGCGATGGCCTCCACGCGGTTGGCGACCAACGACTCGATGAGCTGTCGCTCCCGCTTTGCGTCGCCCTCGGACTCGGCCACCATGAGATGGTACCCGGCGTCGCCGAGCGTCCGCGAGAACGCGCGCAGAAAGCCGACGCAAAACGGATAGCTCATGTTGACCACTATCGCGCCCACGGTCTCCGTCCGCTGCGCCTTCAGCCCCTTGGCAAGCGCGTTCGGCCGGTAGCCGAGTTCCTCGATGATCGCGGCAATCTTTTCTCGCGTTTTCTCGCTCATGGATTCGTAGCGCCCGTTCAAGTAGCGCGAGACCGTGGTGACGGACACCCCGGCCGCTCGCGCGACGTCCTGGATGGTGGCCCGCTTTGGCACGCTGTGCCTCCTCCCCCATGCAAAAGGCGGTGGCGCGCCGCCACCGCCGTCCTGACCTCCGATCACGCCCGCTCGACCGCGTGACCTCCGAACTCGTTGCGGAGCGCCGCCTGCACCTTGCCGCTGAACGAGTCGTCCTGCATCGAGCGGTAGCGCATCATGACCGAGGTGGCGATGACCGGCACGGCCGCCTGAACCTCGAGCGCCTCCTGCACCGTCCACTGCCCCTCGCCGGAGGCGTGCACCACTCCTTTGATCTTCTCCAGCCGCGGATCCTCACGGAAGGATTTTTCTGCCAGTTCCATGAGCCAGCCGCGAATGACCGATCCGTTCGACCAGCAGCGCGCGATCTCGGCGAAATCGTAGTCAAACGGCCCCTTCTCCAGCACTTCGAACCCTTCGCCGATGGCCGCCATCATGCCGTATTCAATGCCGTTGTGCACCATCTTCGCGAAGTGGCCGCTCCCGGCGCGCCCCGTGTACACGTAGCCGTTCGGAACGGCCGTGTCGCGGAACAGCGGCTCGATGGTCTTGAACACCTCCGGGTCTCCCCCAATCATGTAGCAGGCGCCGTGACGCGCGCCTTCCATGCCGCCCGAGGTGCCGACGTCGAAGAAGTGAATGCCAAGCTTCTTCAAGTCCTCCGCATGCCGAATGCTGTCCTTGTAGTGGGAGTTCCCGCCCTCGATGATGATGTCGCCCGACTGCAGAAGCGGCTTCAGCTGATCGATGAGGTTGTCCACCGGCTTGCCGTGCGGGACCATGAGCCAGACAATCCGCGGCGGTGTGAGTTTCGACACGAGGTCGGAAACAGAAGTGGCCGGCGTCGCGCCCTCTTTGGCGACGGCGTCGACCGCCGGCTTGTGCAAATCGTACGCCACCACCTGGTGCCCGTGGTCCATCATGTTGAGCGCCAGATTGTGGCCCATCTTGCCGAGACCAATGAGGCCGACCTGCATCATAGAACACCCTTTCCTGCTCCACACGTGAGATCTATTTCTCTTGCCCCCACTCAGTGTTCCGGCTGAGCCGGCCATGTATGCGAGCCGGGGGCCCTACGGAGATGGTGTTCTCAAGTGCGCGGCCTAGAACCGAATGGCCGTCTCCAGCGCGATCTCGACCATGTCCCCGAAGGATCGCTCTCGTTCTTCCGCAGACGTCTCCTCGCCGGTGAGGACGTGATCGCTCACCGTCAGAATCGACAAGGCCCGCGCGCCAAACTGGACGGCCAGGGTGAATAGTTCTGCACTCTCCATCTCCACCGCTAGCATACCGAATTTCGCCCAGCGCTCCAAATCCGCCGTCCCATCGGCGTAAAATAGATCCGTTGTCATGACGGAGCCGACGTGGATGGATGTTCCTTTCTCCCGGGCGATCTCGTACGCGGTCCGCAGCAGATCGAAGTTCGCCGTGGGCGCATACTGCACGTGGCCAAACCGGAGACGATTGGGCGCACTGTTGGTGGAGGCGCTCATCGCGAGGATGACGTCGCGGACGCGGACCTCGGGTCGGATGGCGCCGCAGGTACCGACGCGGATGAGCGTCTTCACGCCGTAGTCCGCGAGGAGTTCGTGCGCGTAGATACTGATGGACGGCACGCCCATGCCTGTGCCCTGCACGGAGACAGGCACGCCCTTATAGCGGCCCGTGTAGCCGAACATGCCGCGCACCTCGTTGTAGCAGACGCTACCCTCGAGGTAGGTGTTCGCGATATACTTGGCCCGAAGCGGATCGCCCGGAAGCAGGATACGCTCGGCGATCTCGCCCGGCTTCGCGCCAATGTGCGTGCTCATGGAACATCCTCCCTTTCTTCTGATGCCATCATATCACGCGGGCCATCGGGGCGCATGCTGGATCGCGTGAAGCAAAATTCGAACGTGGAGAGGAATCATGACGATGCAGACGGCTGAAGAGATCATTCGCTATATTTCGGAAAGCAAGAAGAAGACGCCTGTGAAGGTGTATCTGCGCGGCAAGCTGGACCAAATCGCGTTTCCCGAGGGCCTGCGTCCGTTTGTCGGGCCCACGTCCGGCGTGGTATTCGGCGAGTGGAGCGACGTGCAGGCGTTCCTGCAGCAAAACCGCGAGCTCATCGAGGACTATGAGGTCGAGGCGGATCGCCGCAACAGCGCCATTCCGCTCTTGGATCTGAAGGACATCCCGGCGCGCATCGAGCCGGGCGCCATCATTCGCGACAAGGTGAAAATCGGTGAAAACGCCGTCATCATGATGGGCGCCATCATCAACATCGGCGCGGAGATTGGGCCTGGCACGATGATCGACATGGGCGCCGTGCTCGGCGGGCGCGCCACGGTGGGCGCTAACTGCCACATCGGCGCGGGCGCTGTGTTGGCCGGCGTCATTGAGCCGCCGTCCGCGAAGCCGGTGGTCATCGAGGACAACGTGCTCGTCGGCGCCAACGCGGTCATCCTCGAGGGCGTGCGCGTGGGCAAGGGCGCGGTCGTGGCCGCGGGCGCGGTGGTCATCGAGGACGTGCCGCCGGGAACCGTGGTGGCGGGCGTGCCCGCCAAGATCATCAAGCGGATTGAGGACGTGGAGGCGAGCAAGATCGAAATCAAGGAAGAGCTGAGGCGCCTGTGATGACGTGGGACGTGTATGAAGCGAGGCGCGCCCTGCACCAGATACCAGAGCCCGGGTTTCGTGAGTTTGAGACGCAGAAGCTTGTGCTCTCGTATCTGCAGGCGCTGCCGCAGGATCACCTGGAGATCCGCACGTGGGAGACGGGCGTGATCGCGCTCGTGAAGGGACACAGTCCGAAGCGGCGCGTGGGCTGGCGCGCGGACATGGACGGGCTGCCCGTGGCGGAGGAGACGGGCGTCCCGTACGCGTCGCGCCATGAGGGCATGATGCACGCCTGCGGGCACGACGTACACATGGCCGTCGCGCTCGGCCTCGCCCAGCACTTCGCCCATAACCCTCCGCCGGACGATCTCGTCCTGGTGTTTCAGCCCGCTGAGGAGGGCCCGGGCGGCGCGCAGCCGATGCTCGCGAGCGAGGCGTTTCAGGCCGTGCGGCCGGAGATGATCTTCGCCCTGCACGTGCAGCCCGACATGGCTGTAGGCGAGATTGGAATCCGACCCGGCGTCCTGTTTGCCAACACGTCCGAGCTGTTCATCGATCTCGTCGGCCAAGGCGGCCACGCGGCCTATCCGCACCGGGCCAACGACATGGTGGTGGCAGGTGCACACCTTGTGACGGCGCTGCAGACCATCGTGGCGCGAAACGTGGATCCGCTGGACAGCGCGGTCATCACCGTGGGGCGGCTGGAATCGGGCACGAAGATGAATATCATCGCGGAGCGCGCGCGCCTCGAGGGCACCATCCGGGCACTCAACGCGGCCACCATGCCCCACCTCAAGAACCGAATTGAGGCGGTGGCAGCGGGGATTGAGCGGATGTTTAACTGCCAGGCCGAGATCGACTACGGCGCGAATTACTACCAGGTGTACAACGACGAGCGCCTCACCCGCGGCTTCATGCGGTTTGTCGAGGAGGCCGGGCTCGCCCAGGTGCAAGAAGTGCCGCCCGCCATGACAGGCGAGGATTTCGGCTACTTTCTGCGCGAAATCCCGGGCTTCCTGTTCTGGCTCGGCGCGGCCACGCCGTACGGCCTGCACCACGCCAAGATGCTCCCGGACGAGCGATGCATCGACGTGGCGCTGCGCGTGCTCATCCCGTACTTCGCCGAGCGGCGGTACGAGGGTTGACGTTGTTACAGCCAGTGCAGGACTACGTATCTGTACAGGTCAAAGAACAGCAGAATGACCGCAATCAGCGCAAACAGCACGGCGCCGACGGCGACTCGGGTTCGCCTCGATTTGGTACGCATGCCATCGCCTCCAGCGGACGGGTTCGCCCATAATGTGGGCTGCACGCGCCCTTTTCATGCGATCCCGCCCGCCGCGGCCATCTCGTGCGCCCAAGCCCCATCCTACCGGCGCTGCCCCATGCCCGTCCGCTTCGAGCAGCCTCACCCTTGCCGGCGCCGCTCCACGAACCGCGCGATGCGGCCGAGCGCTTCCTGCAACGCCTCCGGAGGACACGCGAGCGAAATGCGCACATATCCCTCGCCGCAATGCGTGAAGCACGTCCCGGAGACGAGCGCCACGTGCGCCTCCCGCGCCAGCGCCTCGCAGAAGGCGTCAGATGTCATGTGGAGCGCCCTCGGCAACTCTGGAAAGACGTAAAAGGCCCCCGCTGGTTCCACCACCGGCACGCCCATGGCCCGAAGTGCCTGCACGGCGAGAGCGAGATTCATGCGATACACCTCTCGCATCGGCCGACTGTCCTCGTGGCCGCGGGTCAGCGCTTCAAGCGCCGCCATCTGACTGATGCTCGACGGGCAGCTCACGCTGAACTGCGCGGCTTTCGCCATTTCCGCAGTGATGGAAGCCGGCGCGAACGCAAACCCAATCCGCCACCCCGTCATGCTGTGGGACTTCGACAGCCCGTGAATGACGAGGGTTCGATCCCGCATCCCCGGCATGCGCGAGATGCTGGCAGGCGAGCCGTCAAACTGAAGCTCGGCGTAAATTTCGTCCGACAACACGTACAGATCCCGCTCCACGCAGATCCGAGCGAGCTTGGAAAGCTCGTCCTCGCTGTAGACGGTGCCGGTCGGATTGGCGGGCGAAGCGAGAATGAGCAGTTTCGTGCGCGGCGTGACGGCCTGCAGAAGGGCGTCCGGCGTCAGGAGAAAGCCCGTGGCCCGCGTGTCGACGAAGACGGGGTTTCCCCCTGCCAAACGCACGGCGCCCTCATAGCCCGGGTAGGCAGGTGCAGGAATGATCACCTCGTCGCCTGGCGCGAGGAGCGCCCGCATGGCGATGTCAATGGCGTGCGTGGTCCCCACGGTGACGAGCACCTCGCGGTCCGGATCATATCGGTGTCCGGTGAAGCGCTCGTAGTAGGCAGAGGCGGCTTCGCGCAGCGGGCGGATGCCGCGGTTTGGGGTGTACGACGTGAAGCCCTCGTCAATGGCCCGCTTGGCCGCCTCCGCAATGTGCGCAGGTGTGGGAAAGTGCGGCTGGCCAATGGTGAGGATGATGGCGTCCGGTTCGTCCGCGACGAGATCGGCAAATCGGCGCATGCTGGCGAACACCAGTTGGCGCGTGCGACCTGAGAGTTCCTGCATGGATGTGGCCTCCTTGATGGACACGTTGCCAGCTCCATCATACCCCACCGACCCCGTTTGCGACGCCCCTACACTGCGTTGACCCATCTGCTGTCATATGGTAAAGAGAAAGCAACGAATGGTTGAGGAGGTAGAACCATGTCCTCCGTGGTGCGCAGAACGCCCTGGGCAGCGATGGCGGCCTTTTTCGCAGCTCAAAGCGCCATCACGCTCGCCCTTTACCTTGTGTGCGGCGTTCTGTCGATTCTGACGATTCCACTGACAGGATCCTACGGCTACGCCATCTCGGGCCCTGTCACCTTTGCGCTGTACGCCCCCATCTGGGGTATCATTTGGTGCGCCTCCTACCAGAACAGCGGCATGCAACACTTCACAGCCAAGCTCGCGGCCGCCACGCTTCCACTCGTCGGCCTGACCGCACTGTACCTTGCATTCCACCCAAGGCCCGATGATCGCCTGATGATCCCCATTCTCCCGCAGGACATCCATTTTCAATTTGCGGCTCTCATGACGCTCACGCTGCTCTTCCCCTGGTACGCGGTGGTGTGGAGGAAGAGCCTGGCCAGCCTCCGCCGCGCCTCGCGGTTTACAGTGCTCATGATGCCGACCGCCATCGCAGGCGCGCTCATCTATGCCGCAAGTTACACCATGCTACCCGCGAACTGGTGACCGGCGTGGAAGCCCCACCCAGAGGGTTTTCGCCAAACTGTTTTGAATACGGGTTAGATAGCGAGCTTTGCAAGACTCGCTCGTTCCACACCGCACCATCAAAAGGGGGATCTGTGCGTGATGAACACCAAGGCATGGAAAGCGCCAGCTTTGGCAACCGCATCGCTTCTCGCGGCTGGAGCACTGGCGGTATGGCCGCACATCTCGGCAGCACCTGTAGCACCCGCCATCTATCACGCGCCGCGGCAAGCGCTGTCACCGAACACGGCGCCGAAGCCCAACAGTATCCAGGCGTCCAGTTTCGGCTGGTCCGCCTCGAACTGGTCCGGGTATGCGGTCACCGGCAGCACGTACAACGACATCACGGGCAACTGGATTGTGCCCGCGGTGAGCCCCTCCAAGAAAAATACGTACTCATCCAGTTGGATTGGTATTGATGGTTTCAACAACAGCGATCTCATCCAGACCGGCACCGAGCAGGACTATGTGAACGGCCACGCGCAATACGACGCCTGGTGGGAGATCCTCCCCGCGCCTGAGACCGTCATCTCCTCCATGACCATCGCACCGGGAGATCACATGAGCGCTCACATTCACAACAACGGCAACGGGACCTGGACCATCACCCTGACCGACGTCACGCGAAACGAGACGTTTTCGACCACGCAGTCGTACTCGGGCCCCGGCTCCTCCGCCGAGTGGATCCAGGAGGCGCCTGAGATTGGCGGCCGGATCGCCACCCTCGCGAACTACGGCGAGACCACGTTCGATCCCGGCACCGTGAACGGCGGCAACCCGGGCGTGACGATGTCCGACGGCGGCTACATGGTGCAAAACAACGCGGTGGTTTCGGTGCCATCCGCGCCCGACTCCGACACCGACGGGTTCAACGTCGCGTACGGTTCCAACCAACCGAGCCCGCCCGTATCTTGATGGCCTCGTCGAGATGAGATTCTGCTCCGACAAGCATGTCGCGCCCCGGTCGGTCTGCAACCCGACCGGGGCAGTGCCATCCGGATGAACCACGTTCCCCACAAGCACACCGTCATCCCGCGCGCCTCATGCCACCTCCGACGCCTTTGCCTGCTGAGGGATCCACGTCGGCCTCACCAGGATGCAAATCAGCGCCGCCGTCACCACGATTGCAATGAGGCAAGCGGATGCGACGAACAGCACCTGGATGGATAGCCACTTCAGGAGTGCCCCATCGACCGCGTATGAAACGAGCCCGAGCACGATGGCTGCGGTCCATAAAATGGACATCACGGACGCGAGCGAAGACCCGCGAAACCAAATCTGGATGAGCGAGATGGACTGAATGTTGACCCAGACGAAGGCCGCCATGCTGAGGGCCATCAGGCAGGCACACCATGCGACGTGCGGATAGAGCGGGATGAGGAGCCAAAACAACGTGCCCAAGTACAGGCCGCCCAACAACAGATGCACCGACACGCGAAATCGGCTTGTGAACGTCAGCAGCAACATGCCCGCGAGCGATCCGGCCGCAGCCTGACGAGGCCGGGATGTGGGAAGAACCAGGCTCGTGAACAGATACAGTGCCGCGACGATGGGGCAGGATGCCCAATAGGCGACCTTGGTGACGACGGGCGCCAACACAAAACTCGCGACCATGCGCCCCACCTGGCTTGTTCCCTGGATCAGCGCGTTGGCCTGCTGCCAGGACTCCTCAGGAAGAAGTTGAGGGACCGCCGTACCCACGGCGGGGAAATACACGCCCTCCGTGAACGCCATTACGATGATGAAAGGCATCACGATCCAAAGGTCCGTGCGTGGAAACGAGACGGCCAAGGCGACGCCGGCAGCCATGAGGGCAGCCACCGGAGAAGCGCGGCGCATCACGGCCACGGCAGGACTGCGCTTGTTCCACCACGCGGACGACGCTGAACCGACGACCCGCGGGATGGAGGTCAACGTCATCAAGAAGCCCGCGCCCTTGCGCTCCATGTTTCAGCTTGCTATATTCTCAGTGGAACCTTTCGAAATGGTGGGTTCTGTTTGCCATGCCTTCACAATCGAAGATGTTCCGCTGTGCGACTGGCGGCTTAGCGTGGAGCACCACGAGGGAGCACAGCGATATCTGCCGACCGCCTGGGCCCGACGCACCCAGGCGGTCGTTTGCATTTTCGCGAGAGGCCAACGCCGGCTAACCGACCCGCTCGTTACCAATGCTAATCCCAGGAGGTTGTCCGCCATGCCGAAACCGTTGCTTGGCCGTCCCGTCGCCAAAGCGTTGTCCCACGATGTCAGGAAGACCGTGGAGACCTGGAAGTCGCGCGGCGTGCAGCCGAAACTCGTGACCCTGCTCGCCAATGACGATCACGCCGCGAGCGTGTACGCCAACCAAAAGAAGCGCATCGCGGAGCGGCTCGGCATCCAGTGCGACGTGATCGAGCTGCCGCAACAGTGCGAGACGGAGGCGATTGTGCGCGAAATTCAGGCGCTGAACGACGATCCGTCCGTCCACGGCATCATGATTGAGATGCCGCTCGCGCCTTCGGTCGACGTGCAGCGCGTGGTGGGCGCGATTCACGCCTTGAAGGATGTGGACGGACTGTCGCCGTGCCACTCCTTCGCCAAGCCGACGCCGGAAGCCGCACTCTACCCCGCGACGCCGCTCGCGTGCATCCGCCTGCTCAAACACTATGGCTACGAGCTCAAAGGTGCCGACGTCACGCTCGTCGGCTGCGGTCAGACCGTCGGCATGCCGCTCTTGCACCTGCTCATCGCCGAAGGCGCGACCGTGGCCGCGTGCCACGAGCACACGCGCGATGTCCGCGCCCATTTGCGCGACAGCGAAATTGCCATCGTTGCAGTGGGAAAAGGCGGCCTGCTCGGCCCTGACATGGTGCACGAGGGCCTGACCGTCGTCGATGTGGGTATCTCGCAAGGGGAAAACGGAGACGTGCAGGGCGATCTCGCGCCGGAAGCCGCGGCGAAGACGAAGGCCTACACGCCAACGCCCGGCGGCGTGGGCGCCGTCACCACGGTGCAAATCTTCGCCAACCTCATGCACGCCATGGAGCTCCAGGAAGCCGCAGGCATGGTGTAATCGCCTCGGTGCCAGGTGCAGGGCCAACGCGGCCCTGAGAGCGACCTGCCGATCTCGCCTGACACTTGGAAGCCTGGAAGCTCAGCGCGGAAAGATAAACCACCTCGTCACGTTCATGTGCACCCACGCGCCCGGGGACCAGCGATGGCGATCCGCGTTCGGGACGTGAACTTCCCACACTTCGCCATCGTTCGTGCGAATCCAGCACGCGCTGTACGAGCCTTTGAAGGCGGATCGCACCACCTGCGCGTGCGCTTCGCGTTCGCTCGCAGGCTGAAGCTCGACATCCTTGGGGCGCACCACCACGGCCACCTCCGAACCATCAGACACGGCGGGATCGACGGGCAGAGCCGCGCCCGCCACCTCGATTCGGCCGTTTTGCACGGCGCGCGTCAACACGTTGGACTCCCCGATAAAGGAGGCCACGAAAAGCGTCCCAGGCTTTTCATAAACCTCTTCCGGCGTCCCGAACTGTTCGACGTTCCCCTCGTGCAGGACGAGCACCCGGTCCGCCACTTCCAGCGCCTCCTCCTGATCGTGTGTGACAAATACGCTCGTCACGCCCATTTCATCGTGGACCTGGCGGACAAACGTCCTCAGTTCACGCCGAATCTGGGTGTCAATGGCGGCGAACGGTTCGTCAAAGAGGAGCACCTGCGGGCGAGGAGCCAGTGCCCGCGCCAAGGCCACGCGCTGCTGCTGCCCTCCCGAAAGCTCGTGCGGAAAGCGATTCGCATACGACTCCAGCCGCATGAACCGAAGGAGTTCCCTTACGCGCGCGTCCATCTCGTCCTTCGGAACCGGTTTTCCCTGAGGCCAAAGGATACGTTGTCATAAACGGTCATGTGCTGAAACAGCGCGTAGTTCTGAAACACGAGCCCCACATTTCGCTTTTGAGGGGGCAGATCCGTGACCCGCTTGCCCCCAATCCACACATCGCCCTTGGTTGGACGTTCGAGTCCCGCGATGATGCGCAGGATGGTGGTCTTTCCGCTTCCGCTCGGACCCAGCAGTCCCACCATCTCTCCCTCGCGAATTTGGAAGGAGACCCCTCGGACGGATCGCGCGCCGCCTGGGTAGATTTTTTCAACGCCGACGAACTCAATGGTCACGCAGGTTCCTCCCCCCTGCACGCTTCAGGAATTGCAACAACAGGATGAGTGCAAACGAGGCCAGCGCCAAAAGGGCGGACACCGCATAGGCAGCCTGCATTTCGTTGTTGACGGAGGCCTGATACACGAACAGCGTCGCGGTCTCGGTCACCATGACGATGCTGCCAGACACCACGAGCACCGCCCCAAATTGACCCAATGAACGGGCCGTGGTGAGGGCCAATCCGTACAAGATGCTCCACTTCAATTGGGGCAGCCACACGCGCCACAACGTCCGCCACGGCGATGCGCCGAGCACGTACGCAGCCTGTTCTTGCGTATCACCGATGGCGCAAATGGCTGGCACGGTTTCATGCACGATGAAGGGAAGCGTCACGAAGATGGTCGCGAGCACCATACCCGGAAAGGCAAATGCAACCTTCACATGGATGTGCAACAGGAATGCCCCGACGAGCGCGTTCGGCCCATACACGACGATGAGTGCCAACCCCGCGACGACCGGAGATACGGACAGCGGTAGTTCCACCAGCCACTGCACCATCCACCAACCTGGTGCGCGTCTGGCAATCCAAAACGCCATAGGAAGGCCGAGCACCAGGTTGGCAAGCAGAGTCACCCCGGTGATTTCACCCGTCATTCGAAGCGCGAAGAGCGCCTCCTGCGAGGTCACGCTCTGCCAAAATGGGCCCCAGCCTCCGGCCAAGGCGCCTACGAGGACCGCGGCGAACGGAACCCCCACCAGGAGCAACAGCCACACATACGCTATCGAAGTCCCGACAACCGTCCAAACCTTAGACATGTCATTATGATGACATCATGACAAGTTGCGCATTGACGCTCACGTAATTTTTCAGTATATTAAGCTCGAATTCGCGTCATCTCGCGGCGAGGTGCATGCTCATGCGCCGCCAGTACTACACCATTCGCGATCTCGCCGACATGTTCGACATCACGCCGCGCACCCTGCGCCATTACGAGGACGTGGGCCTGCTGAATCCCGTGCGCCGAGGCGCAAAGCGCCTCTACAGCGAGCGGGATCGCGTCCGCCTGCAACTCATCCTGCGCGGGCGCCGCCTGGGATTTAGCCTGCCCGAGATCGCCGAGATGCTGGACCTGTACGACGCCGATCCGACCGAAATCACGCAGCTGCGCGAAGTCATTCGGCGAGGCGACGAAAAACTGCGCCAAGTGGAACTCCAGATCTCCGAACTGGAGGCCCTTCGCGACGAGCTCGTCGCGATGCGGAGCCGCCTCCAACAAGCGCTGGACGAAAAGTTGAGACAGGCTCATCAGAAAGGGTGTGACGATTGATGCGCGCGCTGTCGTACGCCTACGGCACCAACCACTTCTCCCAGGATATTGTGCTCCAGGACATACTGCGCCACTTCTGGCCGCAATTCGAGGCGCACGAGGCCGATCTCACCCGTTTCGGCGCCATCGCCGGCCGCGAAGTGTACGAGACGGTGTACCACGTCGATCACGACGCCCCACCCGTCCTCGTCCAGCACAATCTCGACGGCAAGCGGATCGACCGCGCCCGCCTCTCCCCCTCCCACCTCGCCTTACTGAAAGCGCTTGCCTTCATCAACCGTCCGCCCTACGAAGGCGATTCCTGGCATCACCATTTCGCGTACGGCTACCTCATCGGCGATCCCGGCCTGTATTGCGTCCTGACCATCACGAACCAGGTGGCGTATGCGATTCACAAGTATGCGCCGGAATTCGCGGAGTGGAAGGAAGCGCTCCTCTCCGGCCGGGCGTTTGGCGCCACGTGGATGACCGAAGTCCAGGGCGGGAGCGATCTCGGCGCCAATCAGACCACGGCCCGCTTCGACGGCGAGGTGTGGCGGCTCTCGGGAGACAAGTACTTCGCGAGCGGGGCCGGCCTCACCGACTACGCCATCGCGACGGCGAGGCCCGAGGGCGCGCCGAGCGGCCCCAAAGGGCTCGCCCTTTTTCTCGTGCCGCGGCTGCGCAAGGATGGGAACCTCAATTTCCACGTGCGCCGACTCAAAGACAAGAGCGCAACGCGCGCCGTGCCCTCCGGCGAAGTGGAATTCGCCGACACCGAGGCCTTTCTCATCGGCGACAAACATCTCGGCATTTATTACACGCTCGAAAACCTGACCGTCTCCCGGCTGGCCAATGCCGCTGGTGCCATGGGCATCGTGCAGAAGGCCCTGCTCGAAGTCATGCAGCGCGTCCGCCACCGTCGCAGCTTCGGCCATGCCCTGCGCGATCACGCCCTCATCCGGCGCGATCTCACCGACTTTGCCGTCCGCCACGCCGGCGGGCTCGCGCTCACCTTTCAGGCCATTGACCTGTTTGATCAGGCGTGGCAGGAGCGCCCGCCGTACAGCCCGAAGTACCATCTTGCGCGGCTGTACACCCATCTGGCCAAAACGCGCACGGCGGATCACGCGGCTCACCTCACCGCGATGGCCATGGAGCTGTTTGGCGGCCTCGGTTTTCTGGAGGAGTACGCCATCGCCCGCTGGCACCGCGAAGCCCTCATCACGCCGATTTGGGAAGGGCCGAGCAACATTCAGGCACTGGATTTCCTGGAGACTTTAATGAAACTCGGCAGTGTGGACGACGTGATCGACCGCATCGCGGCACCACTTTTGGGCCGCGGCGTACCGGGAGGGAACGATGCCGTGAAGCGCGTGCGCCAGGAGGTCGCGGCGTTGCGCGCGCTGCCCCGCCCTGAGGCGGAGTGGCAATCGAAGTCGGTTCTGCGCACCGTGGCAGATCTCGCGCAGGCGGCGAGCCTGTACCGGCTGGCCGAAACCGCAGGGGAACGGTACGAGAAGCTGGGACAGCTGTACCTGTCTCACTTCCTGGATGGCCAGGAGTATCCGTCCTGGGCGTTCTATGATTCGTCCGTTTGGGGGTGGATGTGAGATGCGCCGGGGTGTCATTCACGAAATCCTGTTCGACGCCGCGTGGCACCACGGCAACAAGGAGATCGTGAGCGGGGACGTGAGACTCACTTATGCAGAGTCCTGGGAGCGAGTGGTGAAGGCGGCACGCGCCTTGCGCCGAATGGGCATCAGGCGCGGAGAGGTATTGGGCATTCTTGATGTCAATTCGCATCAGGCGTTTGAACTGCAGTACGCAGCAAGCTTGCTGGGCGCCATCGCTCACCCGCTCAACTTTCGCTTGCCTCTCCATCACCTTGTGCACACAGTGCGGCAAGGACAAGACCGCATCCTCTTCGCCGGTCGCGCATTGCGTCCGACAGCCGAAGCGCTGCGACCACACGTATGTCATATCGTATGGCTTGGCACCGCCGATGCAAGCGATTCCACAGATTCGCACGCCGATTTCCACTACGAAGATCTGTTATCTGGAGAGGAAGCAACTTCGACCCCTGATCCAGGCGTGACCGACGCAGATCCGTATTCGCTGCTTCACACCACGGGCACCACCGGCCGCCCGAAGGCCATGCGCTACCGCCACCGCGACATCGTTCAGGCGCCGTTGCAAATTGCGCACCATCTCGCCGTGCATGAGACGGGCGCGAAACTCACGGCAGACGACGTGGTGATGCCTCTCATCCCATTCTTCCACATCCACGCCTGGGGCACGCCCATCTTCGCGCCCTACCTCGGCCTGAAACTGGTCCTGCCGGGCAAAGCGACGCCCGCAGAACAGATCCGACTCGTTCAATCGGAAGGCGTCACCTGGTCGAACATGGTGCCGACCCAACTCCTGATGTTGCTCGACGCCATGCGCAATGAGGGCGAAAACGCGCTTCGGCTCAAGGTCTTGACCGGCGGATCGCAGTTGCCCATGGGCCTTGCCTCGCGGGCTTACGAAGCGGGCGTCCGCTACTCCGTGATCTACGGCGGATCGGACCAGCTCTGCGCAGCCATGACGGTGAGCGCGCACGTCCCGGGCTCACGGGAGAATCTCGAGGCGCTCTCGAGTCGGCTCGCCCCGATTCCCATGGTGCGGATGTCCATCCGCGGCCAAGACGGCGGCGCGCTGCCCGCGGACGGCCACTCGGTGGGCGAACTGTGGGTAGAAAGCCCCTGGCTTCCGGATGGCTATGTGGACGACGAGGCCGCGACACAACAGGCCTACGTGGATGGCTGGTTTCGCACGGGCGATCTCGCTGTCGCACACCCGGATTGCACCTTCTCGGTCGTCGATCGCGTCAAGGATGCCGTCAAGAGCGGCGGCGAATGGATCATTCCAAGCGTGATTGAATCGGTGATCTCAGAAATCCACGGCGTGCGGATGGCTGCCATGATCGGGCGCCCGGACGAGCGCTGGGGAGAGCGGCCCGTGGCCATCCTTGCCGCAGATGAGCAGCTCGACGCATCGGCGGTCGAGGCGCACCTGGCGAAGGCGGTGGAGGACGGGCGCCTAGCGCGCTTCTGGCTCCCGGACGCGATTCACATCGTGCAGGATCTCCCGCTCACGAGCGCGGGCAAGGTCGATAAAGTGGCGCTCCGCGCGATGTTCGCCCCCACCTGAACCCTTGCGGGTCCGGGCTTGCCGAGCGCTAGCCCGGGCCCCGTGTTCGCGTGGAACGCGCACAACGTCCTCCGACCTACAACGCGCATTCTTCAATCTCAAACCCGAGGTCTTCAATCATCGCCCAGTCCTCCGTCGGCGCCTGCCCGGGCGTCGTCAGATAGTCCCCGACGAAGATGGAGTTGGCCGGGTACAGGCCAAGCACCTGCAGGCTGCGCAGGTTGCGTTCGCGCCCGCCCGCGATGCGGATCTCCTTCGACGGATTCACGAAGCGCATCATGCAGAGAAGCTTCAGGCACCGCCGCGGATTCAGGGTCTCCATGCCTTCGAGCGGCGTGCCCGGGATGGGATTCAGGAAGTTGCACGGGATAGAGTCGGCGTCCAACTCCTTCAGCGCAAACGCCATGTCCACTGCCTCTTCATCCGATTCGCCCATGCCGAAGATGACCCCCGAACACGGCGAGATGCCCGCCTCTTTCACGCGCTCCAGGGTCTGGACGCGATCGTCATAGGTGTGGGTGGTGCAGATGTCGGCATATCGATCTCGGCTCGTGTTCAAGTTGTGATTGTAGCGGTGCACCCCGGCCCGGGCGAGCCTCTCCGCCTGGCCGGGCGTCAGGAGCCCGAGGCAGCAGCAGATCTTGAGTCTCGTGGTGGCCCGGATTTCCTCCACGGCCTCGGCGATGCGCTCAACCTCCCGATCCGACGGCCGCCTGCCGCTGATGACAATGCAATAGGTGCCGGCCTTGCGGCGCTCGGCTTCGCGCGCGCCAGCGATGATGTCCTCTTTCGAGACCAGCGGATACTTGGCCACTGGGGCCTTGGAGATGGCGGACTGAGAGCAGTACGCGCAGTCCTCGGGGCACATCTTCGACTTGGCGTTGATAATCATGTTGAGCTTGACCTTCCTGCCGAAGTAGCGCATGCGGATCAGGAAGGCGGCGGCGAGGAGATCCAGGAGTTCGTCGTCGCTCGAGCGCAGAATGTCGAGGGCTTCTTGGCGCGTCACGGCTCGACCGTCGAGGACGCGCTGGGCGAGAGACGCCCATCGGCTGGGATACACGCGCAGATCGATCACGGCCATCGCTCCCATCGTCAACCTCATGATGATACTAGGTTAACATAAAGCGCCGGCCGCGGATACCGTGATGTGCGGACGGTGCTCCGAATCTACTTCGGCTGCCGCACAGCGGAGGCCCGGCCGCCGGGCCCTTGACGCGTCACCCACCCAACATCCACGTCCACACCAGCCTGTCGCCGAGCGGCGCCATCCAGCGAAACAGGGTGTCCCGCGCGTACGCGGCCTTCCCTTCCCACTGCATGACATCGCCGAGCCAGCGGGTGACCTGCGCCATCCGCGCTACGCGCCGTCTCCGCACTTCAGCGTAAGCCTGAAACGCCGCCGCCAGCGCGCCAGGCTCCTCCGCGACCCGGTGGGCGACAAGCGCCCGCATGAGCGCCGCGCCGTCCTCGAGTGCAAGCCCGCCCCCAAAGCCGAGGTTTGGCGTGATGGCGTGCGCGGTGTCCCCGAGAAGGGCAATCCGGCCCACGGCGAGGGGCAGGCCGGGGACGAGATCGTCGATAGCGTGCGCGTAGACCCCCTCCGTCGGCGTAGCCGCCATCAACCTCGCCACCTCCGGCGGGCTTTGAGCGGCAAGAGCGGTGAGGATGCGCCACGCCTCGGGCGCACCGCCCGCGCGCCCCAGTTGTCTGCGATTGACGGTCGAAAACCAGTACACGTCCCCCGCGCCCATCGCGGCGTAACCAAACCGAAAGCCGCGCCCCCAGATCTCCCGCATCCTGCGCCCAACATCCACGCCATGCGCGATGCCGCGCCAGGCCACGTAGTGGGTCGCGCGCGTGCGCGCCTGCACGATCGAGTTCCGAGCGGTGCCCCGAATGCCATCCGCGAGAAGCAGGCCGTCGTAGGACCGGATCCCCGCATCCGTTTCCACGCCTACCCGCCCTTCGGCGGCCGCGACGCGGCGCACCTCGCACCGCTCGATGCGCGGGCTCCCCGCCGCACTGTGCATCTGCCGAAGCAGATCTGAGCGGCGCACGCACACGGGCAAAAAGCCAAACCGCGCCTCCATCCACGAGAGCGGCAGCCGATACAGCGCGCGCCCGCGCATGTCGGCAATGTCGCCCTCCTCGATTGCCGCCCACCCCGCGCCGCGCACGTCCACGCCGAGATCGCGCAGAGCCCGAAGCGCGTTCGGCCACAGCGTCAGCGCCACCCCGCCCTCGAGCGGCTGTGTGGCGCGATCGAGCAGGTCATACGCGACGCCCGCGCGGGTGCAAGCCAGAGCGGCGGCGAGCCCCGCAACCCCCGCGCCCACGATGCCGAGCTTCACGTCAACACGTCCTCCCGCAGCTGCTGATACCGGTTGAACAGCGTCGGGTACGTCAGAAACCCAATCACAATGCTTGTCACGGCCGATCCCGCCAGGATGCAGAACAAAATCATGAGCTGGTACCTGACCGCCTGTACGGGATCCTGGCCCGCGATGATCTGGCCGGTCATCATGCCGGGCAGCTGCACGAGTCCCGTCGTCTTCGTGGAGTCGATGGTCGGGATCATGCCGGCGCGGATGGCCTGCACGAGCCGCGGGTACATCGCCTGCCGGGGCGTTCCGCCGAGCGCCAGAATGGCCATGATCTCGCCGCGGCCGCTCTCCACCTCACGCCGCAGCCGATTCATCAAGAGGCCCGCCGCGACCATGGAGTTCCCGACAATCATCCCGGACGTCGTGATGACGTAGCGCGCCTGGAACGGGATCACGCCGAAGCCCACGAGCACCGCCTGGGTG
Source organism: Alicyclobacillus acidocaldarius subsp. acidocaldarius Tc-4-1 (assembly GCF_000219875.1). Taxonomy (NCBI): domain Bacteria; kingdom Bacillati; phylum Bacillota; class Bacilli; order Caryophanales; family Alicyclobacillaceae; genus Alicyclobacillus; species Alicyclobacillus acidocaldarius. Next base: position 3,009,723 of record NC_017167.1, read on the forward strand.
AGGATCTCCGTGACGACGAGCCCGAGCGCAATTCGCCAGAAAGCGCCCGGGATGCCCTTGGCTCGCCCGCGCGCGTTCCAGGCGGCGACCGCGATGATGAGGGCTACCATGAGGAGGATGAAGATCAGCCGGTGGGATGCAAACACGAGTTTTAGAATGTAGCCAATGACAATGAGTTGCACCGCGGCGCGCACCGCGGCTATCACGATGTCGCGCGCCACGCCGAGGCGAAGCCACAGCGACAGCGCGATGGAAAGCGCCACAAACAATACAGTGAACGAGAGCGATACGTAACTCATGACCTCACCTCGCCGCCCTCTGCCAAAAACGACCTCAGCGCTTCGCTTTGCGGCTCACTGAAGAGCTGATCTGGCGATCCGCGCTCCACAAGCCTTCCGCCGGCGACGAACCACACCTCGTCCGCCACGCGGCGGGCCTGGTCGAGATCGTGCGTGACCCACAGCATGGTCTTGCCTAGCTCCCGCTTTAAGCGAAGGAGAGTCGATTCCACCTCGCGCTTCGCGTGGACGTCGAGCGCTGCGGTCACCTCATCGAGCAACAGGATGTCGGGCTGCATGGCGAGCGTGCGCGCAAGCGCGACGCGGCTCTTCTGGCCGCCCGAGAGGTCTTCCGCGGCGTGGTCCGCGAGATGGGCAGGAAGATCCACCATGTGGAGGAGTTCCGCAACATCCCGGGGAGGGCGGCGATGGAGCTCAAGCCCGAACAGCACGTTGTCCCGCACGCTGCCTGGAAAGATGACGGGTGACTGAAACACCATGCCCACCCGCTGCCGGAGTTCGCGCACCGGCCACGCGCGCACTTCCCGCCCGAGCACCCAAATTTCGCCCTCGGTCGGCGTGCGCATTAGATTGATCAGCGAAATGAGCGTGCTCTTCCCAGCGCCCGACGGACCGATGATGGCGACGGTTTTTCCGGCGTCCACCTCGGCCGATACCTCGCGAAGCAGCCACAGGCCGCCTGTTTCGAAGCCGACGTTCTTCAGTTCGACTGCGGGCGATGCCACCAGCTTTCGCCTCCGCTCTGTGCATGGTGTATACTGAGGTCCGGGCATGCGTATTGTGCCCCAATGGTTGGTGTGTCGAATTGGACGGAGGTGCTCCCATGACTGTCACCGCCAAGCGCATCGTGCTCGCCAAGCGGCCTCAGGGCACGCCTACGCTCGACTGTTTTCGATTTGAGACGGTCGAACTCCCGCCGCTAGATGAGGGCCAAGTGCTTGTCAAAACGTTGTATTTGTCGGTGGATCCGTACATGCGCGGGCGCATGAACGACGTGAAGTCGTACGTGCCTCCCTATCGCCTCAATGAGCCCATCACGGGCGGCGCCGTGTGCGAAATCGTCGAATCCAAGACCGAACATCTCCACCCGGGGGACGTCGTTCTCACCCAGACGGGCTGGCAGACGCACGCCGTCGTGCCTGGCGCCAAGGTTCAGAAGCTCGATCCGCCGCCCGAACCCCTGACGCTGGCGCTCGGACTCCTGGGCATGACCGGTCTGACCGCCTACTTTGGCCTCATTGACGTGTGTGACCCGAAGCCGGGTGAAACCGTCGTCGTGTCCGGAGCTGCTGGCGCGGTCGGCATGGTGGTAGGCCAAATCGCGAAGATCCTGGGATGTCGCGCGGTCGGAATTGCCGGGTCCGACGAGAAAGCCCGCTTTTTGACCGAGGAACTCGGCTTCGACGCGGCGGTCAATTACAAGTCGCCCACGTTCGCAGAGGATCTGAAACAGGCTTGTCCAGACGGCGTTGACGTGTATTTTGACAACGTCGGGGGCACAGTCTCGGACGAGGTGCTCAAACGCATCAACGACTTCGCGCGCATTTCCTTGTGCGGACAGATTGCGCTCTACAACCTCGACAAACCGGACGTGGGTCCGCGCCCAGGGCCACTGCTCCTCACGCGAAAGGCGAAGATGCAGGGGTTCATTGTCGGCGACTACGCCCCTCGCTTCCCGGAAGGACTCCAAAAGCTCCAGACCTGGTTCAACGAAGGCCGGTTGAAATCCCGCGAAACCGTGATCGAGGGCTTCGACCGGACCATCGAGGCATTCCTCGGCCTGTTCACAGGCATCAATACGGGCAAGCTCGTGGTCAAGGTATCGTGAAACCGCCTGAAAAAGGGGCAAGCCTCGCGGCTTGCCCCTTCTTATGCGCGCCAAAGATGGTCGTGGAAAAATTGACGGTACATCCAAGCGGCCAGCACAGCGGACAAAAGCACATGAAGAACAAGCGCGATGTCATGTCCCATGGCGCCGTGCGGGATATACAGATAGCGGAACGCCACGATGCCGACCAATTCGAAACTGAACGCGAACAAGATCCCTGTGGTCACGATGGTCAACACGCTTCTCGCGAACGTCGTGAATGCGCGCAACACACTAGGCCCCCGCATTCCGCACAAACTTGGTATTCCCGATTATACCATGGAACAGAAGTGATCAACATCAAACATTCGGCCGATGAAAGGCACCTGGTCCGCGTCACCGGAACTGGTCCTCGATCGTCTTCTCGTTGGAGCGCATGACAAGGCGCGATCGCGTGAAGATTTCGTGAAGGCTGCGTGTAAAAGGCATGTTGCCGGTTGAGCCGCATACACCATGATCGCAGTCCGATTACAGCGTTCGACAGCTTGTGACGCTGGCAATCGGTAGAGTATATATGGATGGAAGAAGATTCTGTCGACGACAGTGGGTTGTGCCCAGGTGTTCGCCGGAAGAAGACGGAGAGATGGTCATGCGCACACGGTGGATTCGTTGGATCGCTTGGGTGTTGGCGTTTTGCGTGTGGCTGAGTCCACTGCCCTTTTCGCTCGGTGCGACGAGCGTTGAAACCACACTCCCATCGCCGAACGTCCCGCCGTCCTCGTGGAGTTCGCTGCAGCAGGATTGGAAGAGCCTTCAGAACCTCGCGCAGAAGGACGTTTTGTCCCCCTCCAACGCTAAGCACGGACCCGCCACATCTGGACATGGGGCCAAGCTATCGACCCCAACGAAACAGGGCGTAGTCATTGGCGTAGGCGATGTCGGCCCGAGGGCCATGTGGCTCAACGAATCTCTCGCGATGTTAGGGTACCTGCCTGCGACGTTCTCGCCGTCCTCGCCAAAGTCCGCTCAGGCCGCGCGGCTCGCCCTGTCCGCCAGCGCTCGCGCGCAAACCTTCAAACCCTTACAAGGAAATTGGAAACTTTGGTATCACCAGCCGAACGCGTGGGTCTCCCTCTGGTCGTCCGACGAAGACACGCCCATCACCGAAGGCGCGGTGATGGCCTTTGAAGCCGAGCATCACCTCGGGGTCGATGGAATTGCAGGGCCGGATGTCATCCACGCATTATCCCAAGCTCTGGCCATTGGCGAACTGGCCCCTGCGGAGCCCTACAGCTATATCCTCGTCTCCACCTCATTGCCTGAGAAGCTGGAACTCTGGGTCAACGGCAAACTCGTCCTGACATCGCTGTGCAACACGGGCATTCCCCAGGCGCCTACGCCATACGGGACCTATGGGGTGTACGTGCAGTACGCTTCTCAGGAGATGAAGGGCAAAGATCCGAACGGCAAGCCGTACGACGATCCCGGCGTGCCCTACGTGAGTTACTTTGACCAGGGATGCGCGATACACGGGTTCATCCGCCAGAAGTACGGCTTCCCGCAGAGCCTTGGCTGCGTGGAACTTCCCTACGCGGCTGCCGCGAAGGTGTTTGCGTATACGCACATCGGCACGCTCGTCACCATCACCTCCGCGCCCCTGTCCACGTGACTGTGTCGGTTGTGCGAACTTCCCGCCTGGGCGGGATCGCACGACGTGAGACGAGGTAAACTTATTGAAGAGAGCGTGATGTCGTGCGTTCAGGAGGCGTGTAACGATGAAGTTCGTGTACTGGCTGATCTCCGCCGTCATTGTGCTCGGCGGATGTTACTTCTTGTACCTTTACATCCGCAAGCAGGACTCCGCGGAAACCAGATACTATCGTCTATTGAAACAATTGCCGAATCACCCGGATGACGAGGCATTGCGCCAGGAGATCTACGCCGTCGGCCGGAAGTTTTACCGCAACCGCATGTCCGGGATCGATGATGCCATCCGAATGGATATCGAGCAGGCACTCGACGGCACGCTGAAGACGCCGGAGGACTACCAACTCCGGTGACAAGCGGATTTTCGGCGCGGATGCTCGGCGGTGACGCCTGTAGCATCCGACGCCATCCCTAGACACTTACGGGACGCATGGTCTCGTGTGGCGCGAGGGTGCGGATGGCGTGATACAACAGGCGGTTGATGGGCGTCGGCACGCCCAGTTGCTCGCCGAGACGGATTACCATGCCCGCGAACTGCTCCACCTCAGTCGGGCGACCGGCTTCGACGTCCTGAAGCATGGACGTCTTGCCGCTTGGCGACATGGCGTTCAGAATCTCGTCGAAGCCCCGCACATCGTCTTCCGTGAGTGAGATGCCTCGCTTCTGCGCAATCGCCACGACTTCGCGCATCGCCATGCGCATCACCTCGCGCGCGTCCTCCGACTGCTGAAACACCCCGTACGGCGCGCGCAGCACCGCGGACGCCTGGTTTACCCCCACGTTGATCATAAATTTCCACCAGACCGTGCGAAGAATATCATCGGGCGTCTCACAGGCGATTCCAGCGCGATTGAACACGTCGCAGACCGCGCGCACGGCGTCGGCATGGCGCCCCGTAGCGTCTCCAAAGGAGATGTAGCCCAGTGTCGAATATGTGACGTCGCGCCCCTCGCGCACCGCGTCGATGGCGACGCTGATGGCGTGGAGGACGACGTGGTGAGGGAACGCCGCCTGGATATCCTCCTCGCTCGCAATTCCGTTCAACAGCGACATGAAAATCGTGTTGGGGCCTACGTGGCCTCGCACCGCCTCGATGGCCCCGGCGAGATCGTCATATTTGACGCAAAAGAGCACCAGATCTGCCGGTTCTACGGCATGCGCGGGCACGTAAAGCGGAAAGTCGATCCGCCGCCCGTTCACGCGAACGCCCACTTGTTCATAACGGCGCTTGCGCGCCTCGTCCACGAGCACCCTCAGATCCACACCCGGCGCCGCGAGCAGCCGCTCTCCATAACTCGCTCCGATGGCGCCGAGCCCCACCAGCGTGACGCGTTGCACGCTTGTCATCTCCCATTCCCCCTCATATGCCGGAGCTCGCAGCTACTCTCATCTTGATGGAATCCGCCGCGACCGTAAAGACCATCTCCGTCGCGTGTGATACACTCTTGCTGCACACCGGCGTCAACGCGAGAAAGGAAGACCGTACATGAAACCATTTGTCCGTGTCACCCGCGGCCCGGTCGACGAAAGCTGGCACGCGGGCGCGATAGCCATCGCGAATGCGGAGGGCGAGATCGCCTTTCATTACGGCGATCTCGACTTCTTCACGTTCGCCCGCAGTTCCTGCAAGCCGATTCAAGCCATCCCGGTGGTCGAGTCAGGTGCGCTCGAGGCGTTTGGGCTTGACGACCGCCACCTGGCCTTGATGTGTGCCTCGCATAGCTCAGAGCCCATGCACATCGAAAAGGCGAGCGAAATCCTTCAAAGCATCGGTCTTGGGCCTGAGCACCTCGTCTGCGGGATCCACGTCCCGCACAGCCGAGAGGCGTACGAAGAGATAGTGCGTCGCGGAGAAGCGCTGTCCGCCATTCACAACAACTGCTCCGGCAAGCACGCGGGCATGCTCGCGTACTGCAGGGCCACGGGAGCCGATCCATCGACGTACGCCGAACTTGCTCACCCGCTGCAACAGGCCATCCTTCGCACGCTGAGCGAACTCGCGGACGTGCCGCTGGAGGACATCCGCGTCGGCGTGGACGGATGCGGCGTTCCGGTGCATGCGGTGCCGCTCAGGGCCTGGGCGCGCGCGTTTGCCTCGTTCGTCAGCGATCACGCCCCGCACGCCGCCGCAATGCAGCGCATTCTAGCCGCCATGGGCCATCACCCCGAGCTCGTGGGCGGAAGCCGGGATCGATTCGACACGGACCTTATGCGCGCGACCAACGGCCGCATCGTGGCCAAGGGCGGCGCGGAAGGATTTTTGGCCGTGATCGACACGGGACTCCGCCTCGCGATGGTGATCAAGGTGCTAGACGGAAACGCGCGCGCGATTCCCCCCGTGGCCGTGAAGGCGCTGACCGATCTCGGTGCCATCTCAGCCGCGGAGCGCGAATTGCTGGGTGCGTACATCGAACCTGCGGTAGTCAACACGCAGGGGCGTGAGGTGGGCCGCATCATCGCAGAATTCACCCTCAGCCGAGCTTGATGCGCACGCGGCACGAACAGCAGGAAGGCGGGAAGCAGGATCTTGGAGGCGCTTGTCGAACATGGACAGTGGTGATGGCCGTGGCTTTACCGGAAGATGTTCGCGAGTTCCGCAACGGTGCACAGCGCGCCATTCAAATTCATCGGCTGTTTGTCGCGCTCTTCCTCGTCGGAGACCTGCTGTCTGTGCCTGGCGAGTGGTGGCTCCATCGCGCCCATCTGCTGCCACTCGCCGTGCGGGCTTGGCTGTTTGCGCCGCTTGCCATGGTCTGCATCCAGGGGGCTGCGGAATGGGCGGTGCGCAAGTATCCTAAGTCCAGGGAAAACACGCTGATTGCGTCCGGCACCTTGCTCGCGCTCGTGGCCATCGCCGCGTATCCAGGCGCCGAGTCCTTGTGCGCCTCGCTCCTGTTGCCCATTGTGACGTCCATTCTCCACCTTCGGGTTGAGAAAGTTTGGCTCGCCGGCGCCGCGGCGTTCGCAGCCGAATTGGCGCTGACGTTGATGCAGGTGTCCAGCAGTGCAAGTGCCCAGGCCATTCTCCAGTCTCTGGGCCAGCTGACACTTTGGAGCCTGGTTCTGCTGTGGACGACGGCAGCATCACACGTTGTGTTGCGCTTTGGCCTCCGCATCTGGGACGAACTGCGCGTGCAGACGCGCACGCAAACGGAACTTTGGGTTCGGCAAATTTTGTCTGAGAAAGAGGCGAAGACCGACGCACTGACTGGCCTGTACAACCGCAAATCCTTCGATGAATATCTCGACTTCGCGCTTCAGATCAGCGATGGCACGAATACCCCGCTGCACCTCGCCGTGATCGACATCGACAACTTCAAACAAATCAACGATCAATACGGCCACCTGGTCGGCGACGAGATCCTTCGCCGCACAGCGCAGGCCATCCAGCAGCACCTCGCAGCCGGCGACTTCCTTGCGCGCTACGGCGGGGAGGAGTTCGCGGTCATCATTCCTGAGGTGACCCATGAGCAGGCTGTTCAGAATATGGAGAAGATCCGGGAGTACATTGCCAACGTGCATCACGTGGAACTCGACGGTAATCGTGCCACGGTGAGCATCGGCTTGTCGACGCATCGCCCAGGAGAAACGCGGGACGAACTGTTTGAGCGAGCGGATCAATGCCTCTACCGCGCCAAACAGACGGGCAAGAACAAGATTGTGGCCTGGGAATCGGCGGTGTCGGGGTGAATGCACCCAAATTGAAAGGGCTGGAAAGGAGTACTCTCGAATCCAGCCCTTGAGTCCATCAAACTTGAATAGAAAACGATATCCCCTGCGCACGAGCCTCACGAACGTTATCTGGTGTGAATACACGAACAACGCTCTCGAGACTTCCACCATCTCCTGATCCTTGAACAAGATGACACTCGATAAGTGTTCCTTCTGAGGTGGTGAGGGCCTGTAACACGCGATCGCAATAGGCACCGTCTTCATAGCTGAACGTCTCCCCGTCGTCCTCATAGCATCGGCCCGAGGCTCGACCGTTGGCGTCCACGAAGACCTCCCATCCAAGATGAGTCTCGCCTGACCGCTCCAAGAGGTTCACGGGGATAGCGCTCCCCGCGCGCACGTACAGAGGGATACGATCGAGAGGCGCATTCGTCAAGATGTACTGACGCCCGCGGTATCGCTCACGCGTCTCATAATCAATCCATTCTCCATCGGGCAAATAGACCATTCGATGGGTCATGCCCGGCTTGAGGATGGGTGCCACGAGAAGATCGGAACCGACGAGGAACTGATCATCGACGTGGTGCGTGTTTGGATCGTCGGGATACTCTAACACCAAGGGCCGCATCATGGGTAAACCTGTCTCATGGGCTTCCCGTGCGAGCGTGTAAAGATAAGGCAGGAAACGATAACGGAGCCGGATGGCACGTCGAATGATGGCTTCGAACGTAGGGCCGAATGCCCAAGGTTCCTGTCGATGCGTTCCCATGGCACTGTGATTTCGAAAGAACGGAAAGAACGCCCCCATTTGCGTCCATCGTGCAAGCAATTCACCTGAAGCGTGATGAGCGAAACCGCCCACATCTGGGCCCCCGAGCGGAATACCGGACATCCCCATGTTGAGCACCATCGGGATGGCCATGGCCATATGTTCCCAAAAGCTTCGGTTGTCGCCCGTCCACACCGCCGCATACCGTTGAATTCCGCTGTAGCCAGCGCGCGTGAGCACAAAAGGCCGCTTGCCAGCCAACTGCGCTTTCAGTCCGCGATACGTGGCTTCAGCCATCCAGAATCCATAGAGGTTGTGGACCTCTCCGTGCGTGTACAATCGTCCGTTGCCTCGGTGGACCACGTTCACGTCCATGGTCTTCGTCTCATTGAACACAGCCGGCTCGTTCATATCATTCCATATGCCCTCAATTCCCATCTGGGAGTACACCCGATGCCACTTGCCCCACCACGCCCTCACTTCCTCCGACGCGAAATCAGGAAAGGCACTCAATCCGGGCCATACCTCACCAAGATACACTTGACCCTCGGCGGTTTGGCAGAAGTGGTTGTGGGCCAGCCCATCCATGTAAACTGGATATTCAGGATCCTGCTTCACCCCCGGATCCACGATGGGGACAACGCGCACCCCAAGCTTCCGCAACTCGTCGCACATGCGTGCCGGATCGGGAAATCGCTTCTCATCAAAGGTGAACACCCGATATCCATCCATGTAGTGAATATCCAGATACAAGGCATCCACGGGAATGTCGCGTTCGACAAACGTTTGCGCGACTGACAGGACCTCGCCCTGGGTCTCGTACGAATACCGAGACTGATGATAGCCGAGCGCCCACTTGGGAGGCATCGGCATTCGCCCCGTGAGCTTTGTGTAACGTCGAATGACATCTTTGAGCGAAGCCCCGAAGATGAAATAAACATCCAATCCGCCTCGTTCTGTCGATATTTCCACGTCAGGGTATCTGCTCCTGAAGTCAAAGCGGGATCGCCCTGGATTATCCACGAAGATGCCAAGGGCCGTTTGGTCTTGCAGTCGCAAAAAGAACGGGATTGACAGATAGAGGGCCTCCATCTCTGGCACATGAGGCGCGTAAACGTCCGAATTCCACATGGTGTACGCCTCGTGCCGCTTGTCAAGGGGCCCCGGCTTTTCGCCAAGTCCATAGAACCGGGCATTCTCGAGCGAAGTAAACGTCAATGCGCCGCCTTTTTTGCGCTTGTACCACGTGATGGCCTCGACGGCTGTCCCAAAGCCGGGATGGCGTATACTCCATGTTCCGTCGTCCCGGTTGATTTGAATCTGCCATCCAGTAACACATTCCAGTTGCACGCGTCGCTCTTCCTCAACGAGCCGCCAGGAGTGCCGCTGCGACATCTGTTCCATAATGGCAGGCGTGCTCGTCGGCCACTCCCCAGAAGACCTGCAGTAGGCTACGCGTAGCACGGTGTCGTCGAGTGCGGCGACACCGACCATGACTCCAGCGTCATACTGAACCGCCGCCCAGCCATCGTGATCCACATCAAACCGGCTGGGTCGCCCGAGAAAAGTCCAGTCGTCTGGCGGCGAGATCAGCGTATCCGGTCGAATCGCCTCACTGGTTGAGAAATCCGTCTGCTCGTGAATCATGTCCACACCCCTCAGTTGAATCGCATTCCCATATCAGGATCTTCCGTTCCTCGCCCGATGTGCGAGATGGCACATCCCACGCGAATAGTGGGGAGTCCACTTCCGCGCCGAAGTCTCGACGTTTGCAAACAGCAATGTGAAGATGTGGACCTGTGCCGTTTAGCCGTACATAATGCAGCATGCCAGGCTTCGCATCGCGAATCTCCATGGTATCTCCTGCAAGCGCAGGATGGGTTCGTTTGAGCCATGCGAGTTGCCGCACGGCTTCGCGAAGATCGAGCTGCCATAAGTTCGCGTCCCAGATCATGCCCCGACGGCAATCCGGATCGGTTCCACCTTCCATGCCGATCTCGTCCCCGTAATACACCATGGGAATTCCGGGTAGCGTGAAAAGCATTGCAAACGCCAGCACAACATAGGGAACATGACCGCGTGCGCGCGTAAGCGCGCGTTCAGTATCATGGCTGCCCAACAGATTCCACATCGCGCGCCATGCCGGACGCGGATACTGCAGATACAGGCGTACCCACGCTTCTGCGAAAGCAGGTTCATCTATGGATTCGTCCATGGCATAGCGCATGACAAGCTCTCGAAGCGGATAATTCATCACGCCATCGAAGGCATCGCCCATCAGCCAAGGGAGGCTGTCATGCCATATTTCTCCTATCAACAGGATATCAGGTTTCAAGGCGCGCAGTTCGGACCGCAACCGTGGCCAAAATTGGGGATCGATTTCGTTGGCGACGTCAAAACGCCATCCGTCGATATCGCACTCGAGAACATAGTGTTTGGCCACATGCAGAAAGTATTCTTCGGCAGCAGGCTCTGCCAAGTTCAGTTTTGGCATATGTCGAAGGCGCGTCGCGAAAGTCTCATAATTCACGGATTCGACGTCAACGCGGTCCCCATGCACGAAGAACCAAGACCAATAGGGAGACGCCGTACCGCGCGCAATGACGTCCTGAAAGGGGGCAAATTGAAAGCCCGAGTGGTTGAAAACTGCGTCGAGAACCACGCGAATCCCGAGGCGATGAGCTTCTCGTACGAGCATTTGCAGATCGGCCAAGGTACCGAATGCGGGATCTACGGCAAAATAGTCTTGCGTGTCGTATTTGTGGTTCGATGGAGCCTGGAAGATGGGCGTGAGGTAGATCAGATTCACGCCGAGATCGCTCAGGTATGGAAGTTTTGTCCACAATACCTCGCATATTCCCACCAAATACACTATCAGGGTTTGGGCGCCCGTTCCAAGGAGCCGTTGGACGTGCCAATGGATGTCCACCCACTGCAAACCGGTCGGGAAATATTTGATAAGCCACCGCATGCCCCACCCAATCTGGGACAGCGAGAACCCGAGATGGATGAATGTACGGATATTGAAAGGGCTGGACAGCATCCAAGGTATCCGCGAGCCCGCCCTCACCCAGGTACACAACCCGTCCAGTTGAGGATAACACTTCAAATGCATACTTCAGTCTTCGCGTTGGTGTGGCAACTTGACACGTAAACCAGTCAAATGTTCCGTCTGATCCGTATCTTCGAGCCTCACTTGAATCCTGATAGTCAGGTTCGTAACGATCTCCGAAGTGTACCCGCACCCGCTGTGCGGGTGTGCATCGCGCAACGCGCAACACAAGAACCATGGTTGACAAGTCAAGCGGGTAAGCGTCTGCCGCCCAACGATGCTGCCACACAAGTTCCATGGACAACCCCCGGGACCGCCATTCTTCAGGTCGTCAACGTGCCGATGGGTTTTGCACCACAGGAATATCGAATCACCAGTTCATGCTTGACAATGACATGCCGTTGCAGAGGTTTGCCTTGGTCAATCTCCTCAAGCAAAAGTTCGGCAGATCGGACACCCAGCTCATGCATGTGAACCCGCACACTTGTCAGCGCCGGATGGGCGAGCTCTGCCAAGCGAATATCGTTAAATCCGACGATGGCGAGATCGCCAGGTACCTCGAATCCTAGTTCATGAGCCGCACGCATGCCGCCAAACGCCAGCACATCGTCTGCACACAGGACCGCGGTGGGCCTATCGGGGATCGCAAGCAAGCGCATCATGCCGAGATAGCCTCCTTGCTCAAGAAAGAAACTTGAAACCTCGAGCCGAGAATCAGGTTCCACACCGTGGTCCATTAGGGCTTGTCGATAGCCGGCGACGCGATCCATCGTCACAACCAAGTCGGAAGCGCCTCCTAAAAATCCAATGCGGCGGTGCCCCAGGTTCAACAAGTGAACTGTCGCATCGTAAGCAGCTCGCTGATTGTCGTTATTCACCCAACTGATGGGTGCTGGATCAGCGGGTCGGCCGAGAAGAACAGCGGGACAGTGCAACTTCGCGACCTCCTGCAGGACGGGATCGCCTTGGCGCGCGCCGATGAGGAGAACGCCGTCCACACGCCTCCCCCGTATCATGTGATCCAGGGTCTCGATCTCGCCCCGAGCCGAGGTGGAAAGCACGGTGTCAACCCCATGCTGCCGGGCCACCTCGGCCACGCCCGCCATCCACTCGGCGAAGAATGGATTCACAAAGAACTCCTGCGCCGAGGGAGGGATCAGAATGCCGATGGCCCCGGTCGAATTCGTCACCAGGCCGCGCGCAAAGGCGTTCGGGTGGTAGTTCAGTTGTTCAAGCGCGGCCCGAACCCTTCGCTTGGTCTCCTCCGAAATGCGGGGCGAGTTGGCCAGCACCCGTGACACGGTGGACGGCGACACATTGGCAAGGCGCGCAACGTCTTTGATTGTGGCCACGGTGTACCCTCCTTAACAGCCAGCATCATCCCTTCACCGAGCCTGCCACCAACCCTTTCGTCAGATATCGTTGCGCAACGGCAAATACGATGGCAAGCGGCACGGCCGACAAGAGCGCAGCTGCGGCGAATTCTCCCCAGTTCTTGGCGAACTGCCCGCTAATCAGATTGTACATTCCAACACCGAGTGTGTAATTCCAAGGCGATTGAAGAATCGTACCGGCGAACATGTACTCGCTGAAGATGCCAACAAGGGTCAGAAAGAAAATCACGACCATCATCGGAGTGGACAAGGGCAATGTAACATGCATGAATCTTTGCCAGGTTGTTGCACCATCAATGACGGCTGCCTCGTCCAATTCTCGCGGAATCGAGTCCATGTATCCCTTCAAAAGCCAGATGTTGAAGGCGCTTGTTCCAAGCATAACAAGGATGTAAGAACCCAGCATGTCTATCATGTTCAACTTCGCAAGTGCAGTGTAGAATGCTGCGATTGCCAAGATATTGGGAAACATCTGAAGAAGTAATAGGGTCATTAAACCGTACTTCCGCCCGTAAAACCTCAGCTTGGAAAAGGCGAAAGCGGACATCGCTGTGATGAACGATTGCGCCACCGCGACGACAACGCCGACCACTAAACTGTTGCGAACCCACGTCCAAAACTGGCCACCTTGAAACAGGGCTTTGTAGTTCGCCAAGGAGGCATTCGACGGGAACAACGAAAACGAAATGTACGAGTTCGACGGATTGAATGACGCAATCACGACAAACCACATGGGGAGCAGAACCATGACGATGACGCACCAAATGACGATGCGCGACACCCAGAGGGCGACTCGCTCTCCTGGTCGCATGGAACGACGCCGGCGCGAACGAGATGCGATCGGGTGCTGGGACTTTAGCGTTGAGAAACTCTGACTCGAGATGGCCATCACGCGTCGACCTCCTTAAAGGCTCCGGTATAGCGCATCTGTACCCAGCTGATCAGAGCCACGAGAATGAACAATAACACAGAAATGGTCGCTCCTAGGTCATAGCGGTTGAACGTGAGTGTCATTTTGTAGGCTGCTGTTGCCAAAATATCCGTTTGACCCAGAAATGGGTTGTTCGAATTGGGCGGTCCTCCGCCAGTCAATAGATATGATGCGTTAAAGTTATTGAAGTTGTAGGAAAAAGACGGTATCAAAAGCGGCAAGGAGATCCTCCATACCGATGGCATGGTCACGTACCGGAACACTTGCCACCAGTTGGCTCCGTCAATTTCCGCGGCCTCATATTGGTCGGTCGGGATCGACTGCAGAGCACCTAAACAAACGGTCATCATGTAAGGGAAACCGGCCCAAACATTCACCATGATCACCGCAATCCGAGCCCATAGAGCGCTCGTGAGCCAGGGAATACGCGGCAGGCCAAACACGCCATGCAAAAGTGCATTGATTTGCCCGTACTGATCGTTTAACAGGCCCTGCCATGCGAGCATTGAAATGAGGTTCGGAACCGCCCAAGGCACGATGAGCAGCATTCGATAGAGAGTGCGCTCCCGCATGTGCTTGTTATTAAGTAGAACGGCGAGGAACAATCCGACAAGATACGCGAGCGCTGTGGTACATAGCGCATACACCAAGGTCCAGATGAACGTCGGTAAAAATAGATTCGACAATGGATCATGCGGATTTAAGAGTTCCTCATAGTTCTTCAAACCTACGAATTGGTAAGAAAGAAAATGCATTTGATTAAAATCGGTAAATGAGATGTAGATGGTGTAAAAGATAGGAAGAATACTGAGAACACAGATCGTGACGAGCGCTGGAGAAAGGTACCCATAGGCAATCCAATCCACGCGCCGCTTTGCGCGCTCCCGGCCGTGAGACCTTCTCATCTCCATGACGGTGGCCATAGGCTTACCCCCTCGTAAGGAAAGGAGCCAGCCACAGGCCGGCTCCCACCTGCGTAGCCGATGATATCAGGATCCTTGTGCCATGATGCCCTTTTGAATATTTTGCACAAAGTCCTTGGCGCCTTGCGCTGGCGACACCTTGCCCGCAATGATATTCTGCAAGATGCTCATAGCCTGCCACACTGCTTGCATTTGCGGAATATTAGGCATCGGCACCGCATAGCGCAACTGCTCGACAAACGCCTTGAATGTCGGGCTCGACTGGACGGCACTCGACCGCTGCACAGACAAGAGCGCAGGAATCTGTTGCGAATCTCGGAAATACATTTGCTGCGCCTGCGCACTGGTCAACGCTTGAACAAGGCTCCAGTCAGCTGCCTGGGTCTTGGACTCCTTGTTCACAAATGCCGTGATAACGCCTAAGAAGGGCGTGGCATGCTTGCCGTTTGGCAAGGTTGGCCATGGTGTGACACCAAAGTCAATTTTGGCCTTCTCAATATCCGCCGTGTCCCACGGACCACTCACGTACATGCCAATCTTGCCTGCTAAGAACTCAGCCTTCGCGATAGAGCCATTCGTGCTTGGGGTCATCCAATGATACTTGGAGACCATGTCCCGCATGAGGGTGTAGGCCTGAACGGCTCCCGGTGTATCAAGGCCAATGTTATTCGGATCGAGCGTCCCGTTGTTATCTTTGAACACGTACCCGCCGTATCCGCCTATGATTGCATAATCGAAGTAAAGATTTGCTTGGTCATACATGAAGCCATGTGCATTTGCGTCTTTCACGAACTCAGCCCATGTCTTCGGCGGCTGCGGCACGAGCTTTTTGTTGTAGTAGACTGCTGCAGTCTGAACGGACACTGGCACCGAATACATCGTGCCGTTGACCTTGACGGCATCAATCGTGTTGGGGGCGTAGAGACTCGTGTTGATCACGCCCGCCGGAACCGGCGCCATCAGTCCTTCTTCTGCGAAAACACCATTGTTGTCGTGCGGCATTCCAAACACGACATCAGGCCCCTTGCCTGTACGAGCCGCCGTGGCGTAAAACTGAAATCCCTTCGGATTGGAGCTTTGGTCGACAACGACGACCTTGTCGCCATGCGCCTCTGCCCACTGCGCGGCAATTTGCTTCACGTCTTGCAACTCGGGACCGGTCTGCCACGACCAAACCGTGATGGTCTGGCCCTTTGGGAGAGCACTCGCTTCACCTTTGGCGCTCGACGAACCCGTCGCAGGAGATGCGTTTTGCCCACTGCTCGAGGTTCCACAGCCAGCAATCGCTCCGCCTGCCAACACCAACGCGGCCACACCTGTCGATACGACTCTCCATCTTCTCACCGCCATAACCCCCTCTGTGCCCAAATTGCGCAAACGTTTGCGCGTCAGTATAACGCTTTCACCCCGGCGCGATCAAGGCCTAATCTCGAAATTCAGGTAGTTCTTTTGCAACCTCACTTCGTCGAGATTGATAGGGTCAACGGATCTGTCACAGCTTGCCCATCTTCGTTCTGCGCAGCCACGCGGTAGGTCACCGACGAGAAACCTGCAGGTACGGGTACTGTCACGCGAATCGTCGCGTGAGGCGAGGTGGCCGGACCTTGCGCAGGAACTTCCCCTACAGCTGCGGAACCGCCACTTGTGGAGACCGTTGCGACCGGAGCATACGATCCGTCCCCCTGTCTCTGGTAGATCACATACTGCGTCGCGCCTGAAACCGGCGCGATCGAGAGCATCGCACGATCTCCGGCAACACGACCACTAACGATCGGCTGACTCAGGCGTACCGCGGGCACATCGACGGGAAGCGATACCGTGTTGGGTGCCGACACCGGAGACTGGGCGTGATCAGCCGGCGAAAACAGTGCCTGCACAGCAAACGTTTGCGCATATGCATTGCGTTCCACTGTGACACTCAAATCCGTGGCAGGAAGCATCGGTCCGAAGGGCACCCATTGTCCATCCGGATTCTTCCTCCAGACGCGATAACCGATAGCCCCTTGCACAGGCGTCCACGCAATCTCGTTCTGAGAATCCTCCTCTTGCAGATAAGCCACCGGCGCGTCGCTCGGCGTCACCAAAATGGCACCTTGATACGGCTGCAGCGTGAGTGTAATGCCACCATTCTGCACCTTGTACCACTGGTTGTTCAGTTCATCGAGCATCGTGGTCCCGTCCGCAACCGTCCCATCCGTCGGAATGGTCACGGTGATAGCTTGGTTCTGATTGTTGATCGCCACAATGGCCGTGGCATCCTCCGCTGGCACACCGAAGACATCTCGCCCATTCCGAATGGTCCTTGCAAATGCGTACACCATGCCCTGTGCGTACAACGGCGTGAAATCCCCCGTCTGAAGCACAGGATTGGCGTTTCGAATGGCCCCGAGCTTGCGGTAGTGGTTCAGGAGATCGATATTCTGGTTGTCCCACGAATAGGTCCGACGATTGAGGGGATCCGAGTAGCCGGTGAGCCCTGCCTCGTCGCCGTAGAAGATCGTCGGATCGCCCGGGAAGCTGAATTGAAGGTCCGATACAAGCTTCAGCCTCTCGATCCCCAACTGTTCATCCGCAGGAGACGGCTTGTACTCATCCTGCTGGAGCGCGGATAGATCGCTGGGCTGCGGCGCGTTCTCCAGGATGGTCAGGATCCGCATCGTATCCTGCGAATCGACAAGGTTCATCATCGCGTAGAACGACTGCAGTGGATATTCGCTGTAGAGCCTCATCAACTCTTGGTTAAAACCTTCAGCGTCGACGGCGTGGTGCTGCACGTTTCCGTCGTTGTACGTGCCGCGGAAGAAGTCGATCACGGCATTCCGGAACTGGTAGTTCATCACACTGTCGAAGGTCGATCCTGTCAACCAATCCGTTCCATTGTCGTTCGTCGCGTTGTTCCAGATCTCTCCGATGATCGCTGCGTTCGGATCGATCGATTTCACCGCGTCGCGAAAGCCACTCCACCATGAGGTGTTAAAGTTGCCGTTGTCCGCCGAGTCCAAACGCCATCCGTCCGCCCCTTCGCGGATCCAATGACGCGCGACTGAGTTGGCGCCCCCGTAGACGAATTGCTGATAGGCCGGGTTCGACGTGTCCGTAAGGGGCAGCGTGTCGATCTGAAACCACGAATTGTATGGGTTCGAAGCGTTCCCTGTCCACTCGTACCACGAGTAGTAGGGCGACAGTGATGGCTGATTCTTCAGGTACGCCTGCCACGCACCGTTGGAGTTGAAATTCCCGAACTTGTTGAAGTAGACGCTGTCACTTCCGGTATCTTCGAACACCCCATCGAGGATGATGTGAAAGCCCTTTGCATGCGCGGCCCTTACGAGATTCAGCCAGTCCTGCTGCGTTCCAAATCCAGGATCGATCTTGAAGTAGTCGGCTGTATCGTATTTGTGATTGGACTCCGCCTCGAACACCGGCATTAGGTAGAGCGTGTTAACCCCCAAGCTCTTCAAGTAGTCCAACTTGTCCTCGATGCCCTGCAAATCACCTCCGAAAAAGTCAATGTTCCATTGGCCATTGCCTCGGAGACTGGAAATTTTGGGATCAGATGACGGAGGAATATTCGGATCATAGGGCGGCGAGTCCCAGTTCTCGTGGAACTGGATGGGGCCTAATGACTCCGTGCCGTCTGCCCCTACATAAATCCCCTTTTGAGTATTCGGATTCTCTTCCGTAGCAATATTTCCGTTGTAGAACCGATCCGGCATAATCTCGTAGATCACCGCATGCTTCAACCAATCCGGCGTTTGAAATCCCCGTTCGTACACTGTGATCTGGTAGCTCGGTCCGTCGGAAGACAACCCAACCTGGCCAAGCCCTTCAAGCTGAGCCCCATTGTCATCGTAGTAGACCACCTGGCCAGTGTCCGTCTCCGTCATGAACTGATACCACATCGTGCCGGGTGTGGTCACATCCGCCGCAGGGATGGTCACTGTCCACCACGTGTAGTTGTTGATGTCCTGCACGCCGGTTTGTTGCGCCAACTCGTCTCCAGGCATTTGGAGCTTCTGCATCGGCAGGTCGATCTCGCCTGACTGACCCGCTGCCCCCCAGAGGCGAAGCGTCGCACTCTTCACGCTGAGCGGAGCCCGCAGGCGAAGCGTGATGGGGGTTCCTGTGGGCACGGCTCCGAAAGGCGATCGGTAGAACGCCTGAAACGAATCATGTGCATACGCTTGCATCCACGCGGGCAGAGGCCCTACAATGAGCTCCGCACTCCTGTCCCATTCGACATTGACCGCCCCATCCGCGTCCTTTGCGACCGTGTCGATCTCGACGCGATACAAGCCGTTTGGAAGGCTCTGTGGGACCGTGAACTGCACGCTGTTCCAGCTCGCGTTCGTCCCATCGACTGTGGCGGCCGTTTCGCCCGACGAGTTGACAAACCGTATAACCGTCTGATTGGGTTGGTCCTGGCTTCCGGCGAAGTCACCTACTGGGTCCGAGACCGTCACGGTATCACCGGGATTCGCCTGAAGTGTCGAAAGCGTGACCGTCCCCACGGGCAATGGGAAATTGTTGTTGATGTCGTCAGACGTGTGCAGTCCGTCACCCGAGAGACACGCAAAACTGGTGCCATCGTAGATGTCAAAGCGATAATAGATCGTTCCGCCGTTTGAAGCGGGGATCGTGGCAGACCAGAGCTGATACGGTCCAAACGTTCTGCCTGGAGACATCTCGACCTGGAAACCCTTGTTTTGTGCGGTGTCCCAGCAATTCAGGATTACCTTCGTCAGGTTCCCGCTGTACGCCCGAAGGCTGATAGTCACCTCTTGTCCAGGGGAGGGATTCGGGTTTGACACGTACATCGGGTCGTCCGATGTATAGATTCCATCCCACTGTACGGTATCGGCCGTGGTATAGGGCATGACCTGAAGCCCTTGTCCCGCAGGCGTCGAGACCGAAAGACCGCCGCTTTCGACCGTCACCGTGTACGTGCCGGCCCCCAGCCCATCATCACCGCCAGGAAGGCGCAACGTGATGGAATTCAGCCCAGTCAGCGCAGCATCATTTGTTACATCGATCACGCCGTTGGTACTGTTCGATACCTCGACCTTGAAATTTGAGGCATCCAAGGTCAGACCGTTCACAGCCAGAACCACAGTGGCCGCACTCCCGGCGCGAAAGCCGTTACCGCTCACAATCTGCACGGCATTCGAGTAGGTCTCTGCTGCTGTGCCGCCCCCTCCGGCCGCCCCCGCGGCGGACGAGGAGTTGGAACTGTCCATGGCGGTGACCGATAGCGAGCGTTGCGTGCTAGCAAATCGAGCGTCTCCAAACGCCACAAACGGAAGCGCTGCGGACATGACGATGGTCGTCGCAAGACTCACGGTGCCCTTCCACTTCACGCGTATCAACCCCCTTGTGCAAACGTTTGCATAACCGCGGTCATTTCGGATTATACGCGCCGCTTACCCGCCGTCAATGGTCCTCCACGGCTGTTCGTTGTCCGAATTTCCCTTGTTTTCTCACGACAATCCTCGCTTCCTCCCCCGCCGTCACACTGTTAAAATGTAAGTGCCATGTCCCACAACCGTTGAGGAGGCGATCCCGATGCCGCTCGATCCCGTCATTCAACAGGTGCTCGATCAACTCAATCGCATGCCCGCCCCTGATTACCAACATCTCTCTGCCCAGCAATTTCGCTCCCAACAGTCGCTGTTTCCACCCGTCAAAAAGGAGCCCGTCGCCGAGGTCCGAGAGTTTGACATGGACCTTCCCGGCCGCACGCTCAAGGTCCGCATGTACCGCCCGGAGGGCGTCGAAGCGCCGTACCCAGCACTCGTGTATTATCACGGCGGCGGTTGGGTCGTCGGAGACCTCGAGACGCACGATCCCGTCTGCCGCGTCCTCGCGAAGGACGGCCGCGCTGTCGTCTTCTCCATCGACTACCGCCTTGCGCCCGAACACAAGTTTCCTGCCGCTGTGGAAGACGCTTACGACGCGCTTCAGTGGATTGCGGAGCGCGCGGCGGACTTTCAGCTCGATCCGTCCCGCATCGCCGTCGGGGGCGACAGCGCTGGAGGCAACCTGGCAGCTGTAACGAGCATCCTGGCCAAGGAGCGCGGCGGCCCGGCCATCGCGTTCCAGCTGCTCATCTACCCTTCCACGGGGTACGATCCGGCCCATCCTCCCGCATCTATCGAGGAAAATGCGGAAGGCTATCTCCTGACCGGCGGCATGATGCTCTGGTTCCGGGATCAATACCTGAACAGCCTGGAGGAACTCACGCATCCGTGGTTCTCACCCGTCCTCTACCCCGATTTGAGCGGCTTGCCGCCGGCGTACATCGCAACGGCGCAGTACGATCCGCTGCGCGACGTCGGCAAGCTTTACGCGGAAGCGCTGCAAAAGGCGGGCGTCAAGGTCGAGATTGAGAACTTTGAAGATCTGATCCACGGATTCGCTCAGTTTTACAGCCTCTCGCCCGGCGCGACGAAGGCACTCCTCCGCATTGCGGAAAAACTTCGAGAGGCGCTGGCGTGATCGAGATGGAGGCACCCGAGAGGAGGCTCTCACGTGGCATGGATGAAGTTCCCGGGCGCGCATCGCGCGCCCCTCATGTTCTATGAGCACGCGCGGATTTTCCCTTCGCGCACAACGCCGTACATCGACCCGTTTCTCCTGCTGGATCACTTCTCTATCCAGCACCCGGATGGCTTTCCGGATCACCCGCACCGGGGCTTTGAGATCATCACGTACGTGCTGAAAGGCGCCGTCGCGCACGCGGACAGCGCGGGCCACCAGAGCGTCATTCCGGAGGGCGGGGCCCAGCACGTGACGGCGGGGCGCGGGATTGTGCACTCCGAAATGCCAGGCACGGACGGGATCGACAGCGGGCTGCAGCTCTGGATCAACATCCCGAGGAGCGACAAGGGCATGGACCCGGGCTACGAGGATATCCCGCCCGACGCCCTGCCCGTGGATGAACCTGCCCAGGGCGTGCGGCGGAAGTGGATTGTGGGCGGTGGATCCCCGCTTAGGACGCACCGGCCCATGACGTACCAGGACGTCGAAATGGCCGCGGGCGCGTCGTACACCCTCGAGGCGCCAGCGCATCATCAAGGCTTCATCTTTGTGCTCGACGGCGCGGGTCACCTTGGCGAGGAAGAAATTCCGATGCAAAAGGGCGATCTCTTCATCTGGCACCGAGCCGACGGCGAGGCATTCATGCCCACGCCCGTGCGGGCGGAGGAGTCGCTTCGCGCCGTGATGGTGTTCGGCGAGCCCGTGGGAGAGCGCCCCATCTTCAACGGCCCGTTCGTGGACTGAGATCAACCTTTGCCCAAAAAGAAATCCTGCAGCAGCTCAAGGTAGGCGCGCGATCGCGGCACAAAGTCCGTCCACCGCGCGGTGCGCGCGTCTTTCTGCAAATGGCCAGGAAGCACGCGATAACCGGTGAGCACGGCTTCCTCCCGGCGGCCGAAGGCGAGATCGAGGAAGTCGCGGACGGAGAGTTCGTAAATCCCTGCGACCTCGTCCACCGCTGGGCGCAGCGCCTCGAGCGACAGTTCCGGGACGATGGCGACATACACGTGGTTGAATTCGCGGTCCCACACTGACCCGAGCCGCGCCTCGTGCGCCACCACCCCGAGCTTGTGCAGGCTTCCCGGAGCGGCGTGAAGCCCAAGCTCCTCCTCAATCTCCCTCACGCCCTCTTCAGGTGATTCGCCGGCCTCGAGGTGCCCCGCGGCGCTCACGTCGAAGCGAAGCGGATTCGTGTCCTTGCGGGCGCCGCGCAGTTGGATGACGAGGCGCCCTGCGGGCCCTTTTCCCGTCGCGATCCACGCGTGAAACGTCTGGTGCCACAACCCGCGCTCATGTACCATGGACCTGGGCGCTTTGCCGCAGGGAATCATTTCGTGTGTAAAAATATCAAGCCACTCTTCGCGTTCGTCCTTGCCCATTGGCCCCACCTCGGGTTCACCGTACCACAATCACGGCCTGCGCGGAACGGCCGAAGGAGGATGCCCGTGCCGATGTACGTCTGGCTCGCATGCGGCTTGTATTGGATGAACGGGATGGCGACTGTCGCCCTCGGCAGCGTGATGCCGCTCGCCATACAACACCTGCACGCCACCTACGTGTTCGGGAGCGATCTCGTCCTGCTCCAGTTTGTCGGCTACTGGATTGGCGTCCCCCTCTCTTCCCTCGCGGTGCGCCGCGTGGGGTATCGGGGCACCATCGTCGGATCGAGCCTGATCACCGCCGCCGCATCGGCGGGCTTCACGGCGTGGCCGGAGCCCCTGGCATACCTCGTGTGCTCGCTCGCCAACGGAATTGGGATGGCGCTGATGCAAGCGACAGTCTCCACCTCGCTCATCGAATGGTTCCCGGCCCGCCGAGCGGTCATCATGAGCCGAACGGAGGCTGCGTTTGGCCTGGGCTGCGTGCTCGGCCCCGCCTTTGCCAGCGCATGCATGGCCGCAGGCGAGTGGCGGATCGCCTTCGTCCTCGTGGCCGCCGCGGCTACGGCGCTCGCAATAGGGGCCATCTTCACGCCGATGGCAGTCCAGGACAGCGGCGAGGGCCCGCGCGATGCCCACACCGATGCCATTCACCTCGCCAACCGGCGGGATCGCGCCCTCGTACTTGCGCTCTTCATGCTCTGCGTCCTCGTCTACGTCGGGGTGGAGTCGTGCGTGAACAACTTCCTTCCGGCCATGTTCGTCGAGCACTTCGGCCTGCCCGCTACCACCGCGTCCGTCGCCGTGAGCACGTTCTGGGCGGCGATGGTCGCTGGGCGCATGGCGACAGGATGGATTGCGAGGAAGCTGCCGTATCGGCCGTACTTGATCCTTGCGGCCTTGGGAACGCTGAGCACGACAGCGGCCATGGCCGCGACGGGAGATGCCATCTTGGGTTATGTCGAATGTGTGTTTCTCGGCCTCTTCATGTCGGGCATTTACGTCGTGACGCTGGTGTTTGCGAATCACGCGTTTCCGGATCTCACCGGGTTCGTGACGCGGTTCGTGACGTTCTTCGCGGGGTTGGGCGGCGCGACGCTCCCGTACGCGTTTGGATGGACACTGGCGAAGACGGGATCGCAGTGGGCGAACGTGGTCTTGGCTCTATTTGCAGCGATGCTGTTCGGCGTGGTGGCCTGGACCGGTTGGGTCACGAAGCGAAAGTCGAGATCGCGCGCCGAGCGGGTGCACGCGGCGGGGTGAACGGCTCCTTGTAACGACAGCGAGGCCGCCGTCACGAGGAACGGCGGCCCGAAACATCCTGCTCTGCTTCGGCGCGGGCGGCCCAATCCGTCAGCACAGCGGAGAGGGCCCGCAGTCGGCGCCCGTTGAGTCGATAGAATGTATATCGCTCGTCGTGCGGATGGCGGCGGACCTCCACCAGCCCGTGCTCGCGAAGCTGCCTCATGTGATGGGAAAGGGTGTTTTGGCGCACGCCGAGGCGCTCGCTCAGCGCGCCCGCGGTCTGCTCCCCCTCAGCCAACGCCCGGAGAATGCGCAGCCGCTGGGGCTCGCCGAGCATCGCCAAGCACCGCATGCAGAGGTCTTCTGGCATATCCGGTCCGTGCGTCATTGGTTTTTCTCCTCGCTTCGCGACAGACGCCTCACGCCGACATCAGCCGACAATGCTGTGATGCGCCGTGGCCTGCGGCGACACCTGGATCTCCTCGGTGTCCTCGAGCGACTTCTGCTTCATCTCAGGCACTGCAAGGAGGGTGAGGAGTGCACCAAGCAGCGCCACGCCCGCCAGCAGACCCATGGTGACGCTCAAGCCCGCGGCTTTGAGGATACCCGGCAGCACGAATGCGCCGAGGAACGCGCCAATCTTGCCAGCCGCCGCCGAGATCCCATGCGCCGTGCCGCGCAGATTCGTCGGGAACGCTTCCGACGGCACGAGGAACGTCGTCGTATTCGGGCCGAATTCGATGAAGAAGTAGCTCACCGCGTACAGCAGCAGGAACAGAATGGGCATCTTCGCGATGCTCGGCACCAGGAACAGCGCCGCATATGCGGCCGCCATCACCACGAAGCCGAGGCTCTGGATGAATTTGCGCCCCCACTTGTCCATCAGGTTGGCCGCCACGAAATAGCCCGGCAGCGCAGCCACCATGAAAATGGCGGTGGCGACGAGCGTCGTGGTGACGAGCTGCGCGTGCGGCAGCAGCGCCTTCAGAATGAGCTGCGACGAGACGCTGTTCCCATAGAACGCCACGTCAATCAGGAACCAGCTGCCCGCGGTACCGAGCAGGCGGAACAGGTGCTTCGGCGTCCACAGCGACTGTTTGGCGATCACGGCGCGCGAAGCGGACTCCTCCAAGGCTCGCACGGCCTGGCCCGTCAGTTGCTGCGCCGCGCTCGCCGCCGCATCTGCGTCCTGCTTCACGGCCATGAGGTAGCGCGGCGACTCGGGCATCCTGCGGCGCAGGTAGATGACAGATGCCGCCGGAATGGCACCGAGCGCGAGCATGATGCGCCACGCGATGTCATGCGGGATACCCACCGAGAGCAGGATAGACGCCACGAGCGGCCCCGCCAAAAGTCCGAGCCCCTGCATGGCAAAGACCATCGTGACCATAAACCCGCGGTTTTTGCGGTTGGAATACTCCGTCATGATGACCGAACTCGTGGGGTAATCTCCACCCACGCCCAGTCCCACGATGAAGCGGAAGATGACGAGCCAGATGAAGGACGGTGCACATGCGGACAGAATGGCGCCTACGGCGAGCATGATGACTTCGAATCCGTACATGGCCTTGCGCCCGAGCTTATCCATTAGTTTGCCAAAGAACAGGGCGCCGAGGGCCGCCGCCGCGAGAGAAGTGCTGTTCAAGATGGACAGTTGCGCGGTGGAAAGATGCCAGAGGGGTGTGAGGATGGCGGTCACCGTGCCGATGATGAAGAGATCATACGCGTCGGTGAAAAAGCCCATGCCAGCTGTGAACATGGTCTTCCAGTGGAAGCCGCTCAGCCGACTTTCGTCCATAGCCTCGAGAACTTTCGGATTGACGGACACGCGAGTCGCCCCTTTGTGGCTAGGTTTGAGCTGCGACGGGTCAGTGCACACGCCGCGATCGCGATGAATCCATACCCATTGATTCAATGGATATCGATCCTTTCCGTCACCACATGCTACGCGCCATTTGTGAAATCCACGTGTTCGGATTGTGAAGAGTGTGTAAAGAGAGAGGAAAATCGTGGAGTGGCTTATGCGATCCCGGCGCTCTGAAATCGGCCGGGATCGCGCCATTTTGTCACCACTTGGCGACGGCGTACATGAGCAGAATGTTCACGGCGAGAATGATGACGGCTGTCGGCCATTGCGCGCGGATGACCGCATACTGGCTTCGCAACCCGAGCAGCGCAGCGGGCACGATATTGAAGTTGGCCGCCATCGGGGTGAGCAACGTGCCGCAGTAGCCGGCGAACATGCCGATGGCCGCGACGCGATCCGCATCGACGCCGAAGTGCCCAATAATGAGCGGGATGGCAATCCCGGCTGTCATCACAGGAAACGCGGCGAACGCGTTGCCCATGATCATGGTGAACACGGCCATGCCCACGCAGTACGCGAAAACCGCCCAGAAGAGCGAGTGATGTGGAATCACGTGGTTGGCCAGCCGCGCCACGACGGTGCCCACACCGGCGGACGCGAACAGGGTCAAGAACTGCTCACTGAATGATGGACAATCATGTACATTTAGTGTATTTTATTTCTATGAAACTCAGTGATTGGGCAAGAAAGAACGGAATTACGTACAAGACCGCCTGGCGTTGGGTCAAAGAAGGCCGGATGCCCGTGCCTTTTGAGCAAACTCCTTCGGGCACCATCCTTGTTCGCGAACCCGAGTCTTCCACGGCGAATGCCGTGGCCTTGTATGCGCGCGTGTCAAGCGCCGACCAAAAAGACGATTTGGATCGCCAAATCGCACGGCTCATGGAATTTGCAACGGAACAGAAGCTTGTCGTGTTCAAGGCGGTTACGGAAATTGGTTCGGGACTCAACGGACATCGACCTAAGCTCATGAAACTACTGTCCAATCCAAATGCCCATACGATTGTGGTGGAGCATCGAGATCGGCTCATGCGGTTCGGGTTTGAATACGTCGAGGCGGCTTTGGCGGCTCAAGGCCGACGAATCCTCGTCGTGGAGCCAGGCGAGGTCAAGGACGACTTGGTGCAAGACATGATCGAAGTCCTCACGTCGTTTTGCGCGCGGTTGTACGGGCGACGTTCCGCTCGTCACCGCGCCAAGCGCGCTTTGGAGGTTTTCAAACGTGAAGATTCATCGGGCGTATCGGTATGAGTTGGCGCCGAATCGGATGCAACGGAGCCTGCTTGCCAAGCACGCAGGTGCGGCCCGATTTGCGTACAATTGGGGGCTTGCCAGACGCATCGCGCTCTATGAAGAGACGGGGCAAAGCACGAACGCCATCGAACAGCATCGGGAACTCAACCGCCTGAAGAAAACCGACTTCCCGTGGATGTACGAGGTCTCCAAATGCGCCCCGCAGGAAGCGCTGCGGGACTTGGATCGCGCGTTTCAACACTTTTTTCGCGGGTTGAAGGAGGGACGCAGGGTCGGATTCCCTCGCTTCAAGAAAAAAGGGCGCGACGATTCATTTCGCCTGACGGGTTCGATTCGCGTCTTGGACAACGCCATACAACTGCCTCGGCTCGGGCGGATTCGGCTGAAAGAAAAACCGCATGTCGAAGGCCGAATCCTGTCGGCGACGGTCAAGCGGGAGGCGGACCGATGGTATGTGAGTTTGTCGGCAGAAACGGAGATTCCGGACCCTGTTCCACCTTCGGGCGAGCCGGTGGATGTGGATCTGGGGGTCTCGTGGTTTTTGACGTTGTCTGACGGGACGAAAATCGAGGCGCCAAAGCCGCTCGCCCGATACCTTCGCCGCTTAAGGCGGTTATCGAAGCGGCATAGCCGAAAGAAACCAGGCTCGCGAAATCGGCGGAAGTCGGCGCTGGCGCTTGCTCGGCTGCACCGGAAGATCCGCAACATACGTCAGGACTTTTTGCACAAAGTGACGACGGAGCTCGCGAAAACCAAGCGAGTGATCGTCATCGAAGACCTGCATGTGCGAGGCATGGTGCAGAATCGAGCGTTGGCGCGAGCCATTTCGGACGTGGGTTTTGGCGAGTTTCGGCGAATGTTGACGTACAAGTGTGCGTGGTATGGCTCCCGGGAACTCATCGTGGCACCCCGGTTTTACGCGAGCAGCAAGACGTGCTCGGCGTGCGGGTACGTGATAAGCGAGCTGCCATTGTCGGCACGGGAGTGGACGTGCCCGGCGTGCAGCACGCGGCATGACCGCGACATCAACGCAGCGAAAAATCTTTTGAGAATCAGTACCGCGAGTTCCGCGGGAAGTGACGCCTGTGGAGATCCCTCTGACGGGGCGGCCTTGGGCTGCTAGTCATGGGTCGTGGAAGCAGGAAGCGAGAAGTGGACATTTGTCCATGAATTGCAGAACGGTACCGAGGACCGCGAGCATCTGTGGAAGCACGGCCGCCCAGCCGATGGCCTCAATCAGGCGCCTGGCTTCGCGCAGCGATGCGACAGGCGTGCTCGCGGTGAGCAGCCAGCCCACGACGAGCGCGACCACTGCCGCAATGCCGAGGGCGACGAGCGTCACGTTGGCCGGATCGAGCAGCGGCTCTGCCCCGAGGTGAATCCGGCCGAGTCCTTCCACGCCCGCGACGGTGAGGAGCGGGATGAGGACGGCCGGGATGAAGAACCGGTTGCCAAGCCGCGATCGGCTCGCCTCGCGCGCCTCCGCGCTCGCCTCCCCGTAGCTCCCGGTGCGGACGCCGCCGAAGCCGGCGAGGACGACGATGGCGATCACAACGATGCCGAGCACAAAAGGCGGGAGATAGTCCGCCAGGATGAACGCGAGGCCGTACAGCGCGTAGAAGAGCCCCGTGGTGACCCGGCGCGGGTTGGCGCGATCGCGAAAGGTGTACAGGCTCGAGAGAAACAGGATGAGACCGACGAGATCGTAGGCGTATTGGACGCGAATCACGGGTTGACCCCCTCTCCGGCGGATGGAGCGGCGTTCACGCCGCCGGACAGCCAGCGGCGAAGCCTGCGATCGAGCAGGTACAGCCGGACGCTGTGCACGATGAAGACCGCAGTCGCGGTGGGCAGGGCCCAGAGGCCCATGAGGATGGGGGTGGAATGGATGTGGAACTGATCAAAGACGCCCTTCATCAGGAGCACGGCGCCGACCGCGACGAACACGTCCTCGCCGAAGAAGAGGCCGACGTTGTCGACCGCGGCCGCGTGCGCGCGGATGTGATCGCGAACGTGATGGGGCAGCTCGCCGTATGCGGCTTCCGCAGCGCCCTCCGCCATGGGGGCGACGACAGGCCGGACCATCTGCGCCGGTCCGCCGATGGACGTGAGGCCGAGGGCAGCGGCGACCTCGCGGATGAAGAGGTACGCATTCAGGATGCGGCCCGTGGTGGCCGCGCGGATCTTGGCAACGAGCCGCTGGGCCTGCTCCCGCAGCCCGTGGCGCTCCAGCAGGCCGATGACGGGCAGCGTGGCGACGAACACGGCCATGTAGCGATCTTTGGCGAACGCCGCGCCGAACTGCGACAGGATGGCGTAAGGCGACTCGTGCGCCAGAAGCCCGGTCACGATCCCGGCCACGGTCACAACGAGCAGCGGATTGATGCGGAGCGCAAAACCCACGATGACCAGAAGTACGCCCATGACGACCATTGGACAACTCCTCGAAACAGAGCTGCGAATCGCCGATGCGCGATGGCGAACCCTCAGATATAAAAAGGTCAGTTCGTCCCGAAGAGCGGAAATCCTGCAGGAATTCTGCATGAAGCGGCGGGATGACAAGAGGGAATTTGTGATATGGATGCACCGGCACAGCCATGGGGCGTGCGATGGCGGCTTGCGCGAACCTCAATCGATGGCGAAAGCCCTGGGGGTTCGCGGACAGACGAAATTCCGCGCCAGGCCTGGATTTAGGACGGCTGAGATGGTAAAATGAGCGAGTGATGAGGTGCCGGATGGAGCGCCTTTATGAGAGGTTCGCGTTTTTCGCCCGGGAAGCCGCGCCAGAAGCGGGCTCGGGAGGATGGAGTTGATCCGCCGAGATCGTCGGCGGCCCCATTGAAGGCTTTTCGCCCAAAGGTCAGCACCTAACCTTCGTCCGTTGATCCGCCGAGATCGTCGGCGGCCCCATTGAAGGTTTATTCACCTGGCCCCGGCTCGTTTGAGAATGAGAGTTGATCCGCCGAGATCGTCGGCGGCCCCATTGAAGGCCGAGAATGGCGCGCGTGTGATGAAGGCCGTCTTCACGGGTTGATCCGCCGAGATCGTCGGCGGCCCCATTGAAGGCTCCTTCGCATCCAAAGACAAGATTGATGGCTGGCAGTTGATCCGCCGAGATCGTCGGCGGCCCCATTGAAGGACCCGACAATGCGAAATGTGTGCGATGGTATGGCACGTTGATCCGCCGAGATCGTCGGCGGCCCCATTGAAGGGCCAAGATCGTGCACAAGAGCGGCAAACCGTATCATGTTGATCCGCCGAGATCGTCGGCGGCCCCATTGAAGGAATGTGCACGTCGCGCTCGTCGTCACCAGCGAGTTCGGTTGATCCGCCGAGATCGTCGGCGGCCCCATTGAAGGGGCGCCGCGGCCATGGGGCTTGCCATGGGCTCGAAGTTGATCCGCCGAGATCGTCGGCGGCCCCATTGAAGGACATCGGATGCAAGCAGGCCCTCAAGGCCGCCGTGTTGATCCGCCGAGATCGTCGGCGGCCCCATTGAAGGAGATAGAAGGCCTTCGAGTTCCCCCCCCTGGATGTCGTTGATCCGCCGAGATCGTCGGCGGCCCCATTGAAGGACATAGAGTGCTGGACGATCTGGATGATGCACTTGAGTTGATCCGCCGAGATCGTCGGCGGCCCCATTGAAGCTCCTCCCCGGTGGCCGCGAAAACCGCACGACAGCCGTTGATCCGCCGAGATCGTCGGCGGCCCCATTGAAGCAGGCATTCGTGCCATAACAGTACCCGTTCCTCACGCAGTTGATCCGCCGACATCGTCGGCGGCCCCATTGAAGCTACGGATCGTCCTGCTCCGGCATCACACCGTACTTGGTTGATCCGCCGAGATCGTCGGCGGCCCCATTGAAGCGGGAATTGCTCCAGGAGAGCCCGGATCTCCTGTGCGCAGGTTGATCCGCCGAGATCGTCGGCGGCCCCATTGAAGCCGAGTGATGGGGGCGAAGTCGAACTCTCCGTTTTCCAGTTGATCCGCCGAGATCGTCGGCGGCCCCATTGAAGCAGTACCTCCTGCGCCTCCAGCACCACCATTTCCACGTTGATCCGCCGAGATCGTCGTTGGCCTCATTGAAGCCCGAAACCTACTTCCGATGTTTGTGCCGCCTGGCGCGTTGATCCGCCAAGACAGTCGCCGCCCGGGCTAGACGCCCCCCTCTGAGCGTCCTCCGTCCCAAATAGAAAGGCCACCGCCAGTCTTCCGCGCCTTCACGGACAAACCGCCGATGGCCTTCGTAGTATTTGGAGATCTGACTCAACCCACTCGTCCCAGCTGATTTCCCGCCGTTATCGCTCGTCAGGTCGCTTCTACGAAGCGAGGCTGGGCTCGCGTAAAACTAAAGTACTTTTCGATTTGAATCCGCCGCGAAACCATCACCTGTTCCACGCCCATGTGGCGCAGGCCGCCGTCGCGCAATCCGGGATGAGCAAGCATAAAGCGAATCGCCGCGAGAGTCGCGGGAGCCCTCCAGATAGGCCACGCGAGCGTAAACCCATCTTTGTCGTAATGACCTCCGACGATCGTCAACCAAGTGCGATCTGCCCGATTTCTCGGTGCTCCACTGAGCACGGATATGCCGATGGCCGCAAGCCGATTGGCCCCGTACTGCGTCCCCAGCTTGTACTTGGGGTCCGTCGGGTTTCCTGGCATGAGCGCATATCGTGCGATTTCGTTGGGATCCCAGCGAAACGAAGACAACATCGTGTCGTCTCTCCGCCAAGGGCGAAAGATGGTTTCCTGAACGTACTGTTCAGGTTCTTCCCCCGCACCGACGCGCCCTTTGTCTTCCAGCTCGTCCGGCGTCCGTGATCGCGGCACATCTCGTAGGCGCTTCAGAAAGTGTTGATGACCTTGCCCGAACAATAGGCACACGGGTGTGGGCGCAATCCGCGGGGATTCCGATTTCTTGCTTCGCTTGCCCTCCACCGCCCCGTCACTCATGAGTGCGGCTAGGAGATCCGCCCGATAGCGTTGATGCGGACCGGCCTTCGCGATTGCCTCACTCAGTATTTCGCGAGCCTCTTGTTGTGTGTAATTTAAATCCGCGTGATCGCCGAAGTCGTGATGGTTGGCCAGCTGCGCGATCCCGTCCACGGCCCGTTTTGCGATTTCGTCTTCCGTAGCACTGCGTCGGACCACAAGAACCGGGCGCAGAGGCGCCGGCGCCCACTGGACGCGAGGATACAGCCGTTCGCTTGGCTCGCAGTCGAGATCGACAGCTTCCAAGGCGCGCAAGAGGCCGAGGAGCGCGAAGAACGCAAGCGGATTGTCGGGTTCGAGGCCCTCAAGTCGAAATTCGTGAGCTGTCACGCGTGACCCCCCTCATCCTCTGCTCTTCCTCCGATACCCTGTGGTCGGCAAGCCGCAATACCGCTTCCAGATACGCGAGTCCCCAGACGCCGTAGCGCGCCTTCAGCAATTCGTACAACCCAGCCCAATCGACGCCGTGCCAGTCATACGCGAGCGACTGCGGCCCGTCCGAAGGTGCCATCTCCACGGCATATCCGAAAAGCGTGCGGGAATACGGCTCGCCTGAGGACGAAGCCGGATCGTCGTGTGGAAAGAACGGGCGACCGTATCCGTGGTGTGTGCCAACTAACCACAGGACAAGTTCTGGATCTCCCACTTCTTGGAACCGCGGGTGCCGCGGAGCAAGCGCCACAGACAGCGCCTCGTGTCGCCAGCGATCCGGCAGCCCGACATCCGCACGCACATGATAGGGCAGCGGTCTGCCAGACTTGGCGAGGAGCGGGGCGTCCATGTCCGGGCCGAGCGGATCGCCAAAGGCCAAATACGATTGAAACCGACGATCCGCCTTCCCGAAATCGTGAAAGAGACCGGCAAGCTCGAGATCGCGTTGGATGGACTCGGGCAGGCCCACGGCCCGCGCGAAACGCAGAGCCGCCTCTGCCACGCCCTGGCAGTGAGCCTCGAGCTCGACCGGCACGCCGGTGATGGACCCAAACAGATCATCTTCCGTCGCAGGAACAGCCGAAAGCGCGTCGACGCCATCCGCTGCCACACCCCGGCGCGCTTCCAGCACCACGCCGATGGGGCGACCTTGTGCATCGCGGCCGTAGATGTCGAAGAACGCCTGAACGCGCCCGCGCGCCGCGTCGAGCCTCTTTAGGCTAGCTCTCAGGTCGTCGTCGAGCTTGAACTCAAGGAGCCCATCCCGCACGTCTCGCCAATCACCAGCCTCCGCCTCAGCGAGGATGGCGGCAAGCCGCGCTTCGTCCTCCTGGGCAACAAGCCCAGGAGCCACGCGCACGGTGAAATAGCTTCCTTGGAACGGCAGGTTCGCCTGCAAGCCGAGATCGCGCACCGGCGCTGTCTCCTCTGGGTTCCAACCGTACGCGTCCAACCCGCCGTAGCTCGCAGGCAACACGATGGTATCACCCGGGCGAATGTCGTTTGCGGAAATCCATGCCGAGGTATCTTCGTCGCCCGTCCAACGGAAGACTTCGCGCGAAGATGCGCGATCGGCATCCAAGTCCTCGTCCTCCATCTGGGATGCGACATCCGCGAGGTCGGCGTCAGCGTTCGATCCCCGTCGGAGCCACATCTTGACCGCCCAAACGGGCAACTCGACGGCTTCCGTCGATCTCGGCAGCACCAACTGAAGCAGCGCGAACACGGCGCGATGGCCGAGCGCCCTATGAATATCCGCTCGCCAGATGACGCTGACGGCGTCCGGCTGCCGCTTCGGGCCGTGCAAGTACAGTGAGACTTCCGGATCCGCAGCTGGCACAGGACTCGTGCATGCGAGCAGGTCCACATGCGCCGGCATGAGCACGGGCGCGTCCTCTGTGGGAGAGAGCGCCTCGTCAGGAACCGGATCGGCTTTGACAAAGCTCTCAAACGCCGCGAGGCCAAAGTCGACTGTAGGCGCCTCCCCCCGGCGGCCCGCCTGCGCATGGCGCTTCAGATACGCCCACGCTTCTGCAATCGCACCGCCGTAGACTGGATCGTCCGTCCTCGAAGACAGGTCCGTGGGCGTCGCCACGATGGCGCCGAGGCACGGCGTGGGTCGGCCAGCCCGGTTCAAGCGCCCGAACCGCTGCCTCAGTGCGTCGATGGGCGCAGCGTCCGTGATGACGGCGTCGAGATCGATGTCGATGCCGACTTCGATGCACTGCGTGGCGACAATCGCTATTGGGTGCTCGAGATCTCGCCGCTCAGGCCATGGGCGCGTGCGGATGGGCGCTAGTTGGCCCGTCAACCATGCATCCCGATCCAGAGGGCGCGCGGGACCCATCAGGAGCATCGGCGTCCAGCCATCCGAGGCGAGCTCTGCGCGAAGCGCGTCAAAGACAGCGCGGGCCCGGCCCACGCGATTCACGACAATGGCGATAGCCGGACGGAGGACACCGTTTGCCTGCAAATACTGCGCCGCCGTGCGAAATTCGTCGATCAGCGCCTCCACGCGCCGGTTCTCCTCCGCCTCGTCCGCCTCCTGCAAAGATTCTTCCGGCGCGGACTTGTCCCTGGCCGTCTTCTTCTTGAGCTCTATCAATCGCACGGGCTTTGTCGCCGACCATCGGGCGCTTAAAATCGGGTGTTCGAAATTTTCGTCGTCCAACTCGAAGGCCTGATTCACACCCGGTTGCGGCGTCGCCGTCATGATGGTGTACCCCCATGGCAACTTGATGGTGGTATCCGTCCGCCACAGCGGCCCGTTGTACATGGCGACCCAAGACAGCGTCTGCCGAAGCGGCTCCACCAAATGCGCCTCATCGACGAACAAGTGACAGTCGGCGCCAAGGAGGCCTGCGTGCACGGGCTTCATCGCATCCGAAACACCGTATCCGCGAAATAAGAGGCGCGAACCCACCTGATCCACCGTGGAACAAAGCACCGTCGGCTGGATGGGCGTGCGCGCCCAGTCGTCCTCGCGGGGCACACCTCCACGCAACCGTCGAACCACGAGAGGATGCGAACTGCCACTCAGCTCCCGAAGCCTCGCCGCCACGCGCGCGGACACGGAGTCGGGCTCCGCCGCTTCCAGCTTCTCCGCCAAGCGTTTCGCATGTTGATAGGCATCGTCGACCACGAGCCTTCGGTCGACAATGAACGCCAGACGCACGGGTGCCCGCCGGTTCGCCCCCGCATCGGCCTCCAGAGCGAGGTAAAACACCGCGATGTCGATCACGGTCGTCTTTCCGGACGACGTCGGCAGTTTCAGGAGTTCCGGCCACGCTCCGGTCTCAACGAGACGGTCCAACAGGCGAACTTGCCAAGGAAACGGCTGATACCCATGGACCTCCTGCAGAAACGCAGCGAACTCAGAGCGATCCAAGGGCGTGCACACTCGACTCACCTCCATCCGGCAAGGGTCGGCAGAGTCCGAGCCCGAGGTACCGGCCCGCGCCGAGGATCACAGGGCCCGAAACGGGCTCCGCGAATTGGATGACGGCGTGCGTGATTGGCCGCCCTTGAAGATAAGGCGGGACTTGCCATCGGAGCCAAGCTGGCCGCTTGCGGGAGCGGAGAACCGAAGGCACGCCTTCGAAGGCCGAGTGGTCGGTTGCCAGAACGGCCGGCACCGGGCGATCCAGCCCCTCGACGCGTATCTCCTCCAGGCGCGGCAAGCCGACATGCGCACACGCGCGGGCCACTTCGTCCATGACCTCTAGCACGCTTGGGGCTCGTCCCGACTTCACATGGCGATTCAACACCATGGGCGTCACCGTTGCGAAGATGCGGCTCGGCGAAGCGACGTAGACGGCCGGATCGAGCGAGCGCTTTGTCGGCTGTAAGGTCGGCGAGAGCTCCATCTCTCCCATGTCGAGCTTGACGCGCAACACACGCCGCCCTCGCCTTTCATCGACGGGACAAATGGCCCGGAGCGCTCGAAGCCAAGTTTCGTTCCGCAAAAGATCCACCTGCCTTGGCGGCACAAGCGCAAACCCCAACACGCGGCCATCCGCATGCGAAAACCCGGCGAACGGCAGAGGCACGATGGCGAGGTGAGCGTCGTGGGCGGGCTCGCCGTGGACCGTTCGGCCGCTCACCACTTCCGAGACCGGCGCACCTATCGCGCGATAGCCCTCGACGACGCGATCCCGAATGGCCTGGGAGACTAACGCAGCAGCACGGATATCCGGCATCAGCCCCCCGACGTGCTCGAGAACAAGCCAAGTGGTCGAAAACAAGGAGGCGGGCTCACCGCGCGTCGCAGTCTTCGCTCTGGGAAGGACCCACTCCCCCACCCGGGGACGGCGGCCGGCCTCAAACGACCGAATCAGCTCCGCCATGCGCCCGGGATACACCCGGCGCAGAGGCTCCTGCGCGTGATCGGGCACGTGCTCATCCGTCAAATACACCCGGCAACGCGTCAAACTCGAAGAATGGCCCACGTACGCCGTGTCCCGCGCGAGCGCATCAAGCGCCGACACCCATCTCTCCGTCTCTCCATCCGCGCCCACACCATGCCACAGCAGCCTGACCGTGGGAGAGACGGGCCTCACGGTGATGAACCGGCGCGGCTGGCGACTCCTGTAGTCGGAGATGTTGTCAGAAGCACGGCGCGTTTTGACCGCCGACCTATCGTTGGGCGGCACATAGGTCACATAGGAGGTGCGTTGAAATGCGCTCGTCGCCTCAATCCGCGGAGGCTCCAGCGCCTCCAGCCATTCAAGCGCCATCCGCTCCTCAGGCCGCTGCCCCCGATACGCCCAGGTCGCCACGAGGGCGGAAAACACTCGGTCTGGTTGCGGCGGCCAGTCGGGCGCCTCGCTGTCTGGATGCAGCGCCGCAACCGAGCTGCCCGACAGAAATTCGATCTCCAAGACGAGCGTCACTTCTCTTCCTCCGCCTCTCCACCTTGGCCGGACAGCGCCAACTTCTGGCTCTCCATCACGATGGCGACTAACTTGTCCTGCGGTATGAGGCGAATGGGCTCTCGCCTGAGCCGGAACCCTGCGGCCTCCGCCCGCGCGAACGCTTCCTCGTAGAGCGCACGAGCCCCTTGCAGATCCAGCTTCAGAGTGTCCGTCGATCCGTCCGGGTGGACCACCTCCAGAGGAGCTGGTTGTTCGGGGACGAGATCGCAGCGCGACCGAAGCGCGTACCCGTGGCGGTCCTGTTCCAGCATCGCCAAGAGCCCCAGTGCCGCGAGCAGGACTCGTCCAGCGCGATCCCGTTCGTCCCCTCCAAAGCGCA
The DNA here is from genome assembly GCF_000219875.1 of Alicyclobacillus acidocaldarius subsp. acidocaldarius Tc-4-1. Lineage (NCBI taxonomy): Bacteria > Bacillati > Bacillota > Bacilli > Caryophanales > Alicyclobacillaceae > Alicyclobacillus > Alicyclobacillus acidocaldarius. Next base: position 3,046,735 of record NC_017167.1, read on the forward strand.
GGCGGCGCAGCCCTGCGAAGCTCAGCACGAAGGTGTGTTCGAGATGATCGCAGGTGATGCCCAACGGATCGACCGACGGGGTGATATTGCCGTGGTTGATCTCCGACGGCCGGACCTTCTTTGCACCCTTGCCCGCTCGATCCGGCACGACATCCCAGTTCGTATCGCTCTTGTACACCTCGACCTTTCGCAAAATGCCCAGGGGATCGATGCGGCTGCCCGTGCGGCGGCCGGCCGTGCGAACGACGAGCGTTCCGTCTCTTCTTGGGATCTCATCCACAGGAACGCCAATGGCGACGATTTCCGAAGTGAGACAGCGGGCAAACTTCGCGCCTAGCCCTCCGCCGCTCCCGGTCGAATGCCACGCGCCGAAGATGAGAGCCGTCGGAGCGATCTCGAGAATGGCCGTCGCGTTCCCCGGGCTTGCCTGCGCTAGACTCAGCCCCACCTCGCTCTCCATGAACGGCCTCCCGTCCAGAAGGCTGTCTCGCATGATGGCGTCGTAAATCCGGTGGGGCGCGTCGAGCGACGTGATCTCCGAGAGGCCCAAGAGGCCCTTGTCCCGAAAATCCACGACCACGTGCGGGATCCGAAGCCCGTCTTTGCGAATCGCCCGAAGGAGCGCATCCTCCATCCGGTTCGCCTGGGACTGGACGCTATCCACCAACGCGCACCACACTTCTTCGCCGTTCACCATCCTGCGTTCGAACACGTGGCGGGGCGGGTCGTTCTGATACTCGCCAGGATAGGTCGGCGGGAAGATCTTGTCCCCCGGCCCCCCTGCGGGTTGCAGACGTTGCCGGCGGCGAATCGCGGCATCTGACGTCACCATTTGCGCAAGCGTTTCAACATTCACGATGAATACCCCTTCCCTCTGCCCATCCCGGCCACCCGCTGGATGCCACGGCTGGGCTGCAAAACTCTGGTGATCTTCATCCACTTGCATCCATTTGACGCACACAGAAAAATTCCTTCTTCCTGAATCCGTGACGAGTAGGTGCGAAAATTGCTGAAGCGCTCGTGGTTGGTCCTGTAGAATTGAGATAGTTCGGATATCGGCTGTATTCAATCCCTCTTCACCATCGGGGTGAACCACTTGCGTTTCATCATTGAAGAATCCGATGAAGTCATCGTCACGCATTCGGGAATGACCCTTGTCGGCGTGTTGCTTGATAAAACCAGAATCGGCGAGCGGTTGAATCAGACCCGCCTGCCTGGTATGGGCAAACCGGATATTTCAAACCGGGACGTGGCATACTCATACATCGGGCTGCTTTGCCAAGGCAAGACCGACTTCGACCACATCGAAGCGTTTCGAGATGACGAGTTTTTCATGATCGCACTGCAAGTAGACAACGTGCCTTCGAGCCCGACGCTGCGCCAGCGTTTGGACATGGTTGCCGGAAAATCCGGCTGGGAGTCCATTCTCCGGGAAGAGTCCGCAAGGCTCCTGAGAGCCCTCGATGTAACTCTGCATCCGATTGAACTGGGCGTGCCTGCAGAGCGTCGAACTTACATCCCGCTGGATATCGACGTCAGTCCCTTTGATAATTCCGGCACGAAGAAGGAAGGCGTGTCCCGTACATACAAGGGGCACGACGGATATGCTCCCATCTTTGCTTACCTTGGCCAAGAGGGCTACGTGGTCAATGTCCAGTTGCGTGAAGGCAGTACCCACGTACAAAAGGGCACGTCGACTTTCCTGCGGGAGAGTATTCAGTATGCAAGGCAGGTGACGGACCTCCCGCTTCTGGTTCGTCTGGATGCCGGCAATGACAGTGCAGAAAACATCGCCGTGTGTCGCTCCCAGGACAGCAGGGCCGAGTTCATCATCAAGCGCAACTTGCGAAAGGAGAGCCCCGAGGCCTGGCTTGTGATTGCCCAGCGACACGGGACATGTCATGAACCTCGTCCCGGCAAGAAGGTATATCATGGTTCGCTGATGTGTCCCGTCAAGGGTGTATCCGAACCAGTTCGCATGGTGTTCGAAGTTATCGAACGGACCATGACGGCCGACGGCCAAATCTTATTGGTACCGGACATTGAGGTCAGCGCCTACTGGACCTCACTGCCGGATGACCCGGCTGTGATCATTCGCCTGTATCACGACCACGCCGTGATGGAACAGTTCCACAGCGAAATCAAGACGGATCTGGACGCCGAGCGGCTGCCCTCGGGTAAATTCGCCACGAACAACTTGGTATTGCACTTTGTATGCGTGGCGTACAATCTGCTGCGAGTGATCGGCCAGGAGAGTCTGAAGCGAAATGATGCGCCGCTACGAAAAAAGGCAGAACGTCGCCGGATCCGGACTGTGATTCAGAACCTGATGACACTGGCTGCGAAGATGGTGCGACACGCCAGACAGACCAAGCTGAAATTGGGGTACGGGAATCGATGGCTCCCGGCATTTCGGCGATTGTACTTGGCCTTTGCGTAACGTGAACTGTGTCGAGCAAAGACACTGCATATGACCTGACATGGAAACCGAACCCAACCATTCACGAGTCCAGGGGGGACATCTGCCTTTTCGCCGCACTGGCTCCAACCGATATTCACAATCCCTAAGAAAATTGAATGTACATCCGTGAAATCGCAGTGAAGGGGCTTGCGAGAACACACATCAGCCTCTTTCCATCGGCCCTGTCACGGATTCAGGTTCTTATCCTACTCCCAGGAATGTTCAAACGCCTCTCGACATGCGAAGGGCCCTGGGCGTTCGACTTCACCCAGGGCCCATTTGCGTAAACCGCATTCCGCGCGATCAATACACTCCGTACGCGCCCGCGCCCGGTGCGCATCCGCAGCTCGGCGCCGGTGCAGCGCCCACTGCCGGGACCAGCAGGAAGAACAGCACAAAGATGATGAGAAACACCACAGCCCAACGCGTGTAGCCGCCAAACGTACCCATGACCCTACCCCTTTCGAGCAAGATGGTCCATCGTACGCAGCGGCCACGCGGGCTAGCGATGGCACGCGCCCCGTCTCGGCCTCCGCTCCGGCCGTGCCGCGAATTGGCCGGCACGCCACGGGTACGCACGAGCCCGATTCGAAGCGCCGCGAGCATCGCTTTCCTCTATTCCCGCACCTGCCCGTGTCCGTACACCACGTACTTGTAGCTCGTCAGCTCGCGCAGGCCCATCGGCCCGCGGGCGTGCATCTTCTGCGTCGAGATGCCGATCTCGGCCCCAAACCCGAACTCAAAGCCGTCCGTGAACCGGCTGGACGCGTTGTGGTACACGGCCGCCGCGTCGATAGACGCAAGAAACACCCGCGCCGCATCCTCGTCGTCCGTGACAATGACCTCCGAGTGTTGCGTGCCATACCGCTCGATGTGCGCGATGGCATCCTCGAGTGTTTCCACCACGCGCACCGCGAGGATGAGATCCAGATATTCCGTTTCCCAGTCCGCCTCCTGCGCGGCCTCCGCAGGAATACCCGCGCCGCGCAGAATCTCAAGCGCTCGCGGACACGCGCGCAACGCCACGCCCCGGTCCACGAGAGCACGCGCTGCGTTCGGGAGCCACGCATCCGCAATTTCCGCGTGCACGAGGAGCGTCTCTGCCGCGTTGCACACGGACGGGCGCTGCGTCTTCGCGTTCACCACGATGCGCGTGGCCATCTCGAAGTTCGCGGCGCGGTCCACGTACACGTGGCAGTTGCCCACGCCGGTCTCAATGACCGGAACCGACGCGTTTTCCACCACCCGGCGAATCAGCCCCGCGCCCCCGCGAGGAATGGCGAGATCGACATACCCCCGCGCCCGGATGAGCACATCCACCACATCCCGGTCCACATGGGCGACGAGCGACACCGCGGCTTCCGGCAGCCCCGCCTGTCGCAGCCCGTCGTGGATGGCTGCCACGAGCGCCTGGTTTGACCGTAACGCCTCGCTCCCGCCGCGCAGCACCGCCACGTTGCCCGTCTTCACCGCGAGCGCCGCCGCATCCACCGTCACGTTCGGCCGTGCCTCGTAGATCATGGCGATCACGCCCATCGGCACGCGCACCTTGCGGATGTCGAGGCCGTTCGGGCGCAGGATGCGCTCTACCTCTTCGCCCACTGGATCTGGCAGCGCCTCGACCTCGCGCACGCCCTCGATGATCTGCTGCAGCCGCGCCTCGTCGAGCATCAGCCGGTCCACGCGGGCCGCAGGCTGCCCTTCCCGCCGCGCCGCGTCCACGTCCGCCGCGTTCGCGGCCAAGATCTCGCTCCTGCGCGCCCAGATGGCGTCCGCCATGTGCGAAAGTGCCTCATTCTTGACGCGCGTCGGTGCCGTGGCCATGCGCCGCTTCGCCCCCTGCGCGCCGCGCAAGATGGCCCGCACCGATTCCACCAGTTCCGTCGTCGTGTCGACACTCATCCCGCCGTCGCCTCCGTCCAGATCACCATGTCATTTCGGTGCACGACTTCGTGCAGCGCGTGCACGTCCTCGCCTGCGCGCTTTTTCTCGAGCCACTCGGCGAGATCGCGCGAGGAGAAGTTCGAGATGCCCTTGCCGAATGCCGCGCCGGTGGGCCCGACGAGTTCCACCACGGCGCCCTCCTGAAACTCGCCATGCACCTGCACGAGGCCGGGCAAGAGCAGGCTCTTGCCGCCCGCGATGAGCGCGCGCATGGCGCCGTGATCCACCTGCAGGGCGCCTTCCGGCTTCGGCGCGTGCAAGAGCCAAGACTTGCGCAGGCTGACCGGCTCCCGCGACGCCAGAAACCGCGTGCCCACCGGCTCCCCGGCGAGCACCCGCTCGAGCACCCGCGGCTCGTCCCGGTGCGCAATGACGACCTCGACGCCCGACTGCGTGGCAATCTTCGCCGCCGCAATCTTCGTCCGCATCCCGCCCGTGCCCGCGCTCGATCCCGCCCCACCCGCGATGCGCTCGATCTCGTCTGTGATGACCTCCACCTCCGCAATCCGGGTTGCGCTAGGATCCTGGCGCGGGTTGGCCGTGTACAGCCCGTCGATGTCGGTGAGCAGCACCAACGTGTCCGCCTCCGCGACGAGCGCGACGAGCGCCGCCAGCGTGTCGTTGTCGCCGAAGCGGATTTCCTCCACCGCCACGGTGTCGTTCTCGTTGATGATGGGCATCACGCCGCGCTGGAGCAGAGCCATGACCGTGTTGCGGATGTTCACAAACCGCTTCCGATCCTCCACGTCCGCGCGCGTCATGAGGATCTGCCCCACCGCGATGCCGTGCTCGGCAAACAGCCGCTCGTAGTGCTCCATGAGGAGGACCTGGCCCACCGCCGCAGCCGCCTGCTTCTCCGGCATCGAGATGTGCGCGCGCTGCCAGCCGAGCCGCCCGAGCCCCGCCGCGATGGCGCCCGAAGAGACCAGCACGAACTGGCACCCCGTCTCCCGCCCGAGCCGCGCCACGTCAGACACCATCTGCCGCATCCGCGACAGTGCGAGCGATCCGTCCGCCTCGGTGAGTGAGCTCGACCCAATCTTCACCACCACGCGCCTGCGCCCACGTCCATCCCTCGACATGCTTTCATCTCCCACGTGTCATCCGTTGCCCAGGTTCATCCCGCCACAAGCCGGTTCTCGAGCCGCCCGAGCCCGTCAATTTCGCACGCCATCTCGTCCCCCGGCTTGAGCCACACTTTCTCCTCCCGGCCCAGGATCACGCCCTCCGGCGTGCCGGTGTAGACGAGATCACCCGGCTCAAGCGTCATAATGCGGGACAAGTCGGCAATCACCTGCGCCACCGAGAAGATCATGTCCGCGGTCGACGAGTTCTGGCGCAACTCGCCGTTCAAGTAGAGCCGCAAGCCGAGACGCTGCGGATCCCCCACCTCGTCCGCCGTCGCGATGTACGGGCCGAGCGGCGCGAAGCCGTCGATGGCCTTGCCGTACAGCCACTGCGACGCGCGCATCTGGAGATCCCGGGCGCTCAAGTCGTTCCCCACGGCGTAGCCAAACACCGCGCCGAGCGCCTGCTCCTCCGCGACGTCGCGGCACCTGCAGCCGATGACCGCCACCAGCTCCACCTCGTAATCCACCTCTCGCGCTACCGGAGGAATGGCGATCTCATCTCCGTGCGCGGCCAGACTGTTCGCAAATTTGGCGAAATACACCGGCGACGACGGAATCGGCATCTTGGACTCCTCAGCATGCTTGCGGTAGTTGAGCCCTACACACACGATTTTCTGCGGGCGCGTCACCGGAGGCGCCAGCCGCAGGTCCGACAGCTTCCCGGCGGCGACGCCCTTTTCCGCGATGGCTTCGAGCGCGCTTTGGTATTCCGCATACTGCGCGATCACGGCCTCCATCGTGTCCGGCACCGACACTCCAAGCTGTGCCGCGCTCGCCGCGACGTCCACCACCTCGTCGCCGCGCACGAGCCCCAATCGCAGCGCACCGCCTTCCCGGTAGGTGCAGAGCTTCATGGCCATCCTCTCCCTTGCCACCGTGGCTTCACACTGCCGCCATTGTAACAAATTCGAGCGCCCGGCGGCGACGCCCCCCATGCAGGCAGGCAGCCCCGCCATCCGTCCACGCAAGAGCGGCACAGGAGCTCGTCTTACACATTTCCACACCAAGTCAACATCGCGAGTCAAAATCTTACCGTTCCTATCGAACAGAGGCCGCAAGATATTGCCGTAACGGGACAACTTCATCTGATACAATGCTGGCACTACGTGAACGGTCGGCGTTCTGCGAGGAGTGACACCCATGAAGTTCACCGACGGCAACTGGCTTGTCCGCGAAGGCGTCTCCATTCACCCCGGCCTCGCCGTGCAGGAATGGCGACAAGAGGAAGACGGCGTTCTGTTCTTCGTCGCGTGCCGCCCCGTGGCGCACCGCGGCCACATGCTCGATGGCCCCATGCTCACCTGCCGCATCTCCTTCCCCCGCCCTGGCATGGTGCGGGTGGAGCAGCACCACTTTCTCGGACGGATGCATCGCGGGCCCCATTTCCCACTTGAGCTCAACCCTCAGCCGTTTGACGCAGTGGAGACGGAGGACTCCGTCGTGCTTCGCGCTGGCGAGATGGAGGTCCGCGTGCGGCTCGCCCCGTGGTCCATCGCGTTTTACGAGAACGGCCGCTTTCTCACCGAGAGTGGCCCTCGTTCCACCGCGTACGTCGTCGATCACGGCCGACCTTACATGCGCGGCCAACTGCATCTCTCCGTCGGCGAAAACGTGTATGGCCTCGGAGAGCGGTTCACGGCTTTCGTCAAAAACGGCCAATCTATCGACATCTGGAACCGAGACGGCGGGACGGGATCGGATCAGGCGTACAAAAACGTGCCGTTCTACCTCACCAACCGCGGTTACGGCGTGTTCGTCAACCACCCCGAGCGCGTGTGGTTTGAAATTGGGACGGAGTTCGTGTCCAAGGTGCAATTCAGCGTGGAGGGAGAGGCGCTCGATTACGTGGTCATCGGGGGCGGCGAACCGAAGGGCGTGATCGAGCGGTACACGGCCCTCACCGGGCGGCCAGCGCTGCCGCCGATGTGGTCATTTGGGCTGTGGCTGTCGACGTCGTTCACCACCGACTACGACGAGGAGACGGTCAGCCAGTTCGTCGATGGCATGGCGTCGCGCGGCATTCCGCTGAGCGTCTTCCACTTCGACTGTTTCTGGATGAAGCCGTTTGAGTGGTGCAACTTCGCGTGGGACACCGCTTGCTTCCCCGATCCGGCGGGCATGCTCGCACGCCTCAAATCGCGCGGTCTGAAAATCTGCGTTTGGATCAACCCCTACATCGCGCAGAAGTCGCCGCTTTTCCGCGAGGCGATGGAGCGCGGCTACCTGCTCAAGCGCCAAAACGGCGACGTGTGGCAGTGGGACCTGTGGCAGCCGGGCATGGGCATCGTCGATTTCACCAACCCGGAGGCCCGCCGCTGGTACCAGTCCCACCTGCGCCGGCTGCTCGACATGGGCGTCGATGCGTTCAAGACAGACTTCGGCGAGCGGATTCCGACGGATGTGGTGTACCACGACGGATCGGACCCGCAAAAAATGCACAACTTCTACTGCTACCTGTACAACGAGGCTGTGTGGGAAGTCCTCCGCGAGCGGCGAGGCGATGACGCCGTGGTCTTTGCGCGATCCGCCACGGCAGGCGGCCAGCGCTTCCCGGTGCACTGGGGCGGCGACTGCCGCGCGACGTACGAATCCATGGCGGAGACGCTTCGCGGCGGCCTGAGCCTCGCCTTGTGCGGCTTCGGGTTCTGGAGCCACGACATCGGCGGGTTTGAGGACACAGCCCCCGCCCACCTGTACAAGCGCTGGATTGCGTTCGGCCTCTTCTCGAGCCACAGCCGCCTGCACGGAAGCGGATCGTACCGCGTGCCGTGGCTGTTCGACGAGGAGTCGGTGGACGTCTTGCGCCACTTCACGCGCTTTAAGCTTCGGCTCATGCCATATCTATGGTCATGCGCCGTCGAGGCGCACCGCACGGGTGTGCCCATGCTGCGCCCCATGATCCTCGAATTTCCGGACGATCCGACCTGCGACACCTTGGACCGCCAATACATGCTCGGCCCGTCGCTCCTCGTCGCGCCGGTGTTCTCGGAGACGGGTGAGGTCGTGTACTATCTCCCGGAAGGGCGCTGGACGCACCTGTTCACCGGAGAGACGAGGCAAGGCGGCAGATGGTACCGCGAACGGTACGATTTCATGAGCCTGCCTGTGTTCGTGCGCGAAGGCAGCATCCTGGCCATGGGCGCGGAAAGCGAGCAGTCTGACCAGCCATACCACCGCGAGGTGGCCATCCACGTCTATCCCATCCGGCCGGATCGCCGCAGTTCCTACACCCTGTTTGACCAACGAGGCAACGAGGCCGGCACATGGCATGCGTTCTGGGACGGAGACGACCTGGTCCTCGCCCCACAAGGTCGGAGCGAGGCACGGTGCGCCATCTTGCACGGTATCGACGATCCGGCATATCTCGCCGCGCAGGGCGCGGATTGCCGTATCTCTCCAGAAGGCGTCGTGATCCTCCCGCGCCATCCGCAGGAGGCGGTGCGGGTGGCAGGCTGCCGGACGCGATGGTGGGCGGAATGACGAAGGTACAGGTTGGCACTCCGCCCGCCCGCGCGCTCCAAACGCGAGGCCGAGTGCGGCGTCTCCTCACCGAATGGCGCCCATCACACGACGAGCCCGTGCTGCGGGCCGTTGCCAGGTCCCCGCAGCACGGGCTCGTTCCCTTTCTGCTCGCTTCACCGCACCACTAGGACCGCCTGCTTCGCCCGGTGCAGCACGGCCGTGCTCACGCTGCCCATGAGCAGCCGGTCCACGGTGCTTTTGCCGTGGCTGCCGAGGACGATGAGATCGGCCCCCAACTCGTCTGCGGCGCGCACAATGCGCTCAGCAGGCGCCCCGTGTTCGACGCGGAACGCCACTCGCGGGCCAAACGCCGCGAATCGCCGCTCGATCTCGCCGCGCAACTCGCCGGCCAGCTTCTCCGCCTCCCGCTCCATCTGCACCGCGTACTCCGCGGTCCACTCCGACGTCGGCACCGCAGGCACGTGCACAAACACAGCGGTCAGCCTGGCTTCCGGCCACTTTTCTAAAAAATCCCTTGCAAAATCACCAGCCCGCCAAGCGCAATCCGATCCGTCTACAGCCCACACGATGTGTTTCACGGCCGCGCCTCCCCTCCGTGTGAGGCGCCGGGACGGCCCACGGCGCCTCGTTCACCCACTTTCAGTCTATCACCAAATCGCAGGCGCGGACGCGCGAATCGCCGATCAGCGCACAGACAGATACTGCATTTGATAGAATCCGCCCCAGGACCACGGGTTCGGCTGCGCGCCCGTGATGCCCGTGCGCTCGAGGTAATAGGTTTCAGCGTAGTAGAGCGGAATGGTGTATCCCTGCTGAATGAGCTGAGTCATGAGCTTCGCAGCCGTGGCCGCGGACGAGAACATATCCGGGCTGTTCTGATACTCGGCCTGCCACATCCGCCAGTTGCGGACATCGTTCGACTCGTGCTGATCCCAATAGACTTGCACGTCCAGGCTGCCCGTGTTGATACCGCCCCCGCCGGATCCCTCGGAGTAGGGTGCCACAAACTTCCACGCCTGCACCCATGCCGCATGCTTGGCCGCGGGCGTCTTGGCCTGCTTAAACTGCGCCACAATCTGGTTCCACTGCTGGGTCAGCGTCGGCGATCCCGGCGGGTTCATGATCTTCCTCCACGTTGCGGGCTGCTCGGCTGTCCACTTGTTCAGGTAGGCGATGTCCGCCTGTGCGGCTTTGACGAGCGGCGCCCACTGGCTCCACGTCACGCCCATGTTGGGGTTGTTCGGATCGCCGTACTTCTGGATGGAGGCGGGATCGTACGGCGTGTTATACCAAGGCAAGACGTGTTGCACGAACGCGATGGAATACCCGTACGTGCCGGGCCAGTAGATCCCCTGATCGCCGCCCAGGTTGAGCGAGGCGGGGTCCAAGTCGTTCGTCCCGCCCACCGCCACGTTGTAGCCGGGCTGGATGCCTTTCTGGGGGCCGCCGTAAGTCAGGTTGCCCCATTCCGTGCTGTTGAGCTGCACAATCTTGGTGTGGATCCCAAGGTTCTGTTGCAACTCTTGGGCCACCGCCTCCGCCACCGGTACGAGCTGTGGATTGGAGGAAGGCACCTCTGCGTACAGATAGAGCGTCGGGAAGCCCTTGCCGCCGGGATATCCAGCTTTGGCGAGCAGTGCGCGCGCCTGGGCGACGTTCTCGGGCAGGCCGTGCTCGTACTTGGCCGTCGGCCACCCCGGCACTGAGAACGTCGTGGTGGTCCCCGCCATGCCGCCGAGCACATCCTGCACGATGGGGGCCCGCTCAATGGCCTCCCCGATGGCCTGCCGCACCAGCGGATTGGTGAGCGGCGATGGAACAGCTGAATTATCGTACTGGAGATACGTCACGGCATAATCCGGCGCCTTGTGCAACTGGGCGAGGAGGGCCGGATGCGTCTTCACGTACTGAAGATCCGACGGCGTGCCTACTTCCACCACGTCCACCTTGTTCGCCATGAAGTCCTCCACGGGCACGCTGGTGCCCGGCACCACGTCAATCTCCTGTGCGTTGCCCTCGTTCACCTCGCCCGGATGACCCACGTATTTCGGGTTGCGCACCAGGACCAGCGTCCCGTTCGGCGTGAACGACTTCACCGTGAACGGCGCATCGCTCACGAAATACGGCGGCATGAACCAGTCGGTGGGATGCGCCTTTGCCACCTGCTCGTTGATGGGCATCGATCCGGCCTCGGCGAGATCGCCCAGGATGTAGTGAGGTACCGTTGTGGTGATCTGGAGCGTGTACGGGCCGAGCACCTTGAGGCCCAGTTGGCTGAGCGGCACGGTGCCTGCGTGATACGCGTACGCGTTTTTCACGACGTTCAGCACACTCAGCCACAGCTGGCCGTTGGGATTCGAGGGGGCCAGTTGCCGCATGTAGGCGTAGTAGAAGTCATAGGCCGTGACCGGCTGACCGTTCGACCAGCGCGCGTCGCGGCGGATCTGGAACGTCCACGTGAGCCCGTCCTTGGATAGCGTGTACCCCGCGCAGAGCTTGGGCACAATCTGATTCTGCTGATTGTATCCAAACAGCCCCTCCATGATGGTCCCCTGATCCACGAGAATCTGCGGCCCCCACTGCGACGGATCGAGCGTCGTCAGGTTGCTTCCCGTCGGCGCCGTGATCCGAACCACCCCTTGCGAAGTCGTCGCAGCGCTCGCCGCCATGGCAGCCGCGTTTGTACCCTTCTCCGCGGGCGTTCCACACCCCGCCAGTCCTCCTGCGGCGCCCAGCACGCACATGACTGTCGCCCCTGCGATCCACTTCACTCGTCTGCGCACAGCGACCTCCCCTTTCTCTTCGATACCGGGTTCCTGGCAGCGCTTTCACCGACGCCGCGGGATTCGCGGGTCGGCAGGATCTGCCTGTGCACCGTATTGTAGTCGCGCTGCACAGACGCGAATGAGAAGATCGTGACTGAAAATCGAACAATTTTGACATCCGCTGTCCTCTTCAATCTCGCCACCGTCTTGACAGATTGCGTTGCGTGGCGCATGCTGACACTGGAGTGCACGATTCGGGTGCCAACACGCTCCTCTGAAATCGCTTGCATGCGAGGGACTTCGGGTGGAAGCCGTACATCTCCTTGAACACCGGCAGCACGGCGACGCGAGCTTTCACATCCAGGCCTATCACGTCGTTCTGACGCCCGGGCCATACCAGCAGACGGTCAACCTGCACTGGCACAGCGAGGCCGAGTTCATCGTCGTCACGCGCGGCAGCGTGTGTCTGCAGGCGGGCAGCCAGCTCCACGTCCTCGGGGATGGCGGCGTCGCGCTTCTCAGCGGTGGGGAACTTCACAGCATGGCCGCCCCCGGCAAAGGTCCTTCCGAGTGCAAGGCCATTGTCTTTGGGCTCGACCTTCTAGAGAGCCCTTCGGGCGATCGCGTCCAGCAGTCCTACCTTGCGCCGCTCGCGTCGGGAAAGCTGCGGTTGCCCGGCGCCATCGCGCAGGACCACCCGATTCGGCCACATCTTGCGGCGAGGCTTTGCGAGATCGCCGAAGCCCTGGAAGAACAACCTGTCGGCTACGAGCTCACGGTCAAGGGCTGTCTGTACGACGTGCTCGCGCAACTGTTTCGAGCCAAACTGCTGGTTGAAGACAGCCCCAGGCGGGAGCTGGACGACCGGCGTGCGGACACGCTCAAGGCCGTCCTCACGTACATTGACGCGCATCTCAGCGACAAACTCCGCCTGTCTGATCTGGCGCGCGTCGCCAACATGAGCGAAGGACACTTTTGCCGATTTTTCAAGAAGATGACCCACCGCAAGCCCATGCAGTATGTGAATGAGCGGCGCGTGGCGCGGGCTGCGGACCTGCTGAAAGACCCGAATCGAAGCATCACGGCCATCGGCATGGACCTCGGTTTTCACGACGTGAGCTATTTCATTAAGGTGTTTCGAAGCTACAAGCACTGCACTCCCCTCGCCTACCGCAAGGCGCTGCTGAAAAAGCCGCTGCGCAGTTGAGCGCGTCTACAGAGGCTTGCGGCTTGTGCATGGACTCGAGTCCATGGCGAATTCAACGCGGAAGGGAAGGTTGACCTGTGGCGAAGCACGCACCCATTTTCCCGAACGTTCAAGGTTTTTTGCACGGTGGCGATTACAACCCGGATCAGTGGCTGGCGTATCCCGACGTCCTCGAGCAGGACGTCCAACTGATGCGCGAAGCGAAGTGGAACGTCGTCTCCCTCGGCATCTTCTCCTGGGTGAGCCTGGAGCCCGAAGAAGGGGTGTTCACGTTTGACTGGCTCGATGAGACCATCGAGCGGCTGACGCATGCGGGCGTGCGCATCCTGCTCGCTACGCCGAGCGGCGCGCGGCCGGCCTGGCTGTCCGCCAAATACCCCGAAGTCCTTCGTGTCGGTCCCGACGGGCGGCGCAACCGGCACGGCGGCCGCCACAACCATTGCTACACATCGCCCATCTACCGCGAAAAGGTGCGGATCATCAACCGAAAGCTGGCGGAGCGCTACGCCCATCACCCGGGCGTGATTGGCTGGCACGTGTCCAATGAGTACGGCGGCGAATGCCACTGCCCGCTGTGCCAGGAGGCGTTTCGCGACTGGCTGAAGCGGAAATACAAGACGCTCGATGCGCTCAACCACGCGTGGTGGACGCCGTTTTGGAGCCACACGTACACGGAATGGTCCCAGATTGAGTCGCCCATGCCGCACGGCGAGATGTCGATACACGGACTCAACCTCGATTGGAAGCGGTTTGTGACGGATCAGACGGTCGACTTCTGCCGCCATGAAATCATGCCGCTCAAGGAAGTCAACCCGAACCTTCCGGTCACCACCAACTTCATGGGCACGTATCCGGGCCTCAACTACTGGCGCTTCCGCGACGCGCTCGATGTCATCTCGTGGGACAGCTACCCCCGCTGGCACACGCACGAGACGCTCGTCCCGGAGGCCGTTCACACCGCCATGGTGCACGATCTCAACCGCGCCATCCTCAAGAAGCCGTTTCTGCTCATGGAGTCCACGCCGAGCGTCACCAACTGGCAGGCGGTGAGCAAGCAGAAGCGGCCTGGCGTGCACGTGCTCGTCTCGCTCCAGGCCATCGCGCACGGCGCCGATTCGGTGCAGTACTTCCAGTGGCGCAAGAGCCGCGGTTCCTGCGAGAAGTTTCACGGCGCTGTGGTCGATCACGTCGGCCACGCCAACACCCGCGTCTTCCGCGATGTCCAAGCCGTCGGCGAGATGCTGGAGCGACTTGCGCCGATGGCCGGCGCGGAGGTGAAGGCGGACGCGGCCGTCATCTTCGACTGGGAGAACCGCTGGGCACTCGAGGACGCCAAGGGCCCGCGGAACATCGGCATGCACTACGAGGAGACGGTGGAGAACCACTACGCGGCGCTTTGGCGGATGGGCGTGCCGATGGACGTGATCGACGAGGAACAACCGCTGGACGGGTACAAACTGGTCGTCGCGCCGATGCTCTACATGGTGCGTCCAGGCGTGGCCGCGCGCATGAAGGCGTTCGTGGAGCGGGGCGGATCGCTCGTCCTCACCTACTGGTCCGGCATCGTGGACGAGAACGATCTCGTCTTTTTGGGCGGATTCCCGGGCCCGTTGCGCGAACTTGCGGGCGTGTGGGCGGAGGAGATCGACGCCCTGTACGACGGCGAGCGCGTGCCGGTTCGGGCCGTCGACGGCAATCCGCTTGGCCTCGCGGGCCATTACCAGGCGCGCGAACTGTGCGAGGTAATCCACCTCGAAGGCGCGGAGCCCATCGCGGTGTACGACGGCGAGTACTACGCGGGCATGCCAGCGGCGACGGTTCACCGCGTGGGACAGGGCAAGGTCTACTACATCGCGGCGCGGCTCGACGACGCGTTTCTGCGGAATATCAGCGCACGCATCGCTGCCGATGCCGGCGTGACGCGTGCCCTCGAGCGGGAGTTGCCCGATGGCGTGAGCGCCATGGTGCGCGCGGGGGATGGCGTGGAGTACGTCGTGCTCATGAACTTCACGCCCGAGGCGCGCGAGGTGGCGCTCGATGAAGCGGAGTACAAGCTACTCTATGGCGAGTCGCCGACAGGCGGCGCGGTCCGGCTCCCGGCCTACGGGGTGAGCGTGCTCGAGCGCCCGGCGCGAAATGGGTGAACGCCGGCGCGGCTTAGCCGTGAGGTCCCGAAGCGACGAATGGCGATCCGGCTGTAACGGCCGGACCGCCAGCGTCGCTTGAGGAGATGCGCGACTTCAAAGGTCGGTGAATCGCTCGAGCTCGTTGTACGCAGGAATGCCGTGGGCGACGACGTCGATACCCTCCTCTTCCGTCTCGGCGGACACGCGCAGGCCAAGGACGCGATTCAGCACCCACCCTATGCCAATCGATGTGAGCAATCCCCACAGCGGGTACACGACGCAGGCCAAAAGCTGGACCAGGGCCAGGTGAACGTGACCGGTGGTGAAAAGGCCGCGCGTGGTGTCGAACAGGCCCACCGCGAGCGTCCCCCATACGCCGCCTGCCCCGTGGACCGCGAAGGCGCCGACGGGATCGTCCACTTTCCAGGCGTCGAGCCAACCGGTAACGAAAACCACCAAAATGCCTGCCACGACGCCGATGACTACGGCCGCCCAATGGGAGACGAACGCGCACCCGGCCGTGATGGCCACCAGCCCTGAGAGCACGCCGTTCATCATCATGCTGGGATCCGCCACTTTGAAGCGGATCATGGTGACCATCACCGCGGCGGCACCGCCAGCCGCAGCCGCGATGACCGTGTTCAGCGCGACGCTCGACAGACGCGGATCGTAGGCGTTGAGCGTACTGCCCGCGTTGAAGCCAATCCAGCCGAACGCGAGGATGAACGCCCCGGCCGAGGCGAGCGGGATGTTGCTCGGCGCAAACACGTTCACGCTCCCATCAGCGTTGAATCGCTGCGCGCGCGGGCCGACGCTCTTGGCGAAGCCGAGCGCCATGAATCCGCCCATCGCGTGGATGACGGCCGATCCGGCGAAGTCCTCCATACCGAGATTGCCGAGCCACCCATTTGGCCCCCACGCCCAGTGCGCGCCGAGCGGATAGACTAATGCACAGACCAGGATGACGATGATGACATACGCGGAAAACTTCATCCGCTCCGCCACGGCGCCCGAAATGATGGACGCCGCCGCGATGGCAAACCCGATTTGAAAGAGAACGAAGGCGGCCTGCGGCACGTTCGCCGGGGCGACGGCAGGCCCGAACCCCCACAGGTGCGCGACGTCCAGTCCAAACGCCAGGTGCACGCCCACGAGGTAGAACGCCAGTACCCCGAAGGTGAGGTCCACAAACACCTTCATCGTGACGTTCACCGCGTTTTTCGTGCGCACGAGCCCTGCTTCCAACAGGCTGAACCCGCCTTCCATGAACAGGACGAGGGCGGCCGCGAGGACCACCCAGACGGCGTTCAGCGCGGTCTGTGAAGACATGAACTAGGTGTCCTCCCTCTTCTGATTCAACTCGTCGATGGTCTCGTCGATCTCGCCGGTGCGAATGTTGTACGCCTCGAGGATGTCGTACACAAAGATTTTCCCATCGCCCATCTTGCCCGTCTGCGCGGCCCCGATGATGGCCTGTACCGTCGCCGGCACGTAGTTGTCCGAGACCACAATCTCCAGCTTGATCTTTGGGTGCAGGTTAATGTCGTACGCGTGCCCTCGATACACGCCGATGGCGTCCTTCTGCTGGCCGCGCCCCTGCACCGGAATGACCGTGAATCCCGTGACACCCACCTGCCGCAGGGCCTTGATGGTGGTCTGGAGCTTCTCTGGACGAATGATGGCATCGATGCGTTTCACAAAACGTCCTCCCCGGGGCCTCGGCCCTTCGGCCGAGGGCTAGATTCAGTGTAAATCTTGCACACCGTTGTTGTCTACGCAATATGTAAATTAAGTTAACGCAAGCGCATACAAAGCTGACATGAAAATTCGGATTCCCCGCACTGACACCCTCAGGATTGGATGGTGTAAACGACGTCTCCACACAGAACAAACCTCCTTCGCGTTCTTTCAATTCCATGGAACCTATTGACCTGGAAGATACATGCGGATATGATGAACCAAAAATGCTATGTTATGGTTGCGTTTCGCTCAGACGCAGCGTATCCCGCTGTGTTCGTCACGGGGTTCACTTGTGTTCTGGTCGAGGTGAGACTCGATTTGTCGAGTACGGTAAGACTCTCTGCCCGTTGCTTGTGGGACCGAGAAAGGCAATCGATTGTGCGCTCGGGAAAAGAAATTCTGTTGTCGGATATGGAGTTTCGATTGTTAGATGAATTATTCAGAAAACGCAATCAGATCGTCCCAACATCCGATCTTATTTACGCTTTATGGAATACTGTTCCTACAGCATGTCGAGCCAATCTGGCCAATCTCATCTATCGTCTTCGAAATCATCTGGGAGACCGCAGCCTCATCGTGAGCGTGCACGGAGTGGGCTACATGCTGCGAGTATCTCAAGATTATCTTGAAAGAATTGTTAATCAGATGGTAACCATGGTTGTCGCTTAAGATGAGAGACACCGTCAAATCACGACCGTGAGCTACAGAATCTACAAGGAGGGCGAAACGCATGCGCACACGAAATTTGCTTTGGACAGGCGTTAGCGTCGTCTTTGGTGTATTCGCAGGAGGTGCGGTTGCGCTGGCAGCTGCAGTTCCACAAACGACCGTCTCGGGCAATGCAGGACATTCGTATTGTAACCTCGGCTGGGACTATGGAACAGTTGGAACAGCTGAGGTTGGTGCTCATTCGACCCAGGGTAACATCGTAGGAGGTGCTTTCACAATTACATACAGCGATGGAGGTTCCCATTCGGGTCCCGTCAACTTTTGGCCTTGGCAAAAGAACTCTCCGGATTGGTCGGCGAGCAACACGCACACGTTCCCTCGTGCCGGTGTGTACACTGCGACGTTGACTGGATACGCCATCGTTCAGTTACAGAACGGCCAACAAACACAGGCAACCTTTCTCGCGCCCACAAGCGCCGCGTACATCAGAGGATGATGCTATGCATCCATTGAGACATGCGGATGCGCCGTTGAATCTTGGGCGGCGCTTCGCGAGCGTTTGGGAGGGCCATACGACTTGATTGAAATTTTGCACATGGACAAACGCGTTGGGCGGTCGTGGATTCTCCGAGACGTCAACACTGTCCTTCAACCCGGCCTCACGGTGATTGTTGGCACGAACGGATCTGGTAAATCAACTCTCATACGGTGCATCGCAGGGCAATGGCGACCTACGCGCGGGGAAATACGATTCAACGGGAAGCCCATCCGACGGTTAGGCCCGGAAATGGGTGTACTCCTCGATCCGCCATCTTTCTATGAGCATTTGACGGCGAGTGAAATGCTTGCCTACTATGTTCATCTTACAGGAAGGAAATGGATATCTGAATACGACGAGCTTCTTCACCGCTTTAGTGTGCCCGAAGACCGTATACGTGGCTTTTCGCGTGGGCAGAAACAAAGGCTAGGTATTGTCTGTAGCGTCTGGAGCCAACCGAAAGTTTGGATACTCGACGAACCCTTCACGGGATTGGACGCCCGGGGAGTCGACGCGCTATGGAAGGAAGTCGACAGGGCTCTCCGAACACATGCAGAGCACGTTGTGATGGTGCTTCACGCGGCATACGGCTTTCCCCAAAAAATTCGTCAGGTGGTTCGAATCTCCAACCACACTGTGGATTTCTGCGGTTCCCGAGTCGAGTTTGCACAGCGAGTGCTTGTGGAGAGAAACGGTAAAATGGATGCGAAATGGGCAGATGTACTCAAACGGAACCATGTGCCCTTTCAAGAGGGGGAAAATCCGGTAGAAATCATTCTATCCCCCGAATCTGAAATGTTCAGTTACGCAGTGGAATGTCTCCTGAACGCAGGTTTTCAACCACTCGCTGACGAAACGGCGCACCACGCAAGGAGTGACGCATTTTGATTCAAGCTCTTCGCGCCGAGTGGATTCGCATTCGGCGTCACTGGGTGGCATGGCTTTCCCTCGCAACAGATGTTGGATACCTCATTTGGCAGTTGCATTCGGACATGGTTGCACGCGGACCGTTGAGTGTCACTTCGAGGGAGTGGACTGGCTTCTACAGTTCGGAGTATGTCATTCCTTACGTTCTAACATGGTTGTCAACTCCTTATTTATTTCGCGTTGGGATTTGGGCTGCGACAGGTGCTTTGTGGTCGTGGAACGACTGGCGGCCTTCTATGCCCTCGGAGCATCTGGTTAGATTCCCGCACGCGACGCGCACATGGGTGTTCACACGATTGATTTCCCTCCTAACACTTGCATGTCTTACACAGGTCGCTGGCGTCATGGTCGCGATCTGCATTTGTGTGTTCCACGGATTTTGGCCGTCTGGGTCACACCTCCTCTTGTGCATTCGCGTCGCCACTTCAGGCATCTTATTCGCGTGGACCATGGGTGTGATGGGTCTCGCGTTCATGGCACTATGGTCCAACTTCGCACTTGGTGCGCTGAGTGCCTGGACCGCATGGTGGCTACACTTCACGACGGAGCCCCGAATCTTGAACGCGATTACCCTATTCATATCTCCGAGAGTGTCGTGGATTCTTGCGGCTATAAGTCCATTTGACAACCTGAGCGTTTTGACACAAACCACGTTTACATGGGGTACGAGGCTCGCTGCCCGCGGATCGCCAACCACTTATCCGTTTACGGATGCAAGTCATATTGGCATCTATCTTGGAAGCAGCGCGAGCACTCATTGGATTCTCATGCGCTATCTTCCAACATCGTTCGCTGCTTGCGCCTTGCTCGGCGCCGAACTCACTCTTTGCATCGCATTTACCGCGTGGGCTTTTGGAAAGGTTGGTAGAGCCGAACCGAAACGCTTGGTGCGCCAGGACATTCGTGCGGAGGTGGACTCGTGAATTCCGTTCGCAAATTCATCATCACCGGGTTCTGTGTAGCTATCGGAGTGATGCTGGTCGCATACTATGTCGTCATTCCGGCGTGGACGCACCGTTCAGATGCCGCGAGGCTTCGCACCGCCGAGCAGATGTGGGCCGAGGCACATTCGAAGAGTCTCCGTATGCGAGACCTTGTCGTCGCGAAGATCGGTCCTTACAGCCTGACTAGCAGAGATGTATATTTTTTCTACATGAGTACTCGACAGTCACAGAGTGCGATGGAATCAGCTCTTCGCTCTCCTAATGCATCCTCGTTTGAAGACAGTTGCTCAGGACTTGTGCAGTCGTTGGCGCTGATGGTTGGGGCAGCGCAGAAGTGGCACATCTCTATCCCGTCCGACTTGTCAGAATACATCCGGGAGCAGCTATCGCCGTTCTCCGACGCCAGACCGTCAAATTGGTCAATCGCGATGATGAAGGCTCGCGCGAACCACCTGTCCTGGGAAAGTGAAGTTGACTGGATTCCGAGTTTCGTCGCAGCACAGTTAGCGAAGCGCTTTCCGCAAGTGCTTCAGAACATGAACAAAGATTTGCAGGCCTACCGCGCTCACGTGGAATGGATCATTCCTCCAGAAAAAATGGTGTCTCTCATTTCGTCAACGTGAGGAGGTGCTCGATTGTGGAAGACCGTCCGCCGCCCGCTTCTTCTGGGCGGTTCCCTTTGGTGGATAGGTAGCTTAGCTTATGGACTTGCGGCATGCGCTACACAAAGCTCAGGATTGGGTTCTGAAGTTCATCTGAACCTTGTCGAGACCGTGGAAATCGCTCTCGCGTGGGCGAATTCCCCTGCATCTACATTTCTGTTTGGCGTCTGGATTTCGTTCATGTTTTGGCACGATATGCGTCAAGGCATGGATGGAGAATTCCGTGTTCGAGGCCTGACGTTTCTCCATATGCTTTGGAGGCGCTTTACTTGGCTGATGGCGGCCGTGACGCTGGGACTGTTGTTGTTAATCGCATTCCTCTCGGCGGGAATTCTCGCCTTCCCACCACTAGACTCGCAACCCCCGCAAGTCGTTCCGACTGCGTGGCTCCTTGCCTCAACGATAATCAAGCTAACGTTCATCGCAACTACAGCGGCTGCTGTAACCGTGGTCAGCCACGCGCTGTTTACAGGAACGCTTTACAACTTGGTTTTGTGTATATGGATGATCCAGGTCGAACGCCCAGGGTCCGGGGTACGTGTACCCCTCAGTCCTTGGAGCATTCTCGACGCGCAGGCCGTACGCGAAATTCCTGACTTGCGCAAAGCCGCCCCATGGATGTCGGATATGGCCGCGACGTCTCCCATCATCATGACTGTGAGTGTACTTCTTTTCTTTGCGTGGACCGCAATCATCCTATCCTGGGCCACGGCGAAGTATGGGACCCGCGTCGAGCGTGCTCATTTTTAAGGGCTGGGCCGCGTCAGACGCGGCCCACCTAGCGGCCTTTACACGGACAATTGAATCACGTTCCACGACAGCGCGGGCAGTTCCACGGCGAGCCGTCCCGCATCCACCGCGCCAATAGACCGCTTTTGGGGGACAACTTCGTTCGGACGTTCTTTCGTATTGGCTGCTTTCATATTCGGATGCGTGAGCACGATGTGCTTTTCCGCCTGAGCATTGGGGAATCCGCGCAGGTCCACGTCGAGCGCGAGCGGCTCCTCAGCGCGGTTCACCGCCAGGAGGACCAGCTCGCCCGCCGCCTCGTTCCACACCGGGACCGCCTCGAGGTGTGGCACGTCGGTGAAATCCTTGCTGTCGTATTTCGTCGACTCCACCGGCGCGTACAACACCACGCCGCGCGCGAGGTTCGAGGCGTGCGCGAACGGATAGAAGATGGTCTGGCGCCAGCTCGGGCCGCCGTTTTCCGTCATGATGGGCGCAATGACGTTGACCAGCTGCGCGAGGCACGCAATCCGGACGCGATCGGCGTGCTTGAGCAGCGTGATGAGCATGCAACCCACTACGAGCGCGTCTTCCATCGTGTACACGTCTTCGAGAAGCGGCGGCCCCACCTGCCAAGGCTCGACCTGTTTGTCCGCCTCGTTCGAGTGGAACCACACGTTCCATTCGTCGAAGGAGAGATAGATGGTTTTGTTCGAGCGCTTTTTCGCGCGAACGAAGTCGCATGTCGCCACGACGGTGCGGATGAACGCGTCCATGTCCAGCGAAGAGGCCAGGAAATTGGCGAGATCGCCGTCGCGGTTGCCGTAGTATGTGTGCAGCGACAGGTAGTCCACCTCGTCGTAGGCGTGCTCGAGGACAATCCGCTCCCAATCGGGGAACGTGGCGATTTTGGAGCCGGAGCTTCCGCACGCGACGAGTTCGATGGACGGATCGACCCACTTCATGACCTTGGCGGCCTCCTGCGCGAGGCGGCCGTATTCGTCCGCGGTCTTGCGGCCGATCTGCCAGGGACCGTCCATCTCGTTGCCGAGGCACCACACGCGGATGCCGTGCGGCTGCTCGACACCGTGCTTGCGGCGAAGGTCGCTCCAGTAGCTTCCTCCGGGGTGATTGCAATATTCGACAATCTGCTTGGCCTCTTCAATGCCGCGAGTGCCGAGGTTGACGGCCATCATGACCTGGCTGTTCGCCTTCTTCGCCCAACGCGCGAATTCATTGAGGCCCACGCGATTCGGCTCCAGGCTGCGCCAGGCGAGATCCAGCTGGACGGGGCGCTGTTCCACGGGCCCCACGCCGTCTTCCCAACGGTAGCCCGAGACGAAATTGCCCCCCGGATACCGAACGATGGGAACGTTCAGCTCTTTGACGAGATCGATCACGTCCAGGCGAAATCCGTCTTCGTCTGCGGTAGGATGGCCGGGATCGTAAATGCCGCCGTAGACGGCACGGCCGAGGTGTTCGATGAAGGACCCGTAGATCCGTGGGTCGGTCTCCGCGAGGCGGTACGCCGGATCGATGGTCATGCGCGCTTTCAGGTTGGACATAGGGGATTCTCCTTCTCGGCTCTAAAGTTTTACGCTTCCCTGTGTCAGCCCGGTAACAATTTGCTTTCGGAACAGGATAAACCCAATGATCATCGGCAGGATGGACAACAGAGAAGCCGTAATCACAAGTTGATAAATAGGCATGGATTGGTCTGCCGCAGGTGTAGCGATCAGGCTTAGGAGAACATCCACACCAACCGGCAGTGGATAGAGCGACTGGTTGTGAAGAAGCACCAACGGTAAGAAAAAGTTGTTCCATGTCCCTATAAAGCTAATAAGCAGGAGTGTGACAATCGCTGGGCGAATCACAGGGAGTACGATCCTCCAAAAGATCGTCCGTTCCGGTGCCCCGTCCACCTTTGCGGCCTCCAGCATTTCGTTGGGCACCACATCGCGGATATAAATTCGGAGGAAATACACGCCAAAAGGACTTGCTATCAGTGGAAGGATGACCCCTAGATACGTGTTGACAAGATGGAGCGGCTGTTCAATTACGAACAGAGGAATGGTCGCCACCGTTCCTGGAATCATCATGGAAGCAAGAATCACATAGAAAAGGACTTCTCTTCCTCGGAAATCGAATTTCGCGAGTGCATAGCCCGCCATCGCACTGACCAAACACGTGAGTATGGCGACGGATCCGGAGTAGATGATAGAGTTTAGGAACCATCTTGCAAATACGCCATTATTGTAAGCAAAGAGTAAGCGAATGTTTTGGAGCAACTCTAGACGCTTCGGCAATGAAAATATACCTGTACTCTGTAGTTCTGCTTGCGTCTTGGTAGATGCAATCAGTAACCATACCACCGGAATGAGAAAGTAGACCGCAACCACCACGAGGAAGACCATCACCAACACCGTCACGAAATGGCGGACGAACGCCGAATGAGGCGATGCCGAGCTGTCAGCTCGCACATTTGGCCTACTCTGAAAGACGCTTGTACTCATGTGCTCAACACCTCTTCAGACGACATCCGCAGCGCAGTCCGCTCTCGCGAGCGACGCCCAATTACGCGAGCAGCGATCATGACGCACGCCGAGATGAAAATAGTAATTGCGCCGAGAAGCACGGCAAGCGTCGCAGCGTAAGGAAGGTTCGTAAGATTGAACGCCATCGCATAGATATCCATATTTGGCGTGAACGTCTGAGATATCGGCGTCAACGCGCTCAGGAGGAACGGTTCGTTGAACAGCTGCATCGATCCGATGAAGCTGAGAATGACTGTCATGAGAATGGTGGGCCTCAGCAACGGAAGCTTAATGTGCCAGGCCAACTGGAACTCGTTGCATCCGTCTACTATCGCTGCCTCGTACAAATCTGTCGAGACCCCGGTTAAGGAGGCTGAGTACAGGGTCATGTTATACCCGGCCCATTCCCACGTTGCGATGTTGATGATGCTGTAAAGTAGGGCTGCCGAGGACAATGGGTCAAAGTGAAGTGCTTGTAAAAGGGGATCCAGTGGCTTGGAGTACAGAAATCCCCACATGATCGACGCAAATACACCCGGCACTGCATATGGAAGAAAATAGATCAATCTGAATAACGGTTTCCATCTCGCATACTTCGTGTCCAGTACAAGGGCCAAAATCAACGAGAGTACAATCATGATGACTCCTTGCAGAATCGCATATCGGATGACGTTCACAACAGAACTCCAAAACGCCCCGTCTTGGAACGCGTTCACGTAGTTTCGAAACCCGACAAAAATGGGTTGGCCAAATCGTTCGATGAAAAGACTCGTGTAGAAGGCGTAAAGCAACGGTGCGAAAAGAAAAGCAATGAACAGAAGAATGAAGGGCGCCAAAAACGCAGCGGCTGACGCATTCCTCGAATGTCTGAGAGCAGCCCGCACTCGGCATCACATCCTTTCGCTTTCAGGGACGCCCTCGAGCTAGACAGCTCGAGGGCACTGGGCCGAATTCAAGTGGTCACGTTATATCCCTGGGAGCGAGCGTAATTCACGACCGCCTGCTGGACATTCGCCAAAGCCTGTTGCACACTTTCCTTACCCGAGAACGCCTTGCCTATCTCAGTCTGCAGTTCGTTAAACACGTAGCTTGACCACGGGCTCCACTGGAACTTGGTATTCACACGAGGAGACTCTTTCTCGAACACGTCGACATTGGCAGGCTGGTTGTCGAGCGCTGGATTCGGCTGCTTGAACGACGGGATGTCGAATCCGGCAGTTGCCGCCGGGAACAGCCCGCCACCACCGTCTTTCGCAGGCGCAACGTCGTGCGCCAACTCCGCAGGCGCGGCATTGATGAAAGCCGCAAATATAGCGGCCGCTTCGGGATACTTGGTCGCTTTCGTCACGGCCTGGACAGAGCCTCCCCAGTCTCCATCCATGGTATCGCCTGGCGTCCACTCGGGAATGAAAGCGGCCCGCCACTTATGGACAGAAAGGTTGTGATCATACGGGACAAGGATCTCGCTGTCGTACCAAGCGGATCCAACCGCGGTGGCATAAAGACCCGCGTTGATGTTCTTCTGCCATTCTGGGGAACCAGCTGCAATACTTTGCACAGCACCGGCCTTGACGAGTTTCTGCCACATCGAGAACACTTGAACCGCCTTAGGTGAATCGATATCTACTTTCCAATTGTTACCTGACCCCTGGAACGGAACGCACCCCGCTTGCCACAACAGACCAAACATCCATTGACCATCATTGTTTGAGAAGTAAGAGAAATATTTCGAAGGATCAAGCTTATGGAACTCTAATGCCTCTTGTTGAAACTGACTCCAAGTGGTTGGAACCTTCAGATGATACTTGTTGAACAGCGAACTCTGGTAGAAGAGCCCCATCGGACCCGTATCTTCTGGAATTCCATACACGTGGGAACCAACGGATACCTGATTCCAGGTCCACGGCGTGAAGCGACTCTTTAGCTGAGATACCCATGGAGAGATGTCCTGCAGTGCGCCTGTTGCGATGTACTCAGGCATGACATCGAATTCAAGCATGACAACGTCCGGAATACCACTGCCCGCCTGTATTACGGTGCTAAATTTCTGGTACTCTGTCGCACCTGCGCCTGCATCCACCAAATGAACCTTGATGTTCGGATAGTATTTTTCAAAAATATCGACTTCTTTTTGCGCATTGGGAACCCAGGACCACCACGTCAGCGTTGCCTTGCCGTTATATTGGGGTAATGGCAGCCCATCAACCATCTTTACGGACGCTGAACCTGCGGCGGTCTGATTCGTAGCGGTTGACGTTTGGCCGGACGACGTGCCACAACCAGCGGCAAGGACCGCCAACACCCCAGTCATCGAGCCGACCACCGCTGTCTTTTTGTGTAGCTTTTTCATACGGACAACGCCCCCTTTTTTAAAGTCATACGTACAACCCAGGCGAAGACCCATTGACGACTCCGAACCTAACGAGCACCCCCTCAAATATTTTAGACCCATGCTCAACAATGCCTGCTCTCAACCTCTGAATGCGCTTTCTACGTACAGAATAAACAAACATCTCGGCTTCGTCAATAACAAATTTATATCATGATTAATTATTTTATATTTTATTAAATCAATCCCTCGCCCCACGCCCGTAGATCACGCGCACTTTGATGTCCTGATCGTAGTGCCCGAATCTCCGGCCAAAAATGGTCATCCCCCCCACGTGGCGCGCGTGCTCCGGCACCGAGAATCGCAGCGGAATGGCATGCCCCCGAAACGGCTGCAGATCCTCAATGGTCACGTCTGAGATTTTGCACCCGTCGATGAAGGTGCCTTCGTGGTTCACGCGGACGAGTTTCAGGTGTCCGTACTGGTTGAGATGCGGCGGCCACCAGCTCGGATTCTGCCGGCCGCGCTCGTCTCCGAAATCGCCCGGGCTGGTCCAGTAGCCGATGTCCACGCCGTTAATGGAGAAGTGAATGTCGGAGGGATAGTCGTTGTTGTACGACGGCGCCTCGGAGGCCAATTCCGCGATAATCTGAATTTCCTCCACCGGCCTGTCCGTGCGAATGAAGTTCGGGATCCAGTACTCCAGATACCCTTTAGTAAGCCACACAATCTCGGCGTCGATGTGCTGCGGGTCGGCGAAGTACCGGGGATCGTCAAACGTGCCGATGATGGTCTCGGCCGTGGCCAGGCCGCAGGTGGGCCACACCTCGAACGAGACATAGTGGCCCACCCGGATGTCCACCTCGTACACGTCCTGGTCTTTCGTCTCCGGGGCGAGTTCCACGAGGATCTTCTGTTCGTTGACGTAGCAAAACTTCTGCAGCCCGTGGCGCGCCCCCGCCGTCTCTGTGACCACGAGTCCGCATTCCTCGAGCTTTCGGACGTGCTGCGTCACCGCGCCGTTTGTGATCCCAAGCCGTTTGGCGATCTCGTCCATGTTCAGCCGCCCATGTTGGAGCAAGAGTTCCAGCAGCGCGACGCGGACCTCCGAACCCAGCGCCTTGAATAGCGGCAAGCCCGACCGCAACTCCTTGATGTGAATCACCCTATCACCCACCCCGGCCGTTATCTTCACATGAGTATAAAACAAACCGAGGCCCTGCAACAGCGGGCGACAGGGCGACACCTCAGAGCACGTTGGTCTCGTTCAACAGTCGAAGCATGGTGTAGCGGTTCCTGAGCTTGTGCGCGCGCTTCAAGCTCGCCGACACAAGGCTTCGTTCCACGCCCAGTTCGGATGGCTCCGCCGGCGCGCCAATGCGGCGCATGAGCGACCGGACGTGATCGCCGGACGGAATCGACGCCACAATCGCGCGCACCTCTTCCTCGCGCCCCGCAAGGGACGCCCACGGCGCCTGTCCCGCGCGCACGGCCTCCGCGACCGCGTCCTCCACGTGCGCGTGATAGACGTCCGCGATCACGCCGCACGCCGCAGCCACCTTGAGGCCATGGAGGATCTGGCGCCTGCCGGATCGCAGGAACTCCATCTCCCCAGTCGTGCGACAGATGGTGTTCTCCGCCGGACGCCGGGTGGGACTGCCCGAACAGGAGCATCACAATTCCGGACAGGATGAGCGCCTCCATCAGGCTGCGAATGGCGTCGGTTCGCGCGCGGGCGAGGCCGTCCGCCTGCGCCACGGCCATCTCCAGCGCTTCGCGCGTGAGCGCCGCCAGATGGGCGCAATACGGCTCCCCCGCCGCGATAGCCCCGAACGCCCAGTCCGCGAGCGAGGTGGATTTGCCCATCACGTCGCCGAATCCCGCCCACACGAGTTCCCTCGGCGCCCGTTCGAGAACGTCCGTGTCCGCGAAAAGCGCGATGGGCGCCTGCGTCTGGTAGGTCGTCTTGATGCCGCGCACGATGAGCGGCGCGCCGGCGGACGTGAATCCGTCGACCGACGGCGCCGTCGGCACGCTCACGAACGGAATTCGCATCTTGTAACTCGCAAACCGGGCGATGTCGTGGAGCGTGCCCGAGCCCACCGCCACGAGCGCCTCGACGTCCGGACCCGCTGCGATAAGCGCCTGAACGATGGACCGCTCGTCCGCCACCACGTCGCCCTGGGCATTCGGCTCGATGAGGCAGGCCGTCCACAACACGCCGAGGTCGGTCAAGCCCTGGGCGAGCGCATCGCCCGCCGCCGCGCGCGTATGCTCATCCATCACGAGCACCACGCGCCCATATCGCGCTCGGATCCACGCCGCGGCGTTTGCCAAAGCTCCCGGTCCCACCTCGAGGTGTTCCAACGGGATGGCTTGGTGCGGTTGGCCGCACGGGCAGTCCGTCGCAAGCCTCTTCAGGTCATCCAAGCTCCAATTCACGCGCGTTCCCCCCAAAACAACGCGGGGCTGCGCTTTGGCAGCCCCACACCTTCGCTCAGCGGCCGTACACCGCCTCGTTCCACCGAAGTTCGATCGCAATCTGGCGCGGCGTCGAGTGCTCGTCAATGACGACGCACTCCACGCCCATCATGTCGGCGAGGTCCTGCAGTTGCTCCACCGTCACCCGATATGAGAACACCGTGTGATGCGCGCCGCCTGCGAGAATCCAGCTCTCGGCCGCCGACGCGAGCGACGGCAGCGGCTTCCATAAAACGCGCGCCACGGGCAACTTCGGCATCGGGCGATCCGGCTGAATGGCCTCCACCTTGTTCACAACCATACGGAAGCGGTGGCCGAGATCGACGATGGTGGCCTGCACGGCGGGCCCGCCTGCGCCGTCGAACACCAGCCGCGCCGGATCCTCCTTGCCGCCGATGGAGAGCGGGTGCACCTCCACGCGCGGTCGCGTCGCCGCGATGGTCGGGCACACCTCCAGCATGTGCGCGCCGAGCACCATCTCGTTGCCCGGTTCGAAGTGGTACGTGTAGTCCTCCATGAAGGACGTGCCCTCGCCCTCGGCCAGGACCTTCAGCACGCGCACGAACGCCGCCGTCTTCCAGTCGCCTTCGCCGCCAAAGCCGTAGCCGTCGGCCATCAGGCGCTGCACCGCGAGGCCCGGCAGTTGCCGCAGCCCGTGCAGATCCTCAAACGTCGTCGTGAAGGCCTCGAAGCCGCCTTCCTCGAGGAAGGACCGAAGCCCAAGCTCGATGCGCGCCTGTTCGCGCACGGCGTCATGCAGCGGGCCGCCCTTCTCGCACCCCGGCGCGAACTCGTAGAGCGTCTGGTATTCATCGATGAGCCGGTCGATCTCGGCCTCCGACACCGCCCGCACGCGCTCGGCGAGATCGCCCACGCCGTAGCCGTTTACGGACCAGCCAAACCGCGCCTCGGCCTCCACCTTGTCGCCTTCCGTGACGGCAACCTGGCGCATGTTGTCCCCGAAGCGCGCGACTTTGAGCCCCCGGCTCACAGCCGCCGCCACCGCCGTCAGGGCCCATCCGCGGATCCGCTTCGCCACCTCCGGGTCCTGCCAGTGGCCAACAATGACCTTGCGCGGCATGCCGAGGCGAGTCACCATGAACCCAAACTCCCGGTCTCCGTGCGCCGACTGGTTCAGGTTCATGAAGTCCATATCAATCGTGTCCCACGGGATATCCCGGTTGAACTGCGTGTGCAGGTGCAAAAGCGGCTTTTGCAGCGCCATCAGGCCGCGAATCCACATCTTCGCCGGCGAAAACGTGTGCATCCATGCGATCACGCCCGCACAAGCGTCGTCCGCCGACGCTTCGAGGCACAGCCTGCGAATCTCGTCCGCATCCTTCAGAACGCCTTTCCAGCGCAGCGTGTGCGCGCTGCCGATGGCCTTCTGCAACGTCGGCACCATCTCTCGCGCATGCGCTTCCACCTGGGCGAGGGCCTCTTCCCCGTACAGGTGCTGACTGCCCACCACAAACCAGAATTCATAAGCCGGCATCTTCATCCAACCATCTCTCCCATCGACTCGTCCGGACACCTCAGTGCGCCGCCGCGCCGGGTTGACCGTAATACGCGTTCTTCCCATGCTTGCGCTGATAGTGCTTGTCAAGCAAGAACGAATCTATGTGCGCCTCGCCGCCCGCAAGAAGCAGGGTGTCGCGCGCCATCTGCGCCACCACTTCGAGCACCACGGCGTGATACACGGCCTCCGCAGGGTCCTTCCCCCACGTAAACGGCGCGTGATTGGCCAGAAGCACCGCCGGCATCGCGACGGGGTCCAGCCCGCGCGCGCGGAACGTCTCGACAATCACCCGTCCCGTCTCGAGCTCGTAACCGCGCTCCACCTCGTCCTTCGTCAGCGGCCGCGTCACGGGCACATCCCCGTAAAAGTAGTCCGCGTGCGTCGTGCCGAGCGCCGGGATGGGGCGCCGCGCCTGCGCCCACGCCGTCGCGGCCGGGGAATGCGTGTGCACAATGCCGCCGATGGATTCAAACGCCTTGTATAGCTCGAGGTGCGTCGGCGTGTCTGACGACGGCCGCAAATCGCCCTCCACGACGCGTCCGTCGAGATCGACCACCACCATGTGATCGGCAGTCAGCTCGTCGTATGGCACGCCGCTCGGCTTGATGACCACGAGGCCGTCCTTGCGAGAAATGCCACTCACGTTCCCCCAGGTGAAGGTGACAAGACCGTGCTTGGGCAGGGCCAGGTTCGCCTCGAGGACCGCTTCTTTCAGTTCCCTCAGCATGTCTTCACCTCTTCCTGCGCCACGGCGCTCTTGATGCGCTTCAGCACCTTCATCACATTGTTTTCGCCGCGGCCGAAATAGTCGTACAGCCGCGCGTACTCGCGGTACAGCGCGTCGTACACGCGCACCGCGCTCGGGTTCGGAACGTACGGCTTCTCGCGCACGCTGCCCATCTCCCGCGCCGCCTCCTCAATGGAGTCGTATCCGCCGCGCGCCTTCCCCGCCGCCACAGCGCCAAACATCGCCGCGCCGAGCGCCGGCGCCTGCGTCGATGCGCCGATGTAGATGGGCATGTTGAGCACGTCCGCGTAGATCTGCATCATCAGCGCGTTCTTCTGCGCAATCCCGCCGCACGCGTACATCTCGTCGACCGGCACGCCGCTCGCCCGGAAGGTCTCGACAATCATCCGCGTGCCGTACGCTGTCGCCTCGATCAGCGCCCGGTAGATATCCTCTGGCTTCGTGGCGAGCGTCGCGCCGATTAGAAGACCCGTGAGGTCCGCGTCGACGAGCGTGGATCGGTTCCCGTTCCACCAGTCGAGTGCGAGAAGGCCCGTCTCGCCCGGTCTCAGCTTCGCCGCCTTGCGCGTCAGGAGATCATGGATGCCGATGCCCTCGCGCCGCGCTTCGTCCCAGTACGCCGGCGGCACCCCGTTTTCAATCCACCACTCGAAGTGGTCTCCGACGCAGGACTGCCCAGCCTCATACCCCATGTACCCCGGAATGATCCCATCCTCCACCACGCCGCACATGCCTGGCACCGCGCGCTCCTCCGTCCCCAACAGGACGTGGCAGGTCGACGTGCCGATGATCATCAGCATCTTGCCCGGCTCGGTGATCCCGACTGCCGGCATCGACACGTGCGCATCCACGTTGCCCACGGCCACCGGCGTCCCAGGCACCAGTCCTATGCGGCGCGCCATCGCCTCCGTCAGCTCCCCTGCCCGCGATCCGATGGGCAGGATAGGCCCCCAGAGCTTCTCCTCTACGACGTGCTCCAGGCGCGGATGAAGAGCCTTGAAGAAGTCGCGGCTCGGATACCCCGTCCGCTTGTGCCAGATGGACTTGTACCCCGCCGGGCACGAGCTGCGCACGAGCTTGCCCGTCAGTTGCATGACGATCCAGTCGGTCGCCTCCACCATGGCGTCCGCCGCATCGTAGATCTCCGGCGCCTCGTCGAGGATTTGCCAGATCTTCGGGATCATCCATTCCGACGAGATCTTGCCGCCGTAGCGCGCGAGAAACGCCTCCCCGCGCTCGCGCGCAATCTCGTTCAACTTGTTCGCTTCGTCCTGCGCGGCATGGTGCTTCCAGAGCTTCACGTACGCGTGCGGATGCCGTTCAAAGCGCGGCTCCAAGCAGAGCGGCGTGCCGTCGGCCCGAATCGGAAGCATCGTACAAGACGTGAAGTCGATGCCGATGCCGATCACGTCCTCCGGCCGCACGCCCGACTCGCGGAGAAGCCGAGGAATCGTCTCCTCGAGGACCTCCACATAATCGCGCGGATGCTGGAGCGCCCAGTCGGGTCCGAGGCGCGTCACCCCATCCGGCAGGTACTCGTC
Source organism: Alicyclobacillus acidocaldarius subsp. acidocaldarius Tc-4-1 (assembly GCF_000219875.1). Classification (NCBI taxonomy): domain Bacteria; kingdom Bacillati; phylum Bacillota; class Bacilli; order Caryophanales; family Alicyclobacillaceae; genus Alicyclobacillus; species Alicyclobacillus acidocaldarius. Next base: position 3,079,212 of record NC_017167.1, read on the forward strand.
CATCACGCCATGCGTGTACTCCTTGACGGCCGTCGCAATCTCGCGACCTGTCCCAATCTCGACCAACACGGCGCGCCCGGACTGCGTCCCGTAGTCCACGCCAATCGAATATTTGCCCATATCCATCCCCACATTCCTTCGCGCATTCAGAGGGTGGAACCGCAGACATCACCTCAATTGTACTTACAAGGTCGATCGAGCACAATGAGTTATTCGGACAAGTCAGGGTCAAAAATGGGCGCGCTTCGCGCGTTCGTGCGCCTCTCGCTGCGACGGCGACACCCCGCTCCCCGAAGCCATCCAGATGGATTCAATCTCTTCCAGGGAGCGGTTTTTCGTCTCCGGCACCCAGGCTGTCACGAACAGCACCCCGAGGATGTTGATGACCGCAAAAATCCAGAAGGTATAGGCGCCGCCGAGATCGTTCAGCAACACCGGCGTAAACTGGCCGATGGCCCAGTTGGCTCCCCACAGGAAGATGGTCGCCACGCCTGCCGCGCGGGCACGCAGGTGGTTCGGAAAGATTTCCGGGATCATGATCCAAGGAATCGGACCCATGGACACACTGAACGCCGCCGTGAACCCCATGATGAACAGCACGAGCCAGAACCCGTTGTGAACGTGCAGGTAAAAGGTCAAGCCCATCAGCGCCATGAAGATGGCCATCAGCGCGGAGCCGACGATCATGAGCGGTTTTCTGCCGACGCGATCGATCAGAACGACCGCGACGACAGTGAACACGACCCACATGGCGCCGAAGAACGCTTGAATCTCGAAATCGGAGTTGAGGCTGAACCCCACCATCCTGAAGATTTCGGGGCCGTAATACGTGACAGCATTCATGCCGATGATTTGGTTGAAGAGAGCCAGGAGGATGCCGACGCCGAGCGCCTTGCGCCAACCGGGCTTCAGAAGATCACGGATGCTTGCAGCGCTTTCACTCGCAATCGATTCGCGAATGGACTCGAGTTCACGCTGACCAACACTGGATCCATTGATGCGCACCAAGATCCGCTGCGCTTCGTCGATCCGGCCGACCTTCGTCAACCACCGTGGACTCTCCGGTGCAAATAGCAGGACGAAAAAGAAGATAGCCGCTGGTACAGAGCCGAGCCCCAGCATCCAGCGCCAACCCGTGTGCACGTCCCAGGCGACCGATCCGGAGCGCTGAATCAGGTAGTTGGTCAGGTAGGTCAGAAAGATGCCGATGATGGTGAGCAACTGATAGAGCGACGATAGAGCCCCGCGGATGTGCGTCGGCGCACACTCGGAGATGTAGGTGACCGAGAGCGCCGATCCCATGCCGATGCCGAGACCGCCGACGATTCGGGCAAGAATGAGCGTGGTGACATCCGACGAGATGGCAGAAACGAATGCCGCGATTGCGAACAGAACGGCAGCTGTCATGAGGACCTTTCGGCGCCCAACGCGATCGCTCAAGAAGCCGGATACGGCCACGCCGATGACGCCGCCGATCATGATGCTGGAGATCACCAATCCCTGCATGAAAGGTGAGAGGTGATAGAGCGTTTTCAAGAAACCGATGGCACCGGAAATCACAGCGGTATCGTAGCCGTAGAGCAGCCCTCCCATTGCGGCCGCCAGCGAGATGGTCACCGCGTAGGCACGAGAGCCTTGCGTCTGCTGAGTGGACATGGCGCACCTCCTCCAAGCTGTGGGCACGACGTCGGCCGAAAGATGTCCGGACAATGATGTTTAAAATCTATAATGTACGTACAACTTGTAGAATAAAGCGGTTTCTTGTCTTTGTCAATGCGCTTTCATGCGCACAAATGAGGAAGACCGGCCGCCGCGAGGCCGGTCCACTCATCGATGCATGCAAGTCGTGGGATACTGGCCGCGAGTCTCACGCGGTGCCGACGGCCACCGGTGCCGTCGAACTTCGAATCACCAGCTTGGGCTCATACACGATAGACCCCGGTTCCTCTCCATCACGCTTCCCACGCTCGATGGCACGCATCACCCACTTCGCCGCGTCCAGCCCCATCTGCGTCTTCGGATGCTCCACCGTCGTCAGCTTGATCTCCGTCGCCTCCGCCAGATACGAGTCGTCATATCCCACCAGCGACATCTCCTCCGGCACCCGGATCCCAAGCTCTCGCAGCACGTCCAGCACCTTCACCGCCAACTGGTCGTTGTAGCACACAATCCCCGTCGGCCGCTCCTCCTCGCGCTCCAACTCCCCTCGCACCCGACGCACAACCTCCTCGCCCAACTCCTCCGTCCGGTACGTGATGAGCCACTCCGGCTTTACCGACACGCCCGCCTCCCGGCACGCGTCCATGAACCCCTGCATCCGGTACACGCCCTGCAAGTCGTCCGTCTTGAAGATCCCCATCAACTTCCGATGCCCAAGCTCCAAGAGGTGGTGCGTCGCCATCCAGCCGCCCTTCTTGTCGTCCATGATGATGTGCGGCGGGTCGAGCTGCGGATAGTACTGGTTGATCATCACATACGGGATCTTTCGCTGCTCCAGCTCCAGGTAGTACCGGATGTTCGGATTGTACGTACTCGACTCCGTCGGCTCCACAATCAGCCCCGCTATCGGCCGCTGCAACATCGACTCGAGGCACTGCGCCTCTTTGGACAGATTGTTGTACGTGCACGCCAGAATCAGCGAGTACCCTTTGTTCGTCACGTACGACTCAATGCCGCGGATGATACTCGGAAAGATGTAGTCCGAGATGTACGTCGTGATCACGCCGATATACTTTCGCGCCTCCTGGCTCTCTCCCGACGCCCGCTCCTCCTGCGGAAAGGCGCAGAACGTCCCGGCACCTTGCTCCCGGTACAAAAGTCCCTCGTGCACGAGGTCCCCCACCGCTTGCCGGATGGTATGCCGGCTGACGCGGAACATCTTGATGAGTTCATTTTCCGAGTAGATCTTCTGCCCGGGTTTCACCTTCCCCGTGCGGATCCACTCCCGGATTTGCTCTTTGACCATCACGTATTTGGCGGGAGAAGCCATGCCCACATCACCATTTCCCATTATATGGATTGGTCGTTCGCCATCACATTCGATAGATTGATGATGGTACCTTGGAAGCGAAAACGTATTCGCTTCTTGACAGTCAGGGATACCACCCGATACAGTACCATACCGCCATGAGGGTGACGACGGTGAAAAGTGCTATGCCCCAAAATCCCCGAACCTGCATTATCGCAGAACCGCTTTTCGTAATCCCCTACAACATGTATACCACATACGCGTCCGTCTACATGTTGCAGACAGGGTTGACGAGCGTGGAACTTGGCTGGCTCACCACCATGAACCTCGTCGTCCAAATGCTCTCCGCTCTGTTGAGCGGGTACGCGACGGATCGCATGGGGCGCAAAAAGGCGCTTTGGGTGACCGATCTCGTCAGTTGGTCCGCCGCCGCGCTGCTCTGGGCCGTATCGCACGATTGGTGGGGCTTCGCCCTTGCCTTCTTCTTCAACGGTTTTCAGCGCATCTCAACCACGGCGTGGTATTGCCTTTTGACTGAGGACACCCCCGCCAACATGCGCTCGCGTGTTTTCACCGCGCTACAGGTGGTCGCGACCGTCGCTGGGTTCTTCTCGCCCATCGCAGGTTGGCTCATCCATCGCACGGGCGTGGTCCTCGGCACGCGTTTGCTTTACCTTTACGCCTTCGCCAGCATGACCACGATGATCGCCATTCGCCACCAAGGACTTCGCGAGACGAGCATCGGTCGGACGCGAATGGCCGAGACGAAGCGATTCCACCTTCGACACGAGTGGCGCCGGATTCGCGCGGCTATCAAGACCCTATCACGCAACCGTGCGCTAATGTGGCTGTTTGGCGTCTACGTCTTGTGGAACGTGCAGATGTCCATCCGAACCACCTTCGTCACGGCGTACCAAATGGACGCTCTCCGCATCCCGCCGTCCTTCATGAGCCTGCTCCCAGCTCTCTCTTCGCTCGCCATGGCGGTTTGCCTAGCGACGTTCGCGCGGCGTTTTCACGACGATCACGGATACCACTGGATGCAGATCGGCATCGGGCTGCTGACCGCGGCTACCATTCTGCTGGCGATCTCGGCGCCGAGATCATTTGCGCCGACGATCATCGCAACGGCCCTCACCGCCGCGGGCACAGTGTTCGCCAACCCGTTTGTGGAGTCTCTCGTGGCAAACGCTATGGACGACAACGAACGCTCGACCATGCTTGCGGTTCTAAACGTGCTGATTTTGCTCTCCAGTTCTCCATCCGGGGCCATCACCGGCTACCTGTACGCATGGAATCCGCGCTCGGCACCTGTCTTCGCGGCGCTGGCACTTGTCGCAAGCCTTGTATGCGGCGAGGCTGCCCGTCGCGCTCGGCGCGGCACACCGGCCGCCCTCTCGACACAGGACCTCGCGCCGTGATCGCGCCATCGCGGCACAGCTCTATCTAACTGAATAACGGCATGCTATCATCAAATTGTTCGTATAATATTTCTATGTTTCCTAAATGAAAACGCATATATCTCCACAGGGAGGGTGTTTCTCTTTGCCGCCAGAAACGCCGAAACCTACGCCCAACTTATCCGTACAACTCCACGCTCCCTTTTGGTCTCGCTACCAACAACTCGTGCGCGAGACCGTGCTCCCGTACCAGTATGAGATCCTGAACGATCGCGTCCCTGGCGTGGAGCCGAGCGGGGCCATTCGCAACTTCCGCATTGCGGCAGGGCTCGAGACCGGCGAGTTCACGGGCATGGTGTTTCAGGACAGCGATGTGGCCAAGTGGCTGGAGGCCGTCGGCCACGCACTAAAGAGAGAGCGCGATCCGGAACTTGAGCGCATGGCGGACGACGTGATCGACCTGGTCGTGGCGGCACAACAGCCCGATGGCTATCTCAACACTTATTTCACCATCCAGGAGCCGGGCAAGCGGTTCACCAACCTTATGGATTGCCACGAGCTCTACTGTGCGGGGCACATGATGGAGGCAGCCGTCAGCTACTACGAGGCGACGGGCAAGCGCAAGCTGCTCGACGCCATGTGCCGGTTCGCGGACCTCATCGCTGACACATTCGGACCCGGTGAAGGCCAGATTCACGGGTACGACGGGCACCAGGAGATCGAGCTCGCACTCGTGAAACTCTACGGCGTGACCGGGGAGCGGCGCTACCTCGATCTCGCCCGCTACTTCCTCGACGCCCGCGGCACGGAGCCGAATTTCTTCCTCGAAGAATGGGAGCGGAGAGGGAGAAAGTCGTTCTGGTGGCCGTGGATGAAGGAGCCGGACCTGGCGTATTACCAGGCGCATCAACCGGTGCGGGAGCAGGAGGTCGCCATCGGCCACGCGGTGCGCGCGATGTACATGTACACGGCGATGGCGGACGTCGCGCGGCTCACGGGCGACGAGACGCTGGCCAAAGCGTGTGAGCGGCTGTGGGAGAACGTCACGCGGCGGCAGATGTACATCATCGGGGCGGTCGGGTCGACCCATCAGGGCGAGGCCTTCACGTTTGACTACGATCTCCCGAACGAGACCGCGTATGCGGAGACGTGCGCCTCCGTGGGCCTCATCTTCTTTGCGAAACGCATGCTGGATCTCGCCCCGAGGTCGGCGTACGCGGACGTCATGGAACGCGCCTTGTACAACACGATCATTGGCAGCATGGCGCAGGACGGCAAGCACTACTGCTATGTCAATCCGCTCGAAGTGTGGCCGCGCGCGAATGAGGAGAATCCAGACCGCCGACACGTCCGGCCGACGCGCCAGGCCTGGTTTGGCTGCGCCTGTTGCCCGCCCAACGTGGCGCGCCTTCTGATGAGCCTCGAGGACTATGTGTATTCGTGGCACGAAGCGCATCGGACGCTGTACGTCCACCTTCACATCGGCAGCTCCGTCGAGTGGGATCTGGACGGCTCGCGCGCGCAGGTGACCATGACGTCGGGCCTGCCTTGGCGGGGCGAGGCGTCTCTTCGCGTGTCCATGAGCGACGGGCCCCGCCGCTTCGCCCTCGCCATCCGCATCCCAGGTTGGTGCGCGGGAGAGCCGAGTCTTCGCGTGAATGGCAAACCCATCGCAGAAAGCGAGGTGTGCTTGAAGAATGGCTACGCCGTGATCGAGCGCGCATTCACAGACGGCGACGAGGTGGCACTTGAATTCCCCATGGAGGCGCGATGGGTCGTCGGCCATCCGGAACTCCGCGCCGTAAGCGGCATGGCGGCCATCGAACGCGGTCCGCTCGTGTACTGCGTGGAGGAGGCGGATAACGGCCCCAACCTCGCCGCGCTGTCGGTCGATCTCGGCGCACCGCTCGCAGAGGTGCCTTGCCAAATTGCAGGCGTGGACGCCGTGGCGCTGGAATGCGAAGGATATCGGCGCGATGGTGCCGCCTTTCGGGACGGCGCGCTGTACCAACCGGCGACGGAGGAGTCCCGCCGGGAGCACAAGGTGAAGCTTCACGCCATCCCGTACTTCCTCTGGGGAAACCGGGGACAGGGTGAAATGCGCGTCTGGCTCCGATGGCGCTGAAACCAAAAGCCCCCGCAAGCGTCGAGGCCTGCGGGGGCGATGCCTCACTTGAAGACCTTGAACCGCTCCTCCACCGGTTGCACCTGCTTGTCGCGCGGCGCACTCTCCGGCCATCCGAATGGCATCTGCGCCACGAGCCGCCACATCTCAGGCAGCTTCCACTCCGCCTTCACGCGATCTTCAACGACGTTGTAATGCTGCAGGCTTGCGCCGTAGCCGTACGCCTCGAGCACCACCCAGACCGCGTATTGGTGCATGGCGTTGGTGTGCTCGGCCCATACCGGGAACTTGTCCTGATTGGCCGGGAACTTTTGCTGGAACGACTCGATCACGGCTTGATCTTCGAAGAAGAGTACTGTGCCGTAACCGCCGCGAAACCCCGCGAGCCTCGCCGAGACCGCCTCCAACTGATCCGGAGCTACGACGGCGCGCATCACGTCTTGGACGATGTCCCAGAACTTCTCGTGCGCCGCGCCCAGCAAAAGCACGAGCCGCGTCGACTGCGAATTGTACGCGGACGGCATATGTTTCACAATGTCCGCGAGGATTTGCTCCAGTTCCTGATCGGCGAGCGGCGACTTCTTTCCAACCGTGTGAATCGACCGGCGATCCCGAATGGCCGCCAGAAGTCCTTTCTCCGTCGTGACCGACATGCGCATTCCCTCCACTCGTCTCTCTTTGCTTTTGTAAGCAGACTACCACTCGTAAGCATATCCATTGTACCCCAGGCGCGCGTGAAAATCACCCGCGCGACGTCCCAGCGATGGCGCCGGTATGTCCATGGTATTCCCCGAACTGCGCGCTCGATGTGGCGTCATCAAAGCAAGAGCCACAAGAGCGTTTGCCCCTGTGGCTCAATGTGTCCCTTGTGACTCCGAATCTCACTTCACGGGCTGCGGCTCGTCCTCGGTGTCTGTCGGCGAGTCCGTGTCGGATTCCTCGTCGCCTGGCGACTCGGGTGCCTCCGCGTCATCCTGTTGCGAGGAGACCTCGGGCTCTGCGTCCACCACTTCCTCGGCTTCTGCCACGCTGTCCGCAATCTGGATGTCGTGTTCCAGGGCCTGCTCCACCGGACCCTCCGCCTGCGGTGCTCCGGTCAGCGCAGCGGGCTGAGACGAGGTCGATGCCGCTTCGGCCTGCGCGCGCCCCATGGTGACGGCGCCTGCCCCAGCCGCGGCCGCCTGCGCGAGCTTCGGCCGGCGGATGAAGAACGCCAGGACAAACGCGATGAAGCTTCCCCACGTCGCCCACCAGAACGCATCATTGATGCCCATGATGGTGCTCTGCTGCTCGGCGAGGCCGTAGAGCACGTAGCGGGCCAGTTCCTCCGCCGCCTGCAGCGAGTTGTGCAGGTGGATCATGAAGTACTCGACGATGGTCTGATACGTTGTGTAGATGTAGTGATTATTGACGGTCACCGTGTTTTGGAAGTTCGCATAATGCACCTTCGAGCGATCCGTCATAATGGTCACGAGCACCGCGGTGCCGACCGACGAGGCCACCGTGCGCGCCGTGTTGGCGGCCGACGTGCCGTGCCGGTACAAATGCCTCGGCAACTGGTTCAGGCCAGCCGTCTGCACCGTCATCGCGAGCAGCGACATGCCGAACATCCGCAGCGTGTAAAGCAGCATGATGTGGCCGTAGCCCGTCTGCGCATTCAGTTTTGTGAACTCCCACGTCGTCACGGTCGTGATGGCGAGCCCCACCACCGCGAGAGGACGGGCGCCGACGCGATCGAAGATTGCACCCGAGACGGGCGACATGATGCCCATCAGAATGGCCCCAGGCAGCATCATCAGGCCGGACTGCAGGGCCGTGTAGCCGCGGATGTCCTGGAGATAGATGGGCATGAGAATCATCGCGCCGAACATCGCCATGTTCACGATGCAACCCACAATGGTGGTCATGGTGAACACGTCGTACTTGAACACGCGCAGATCCAGCATCGGCTCCTTCGCCGTCAGCTCGCGCAGGATGAAGAACACGAGGAACACGCCGCCCACAATGAGCGAGACCTCGACGGTGGTGTTGCCCCACCCCTTGCTCCCGGCTTCACTCAGGCCGTAGAGCAGGCTGACAAACCCGATGATGGAGAGCACGAAGCCCGGAACGTCGAGCTTCGGGCGCACCGGCTTCGCGACGTTGCGCAGCACGGCCACCGCCATGATGATGTCGATGAACGCGAGCGGAATGATGATCCAGAACAGCCAGCGCCACGACCAGTTGGTCACAATCCAACCCGAGAGCGTCGGGCCCACGGCCGGCGCGAAGAACATCGCGATGGCCATCGTGCCCATGGCGCGCCCGCGCTGCTGCGGCGGGAACAGCTCGAGAATCACCGTCATGAGCAGCGGCATCATCACCGCGGAGCCGGAAGCCTGCACGATGCGCCCAAACACCATCACACCAAAGCTCGGCGCGATGGCACAGAGGAACGAACCGGCGAGAAAGAGCGACATGGCCGAAATGAACAACTGCCGCGTGGTGAAGGTCCCCATCAGGAAGGCCGTGATGGGGATGAGCACGCCGTTCGTCAGCATGTACGCGGTCGAAAGCCACTGCACCGTGTTGGCGTCCACGTTGAACGCCGACATCAGGTGCGGCAAGGCCACATTGAGCAGCGTCTGGTTCAGGATTGCGACGAACGCCCCAAAGATCATGACAATCATGATAGGCGTTCGATGCGGGTGTCCGTGCGCCGCCTCACCGCTTGGCGCGTGACTCGGCGCATTGGGCGAGGCCGGCACGACCGCCTGGGATGCGGTCGGTTGCAGCGAATCGTTCGACATACGCCTCACCTCTTACTTGTGGATGCGAACCGTCGCGCTCATGCCAGGAACCAAGCCACTGCCCGCCGTTGTGCCAATCGAAATCTCCACCGGAACGACTTGCGTGACCGGCGTGTAGTCCGCCGTGGTGCTCTGATTCGGAAGCAGCGAGAACGTGCTCGCCGTGGCGTCGCCAATCTGCGTCACCGTGCCGCTGATGGAGCCCGCCTTGCCGGCGACCCAGACGTCCACCTGGTCACCCACCTTGACGTTTTGTAGCTGGGTCTCCTTGATGTTCGCCACGATGTACAGGTGGTTCAAGTCATACGCATACGCGAGCGGCGTGCCAGCGGCCACGAATTCGTTGTTCATGACCTCGTTTTGCGCAATCGTGCCGTTGGCCGGCATGTCAATCGGCACGTCCACCGTCTTGTTGCCAACTTGCGTCTGAATCTCGCCAATCTCGTCGCCCGCGCTAAACGTCGATCCGTTGGTACCCTGCCAGTTGATGAGCTTGCCGCTCGCCGGTGCGGACACGACAATCTGATTGCCCGCGACCTGCGCGTCATCGGTCTTGAGATACAGCGTCGACTGGTTGTAGAAGTAATAGCCCGTGATCGCCGCAGCGATCAGCACGATGAGGATGATCAGGTTCACAAGGATCATCCTGCGGAACGTGGTGCCGGAATTGTTCGGCGTGGGGTTCGCGTTTGCGCTCATGCTGTACATCTCCTCCTCTTCTCTCTTCTCGATCTCGGCGCCGTCGCCGTGCACCGCGATCATTTTAGAGATTAGACCTTTTAACCACTATGTATATTTAACCTATTTAGGTGTATGAGTCAAGCGCCTAGAGTGGAAATTGTTTCAGTTCTGTGTACGAAGCGTGGTACAATGGGCGTAGAATGCCATTCTTCTGGCGAAAGGCGTGGGCTCCGCGTGAGCGAATGGATCGTCATGAAGCAATGCGCGTCCTGCCGGGCGGTCAACCGCATTCGGCTGGATCACGGCTTTTTCTGCCGCTGCGGCAAATGCAAAGCCCCGTTAGCCCTCACGCATTACGAGATCCTCGGCGTGCCGAGAAACGCGACGTTGCCTCAGATCAAGGCCGCCTACCGGCGAGCTGCGAAAAAGTGGCATCCGGACGTCCACGAAGGCGGGGACCGCGCCACCGCCGAGCGGCACTTCCGGCGCATCCAGGACGCGTATCGCACGCTGTCCGAGCCGGAAGCGCGCCAGCGCTACGATCTCCTCCTTCACTTCGAAGGAGCTTATGAAGAGACAGCCACCACGCAGACCGAAGAAACGCCGCATGCGTCGGAACGCCCGAGCGGGGCCTCCAAGGCTCAAGACCGTTCTCTCCTGCGCACGTCCTGGAGGGCCGGGAGCTTCCAGTGGCCGTCCGCAGGCGCGCAGCGGGATCGGCCGGTGACGCTGTACACCATGCTTGGAGTGGGCCTCTTCACCATCTGCACGATGGGCGGCGCCATACTGACGGGTCTTTTCGGCTCTAAGCTCGCGCTCATGATCCTGTTGGGTCTCGGTATGATCGGAGGCATGCAGCTTTTGTATCTGCTGACCAAGTTGACCCTCGACGCGGAATCTTGACGCGACATGGAACCTCGTTGGGAGTGAACGCACGTGGAATGGAACGGAAACACAATCCTGGTGACTGGCGGATCGAACGGGATTGGCCTCGCGCTCGCCGCCCGCTTTCTCGCGCGCGGCAACCGGGTGGTGATCTGCGGGCGCCGGCAGGAGAAGCTCGACCAAGCGAAGGCCGTTTACCCGGATCTCATCACGGTGCGCTGCGACGTCATGCGGCCGGAAGAGCGATTGCGCCTTTTGGCGTACATGAACGAGACGTATCCTGACTGGAACGTGCTCGTCAATAACGCGGGCATTCAGCAACACGTCAATGTGCGGCGCGCGTCGGAGCCTTGGGAGCACTATGAGCGCGAGATCGCCATCAACTTCGATGCGCCCGTCCACCTGACCTTAGCCGCGTTGCCGCACTTGCTCGAGCGTCCGCGCGCAGCTGTTGTCAACGTTACATCAGGCCTTGCGTTAGCACCTGCGGCGTGGGCGCCGGTGTACAGCGCCACGAAAGCAGCTCTGCGCTCGTTTACCCAGTCGCTTCGCCTGCAACTTCAGGGCACGCCGGTGGAGGTGGTCGAAATTGTCCCGCCGGCTGTGAATACCGATCTCGGCGGACCGGGCCTTCACACCTTCGGCGTGCCGGTGGACGAGTTCGCAGACGGCGTGTTCGAGAAACTGGAGGCGGGCGCCGAGGAGATTGGCTACGGAGACGCGGAGCGCAGGCTCTCCCTCGTGCCTCAGGAACTGCGAAACGCAGCGGAGCAGATGTGGGCCGGCTTTCGGTCCAGAAATCCGAACTTCTGAAGCGCATCCCCTGAGGCGCGCTCAGACGGTATCGCCACCCTCAGCGGTGACGTTTCTGCTCCAATCGGCGAGATCCTCGGCGGACGCCGGGCGCGCCTTCCAAAACCCCTGCATCTCATCGCATCCGGTGCGCGCGAGCAACATCTCCTGCTCCCGCCGCTCCACTCCTTCCGCGATGGCGCGCATGCCGAGATCGTGCGCGAGGCGGACGACCCCGGCCATCAGGCGTTCCTGGCGCTCGCCCTCGGGCGCCATGGACAAAAGCGACGGATGCAGTTTGATGGCGTCGTACGATCCGGCCGACAGCGCCGCGAGCACCGCTTCACGGTGCCCAAAATCGTCGATAGCGACGGAGACACCCATCCGGTTGAGGTCGTGGGCGAGATCGCCGACGAGGTCCGCGTATTGCGCCAACAGACTCGCGTGCACCTCGAGCTGCAGGTGATCCGGAGGCAACTGAGCGCGCCGAAGGGCATCCGCCACGCCGTCCAAAAACCGCGGATCGGCCATCTGCGACAGCGAGACATTCACCGACACGCGCAGGCGAAGGTTGTGCTTCTGCCAACGAGCGGCGGTCTCGCAGGCCGTCTCGAGCACCCAAGCGCCGATTTGCTGCATCATGCCCCACTGTTCAGCGAACGGGACAAACACCGCCGGCGGAACAAACCCCAACTCCGGAGAGTTCCAGCGCAGGAGCGCCTCGGCGCCCACCCACACGCCACGTCGGACATCGAAGATGGGCTGATAGTCGAGCGAAAACTCGCCGCGATCGAACGCCTTGGCGAGCGCGTTGTGGAGGAGGAGCCGGTTGTGGATGGCGCTGTCTCCGCTCTCGCTGTACAGGCACAGCCGATGCCCGCCCTGCTCCTTGGCGGCGTACATCGAGATATCCGCATACCGGAGCAGCGTATCGACGTCGCGGCTGTGGTCCGGGTAGATAGCCGCCCCGATGCTGATGCCCATGGGGATGCATTCGCCCATGACCTGGAGCGGTTCGCGAAACGCGTCCAGACAGCGCGCTGCAGTTTCCCGCATATCCTCCTCGCCCGCGATCCCGGCCTGAATCACCGTGAATTCATCGCCGCCCATGCGATACACCTTCGCCCGGCCGCGGAGGGTCTGTTGCAGGCGCTCGGCAATGGCCTTGAGCGTCGCGTCGCCGAACTGATGGCCGAAGGTGTCGTTCACGTATTTGAAGCCGTCGAAGTCGAGGAGAAAGACGGCGAGTTTTTCGTTCCGCCGCTCGGCCTGTTCCACCGCCTCGCGCAGATCGTGCTCGAACTGCTGGCGGTTCGGCAGACGCGTCAGGGCGTCGGTGAAAGCGAGGCGCTGTAGTTCTACCTGATGGACCTTGCGGTCCGTGATGTCCATCGCGAGCCCCTCGAGGTAGGTGACGCGGCCGTCGGGGCCAAAGCGCGGATACAAGTGGACCGCCACCCACCGCTCGGTGCCGTTCCGGTGGCGGATGCGATATTCGCTCCGCGCGCCGGATCCCGTGCGAACGGGCTCCGTGGCGAGGGCGAGATCGTCCGGGTGGACCAGGGAGAGCCACAGGTGCGGGTTCTTCACAAGTTCGTCGCTCGAATAACCGCACATCGCCTCGCACGCGTTGGAAGCGTAAATCAGCCGATTCGAGGCGACGTCGTAGGCAAAGAGGCAAATGTCCGCCGCGTCCGCGATGCGCTCGATGAAGTTTCTGGACTGCGCCACTTCGGCGTACATCTCCGTATCCCGGACGTGATCCGTCACCACGAAGATCATCTCGCCTGAGCTCGAGGACCACGCCCACGTCTCCGACTCCAAGGCGGTTCCTGCTTTCGTCCGCCACTTCACCAGGCGGCCGTTCACGCGGCCGCGTTGCTCGATCTCGCCCAGACAGCGTTCAAAATCGCCATCCGCCCACCAGAACGGAGCATGTGCGCCTAAAATCTCCTCCTGTTCCCACCCCAGCATGCGCGCGGCCGGGCTGGACCAGAGCATCACGCGATTTTCCCGATCCACGCCGAATACCGCGAGAGGCGCTTCTGGGACGAGCCAATCGTCGAGCCGATGCGTTTGCAGACCGTTTTCGTCACCGGATTGCGAAGAACGTGAATGCACCAGGACTCCCCATCCCATTCGGAAACATAAAAAGTCCCTACCGGACCATCTCATCGGGCCTTTCGGGGCGGACGCACAGGTAAACACGCAAAATCCCGCCGATCCGGCGGCACGCGGCGTGCCGTCGGTCAACGCGGATTCCTAAGAGTTCTCTAAACGATTATACTGCTTATCCTACCAGCTTGACTAGTGTCTGTTGGATCCGGAAGAGGTGCCGAGAAGGCAAGCCTGTGCGCTGTCACACGCGGCGCGCCTTGAGTTCGTGACGATGGGCGTGATCCTGCCTCCACTGAATCAGGTGCCCCGCGACTACGCCGTGAACCGTGCGCACGATGACGATGACGAAACACAGCCACAAAATCCCGAGCTGCACCAGGCCAGCCACGGCGAAGAACGGATGACCGAGCAGGCGATGCAGCGCATAGGTACCGTTGGTGAAGCTGCCGATGGGGAAGACGTAGCTCCACCAGCCGAGGTGAAACGGCAGCCCGTCGCCCTTCGGCGTCAGGTGCAAAAATGTGTAGAGCGCCGAGAGGAGGATCCACCAGACGCCCACGCCCCACATCGCGATGGCGAAGACAGCGCCGAGATCGCGCAGACCGCCTGTATAAGGGCCAAAGACGTGCGGCGCATTCAGCGGGATGCCGCAGAAGGTGCCCATGGCCATCCCAATGGGGCCAATCTCAATCCACAAGGTCGGCGCCTCCTGGCCGCTCAGCCGCCTGTGAAAGACGAGGCGCGAGTAGACCAACGCGCTCGTCATGATGAACAGGAAGAACGTCATGCCGAACAGGGCGAGGATTCCCGCAGCCATGGAGAACTGCGCGCCAGGTCCCCCCGCGTACGGAATGAGGTTGGTGCCGGTGGCCGCCGCCACGATGGGCGGAACGAGCGGAATCAGCCAGGACGCCACGGTTTCGTCTCGCTCCACCTTGTGCTCGGTGAAGAGCAGATACGGCACAACGATGACCGAGAACAGCGACGCGCCCACCCCGGCGAGCCATATCCCAAAGCTCAGCTCGATGGCCGTGTGCTTCGGCATCAAGTGCGTGCCGATGAGAAAGTAATCGTTGCCGACGACGTTGATGCCCATCGCGAACGCGCCGTAAAACAGCGCCCGACCCGGATGCCGGAAGTCGTCGATGGCGGCGTCGGGCGTGAGCAGCCAGCGCAGCATCCACATCACAAAGGCGAAGACGAAGACCACGTTGACGCAAATGAACAAGATCTCCCCCACCGCGTGCTGGAACGGCAGGTGGATGGGCGACGTGTAGGTGAGCGCCGCGACAATGCCGATGCCCATGACGGTCGTGAACCAGTTGACGCCGAACTGTCGGATGATGTGCATTCCGTCACCTCCCACTCATGTCAACTTCCATGGTATGAGGTGACTTCCATTAGGGGAAATACATCTTTTTGATGTAGACTATAAGCATGACTTATCTTCATGGAGCGTGGAACGTGTGGATCTGCAGTTGCGAGTGTTTGTCACGGTCGTGGAGGAGAACAGCTTCACCCGCGCGGCCGAGAAATTGCACATCAGCCAGCCTGCAATCAGCCAGCACGTTCAGACGCTGGAACAGCGCCTCGGCGTGCGC
Source organism: Alicyclobacillus acidocaldarius subsp. acidocaldarius Tc-4-1 (assembly GCF_000219875.1). Taxonomy (NCBI): domain Bacteria; kingdom Bacillati; phylum Bacillota; class Bacilli; order Caryophanales; family Alicyclobacillaceae; genus Alicyclobacillus; species Alicyclobacillus acidocaldarius. Next base: position 3,094,571 of record NC_017167.1, read on the forward strand.
CTCATCGATCGCGGCCGCAGGCGGTTGCAGGTGAATCCCGCCGGAAGGATTGTGTACGAGCACGCCAAGGAAATCCTTGCGTTGTACCGCCGCATGGAGCGGCTCATCGCGGATATGCAGGAGATGCCGGCCGGGCCCGTGCACGTGGGGGCCAGCCTGACCTACGGGGAATACGTGCTGCCGCACGTCATCGCCAGATTCCGACAGGCATACCCCGCCGTTCAGCCGTCCGTGTCCATTGCCAACACGCAGACCATTGCCCACGCCGTGGCCGTACGCCAGCTCGACATCGGCATCGTCGAAGGCCGGGACGTGGTGGAGGACGAAGTCGTGCTTACGCCATTCGCGGAGGACGAGATGCTGGTGGTGGCAAGCCCCACATCGCCCTGGTATGCCGAAAGGCCGGATCGATCTCTGTTGGAGCGCGCCACCTGGTTCATTCGCGAGCCGGGGTCCGGCACGCGGGAGATGACGGATCGCCTGTTTGCCCAGTTGGGCATTCAACCACGCGATCTCGTCGAATACACGAGCAGTCAGGTCATCAAGGAGTCGGTGGCTGCGGGGCTTGGCCTCGCGTGCCTCTCCCGCTGGGTGGTGGCGCGGGAACTCACTTGGGGGATGCTGCGCGCGCTTCCCATCCCGTGCGCGCCCGTGAAGCGGACATTTTCCATCGTGACGCCGAAATCGGCGTTCGAGACGAAGGCGTCGAAGCTGCTCTACCACTTTCTCCTAGAACACGGATCGCCGGAGAACCCGAGCCTCGTTGGACGGTGAAGAGGCTCTGGTGCGTCTTGGCGCGGCGACCCGCGCGGACGCGAAGCCGGTTTTTGGGTTCGCGCACGCCTCTGGATCTTCCCCTCATTTGTGATAGGGCTCGCCGCGCAGGATCCGAATGCCACGATACAGTTGCTCCAGGAGAACCACACGCGCCAGCGCGTGCGGCAGGGTGATGGGACCAAAACTCCAGCGCAACGCCGCGCGCCGCTTGATCCTCGGGTGCAAGCCGCGCGATCCGCCTACGACGAACACCAGCCGCCCGTACCCGGCGGCGCACAGCCTGTCGTACCGCTCGCTCCAAGCCTCCGAGGACAGCACCTCGCCGTCGATGTCGAGCGCGATGACGCCGTCTCTTGGGCGGAGCCATCGCTCGATGCGATCCGCCTCGCGCGACAGGAGCGCCTCCACCTCTCCGGGCGACATCTCGTCGCGATCCGGCTCATCGGGCACTTCCATCATCTCCAGATCCACGTACGCGGAAAGGCGCTTCTCGTATTCGCGAAGCGCCTCCAACCAGAACTTTTCTCGAATTTTGCCCACCGCTACGACAGCCACGCGCAAATCCATCCCCTCCTTGCGGAGACGCGAAGCCGTCCGCCGGTGCCCGCCATCCCTCACCGGACGAAGTCGAGGGCCGGTGCGGTGGTAAGCTTCGTCCCCATCTGGCCAATTCTCACGTTGAGCGCGAGCAGCTTGTCGCCGCGATATACGCGCACCGCCGCCACGTCGCCTGGGCGCGTCTGAAACAACGCTGTCCTGAGTTCCGCCATCGTGCGGACCGTCTGCCCGTTGAACGAGACTATGACGTCCCCCGGCCTAAGCCCAGCCGCGCGCGCCTCCGGCGAGGACACGCGCTTCACCCACACCCCATAGTCCACCGGCACGTCGGGCCACATCTGCTGAGGGAGCGATGCGAGCGAGTAGCCCTCCACGCCGAGCGCCGGATGCACAGCGTGCCCCTTCTCCATCAACTGCTTCGCGACGACCTTCACCTCGTTCGACGGGATGGCGAATCCCATGCCCTCGAAATTCTGCGCCACAATTTTGCAGCTGTTGATACCGATGACCTCGCCTCGGATGTTGAGCAACGGACCCCCGCTGTTGCCCGGGTTGATGGCCGCGTCCGTTTGAATCACCGTCTGATAATCGAGCGTCTGTCCTGTCGCCTCATCCTGGACAGGCATCAGGCGGGACTTCGCGCTCACAATCCCGCTCGTGACCGTGTCGGCGAAGTCCAGGCCGAGCGGCGTGCCGATGGCGATGGCCGGTTCTCCCGCTTCAATACGGCTCGAATCCGCAAAGGTGACGGGGTCAACGCCGCGAAACACCGACGCCGGCACGCGGAGCACAGCCAGATCCGTGTACGGATCCGTCCCCACCACGTCTGCATCGTGGTGTTTGCCCGGATCCACCACGATATCCACCTTCGCGGCGCCTTCGACCACATGGTTGTTCGTCACGACGTACGCATACCGATGATCCTTGTAGAACATCACACCTGTGCCGATACCCGTGGCCTGCAACTTCGAAGTCTGAGAGAAGAAGTTCGAAACCAGCTGATAGTTCTCCACGCCGACGACGTCGGGCTCGACCCGTTTGACCGCCTGCGTAACGCCGGTGGATAGGTGGACGACGCCCCCCGGATCCGCCGTCAAATCCGACGCCCGCACCGCATGCGGCCAAGGCAGCGGCGCCGAGACGGCCGCCGACCCGAGCCGCGATGCCGCCAGCCCTGCGGCCACTCCCAAGCCGCTCGACGCAATCGCCACGGCCGCCATGAACCACGCGTGCTTCCGACGATATTCGCGCATTCCCCTCACACCTCATCCCCCTCGCGCGTACGAATCGACACGATGTGCTGAGGGTAGTGTGAGCGGGACAGTTTGGCATCATACGGTTGCCCGGGAAATTTTCATCGCTGCACAAGGTGCCTGGCGGCTCGTGCGGTGAAGATGAAGTCGATCTGCCAGCTCGGGCCTCGCGTCGAGTACAATCTGTTCGACCGTCAATTCCGCAAGTTCCGGCAGATTGTTCTCCCCACTCAGGTGCGCGAGATACACGTGTGCCGGTTCGTCGCTCAGAATGTCGATTAGCGCATACGCCGCGTCGACATTCGACAGATGCCCCTTGTCGCCGAGAATGCGCCGCTTGAGGTGCCACGGATAGGGGCCCGCGCGGAGCATCTCTGTATCGTGATTCGTCTCGAACACGTACACGTCGCAGCCCCGGAGCAGCTCTCGCTGTCGATCGCTGACGTACCCGAGGTCCGTGACCACGGCGAGGCTGCCTTCCGCCGTGTCGAAGCGAAACGCCACCGGCTCCTCGGCGTCGTGCGACACTGCAAACGGCGTGATACGCACCTCGCCCACCTGAAACGCTTCTCCTGCGCGAATATGTATGACGCGATCCGGCTCGTCCAGCCGAGCCTTGGCCGGCAGGCCGGCGTATGTACCCTCGGTCATGTACAGCGGAGCTTGGCATTTTTTCGCGAGTTGTACCAGGCCCTTGACGTGATCGTCGTGCTCGTGCGTAACGAGGACCGCCGTGAGGTCGCTCAACGCTCGCTCGCACTGGGCGCGCAGGCGCGTCTCGAGTTGCCTGCCGCTGAGCCCAGCGTCGAGCAGGATGCGCGTATCTCCCGACTCCAAATACAGGCTGTTTCCGTTGCTGCCGCTCGCCAGGACGCAGAAGTACACGCGCCCACCTCCTCTTGCCCACGCCCCGCCGGCGCGCCGCCGTGCGGACTCAGTATGCATTCTGCATCTCCACCTCGCCCGTGAACGCGTTGACGAAATAGACGCCTGCCGTCGTCACAATTCGCCAGACCGGGAACCAGTAACTGTGCAAGATGGCCTGGCTGCCCGAAGCGACTTGAATTTTGCGGGCGTAGCCGAGATCGACTTTCACCACGCTGTTGACTTGGCCGGTTCCGGTCTTGTCCACGGCCTCGGCGAAGCTATCCAGAGCGTCCAGCGCGCTGATCACCGGCTTGGGAGAGCTATTCGGCTGAACGTGGTCGATATACGTCTGAGTATAGCCGATCAACTGACCTTTTTCCTGCACGGTGATCACGTCCGCATCAAACACGGGATACCCGTTCACGACCTCAAAGTACACGCCGTGAACCGGATCCGATGTGACGGGATCCGGCGCGTAATCCGCACCTCGGAACACGTAGGCCAGGGCCCCACGGTTCGGCGACAACTGCTGCGGGGGTTGGTACTGAACCGCCCAGGTGCCCTGGCCGGTGACGGTGATCTGGCCTTCGCTTGTCGTGAGTGTTCCTCCTGCGATTTGAGCCTTGCCCTTTGCGCCGGGAAATGCCGCCTGCTCCAGCGACGACCAGCGCGGGTTGGCGAAATCCGCCTGGAAGGTGACAAGGCTTGGTTGCCCGGACGGGACGGACGTGGCCAGGCTGAATCCCTGGTTGGCTAAAAGTGTCTTTGTGTTCGCCAGGGCATCAGCGGGCGACTCGGCGTAGCCGCTCGCCAATTGGCGAGACTCGTACAACAGCCATCCCAGGATGACGTCGAGCAGCGCAAACAGCGCGATGAGCCACGATTTTGCGACTTCCCAGTTCACGACATTCCCCCCGCAATCAGTTGGCCCGTCGCCGCGTTCACGACCCAAACGCCGCCGCTCGCGTTCGTCACGTAGTCGACCGGGAGCAGACGGATCTGTCCGGGCTTCGTCCCTTCCATGGACGGCCAGTAGCCGGGTTCCACGTGAAACGTCGAGAGCGAGACGGTCTTCGCCCCTGTCACCTTGGCCAACGCCTTGGCTAAGGCGTCCTCGCCTAGGACGGACACCGAAGTGGCTTGCACCGGTTTCGTCAACTCCCAGAGCGGGCGATCGAACTCCATGACATGTCCGTTATCCATTTGGAAGTTGTAGTCTGCGGCATTCGAGAGAAGGGGGTATCCGTCGACATACTGCGCAAACGAGAAACTCGGACCGTTCAGGTTGACCGTCAACATCCCGACGAGGTCGAAGCCGATGAGATCCATCGGCCCTCCGCCGTGCGCATGCAGGAAGTCGATGGCGGCGATGTAGTCGTCGGTATGGGCGGGCGCGGTGCTCGCGTTCGGGTCTTCGTATTGTAGTGAGAGCGCGGCGCGATCGACCTGAACAGCGCGACTTCCGTCCGTCCAGATGGTGACGGCCTTGCTCTCCTGAATCCGGGTAAGAGCCTGCGGATTGACGAAGAACGACTGCACGAGCGGCATGATAGAGGGTTCCGTGAACGCGTAAACGTAGCTCGTCATGCGCCCGTGGATGGGCACAAAGCTCTCGCCTTCAAAATCGCTCCACGCAGCATACGGCGCGGCGGCAACATCCTGCTGCGCCTGGCGCATCAAGGCGGATGCGGGAAGCAAAGCCGTCGCCTCGATGAACTCCGGCTTGCCGGCTGCATTCATCCCCTCGTACACCACTGTGCACGTCGATCCGGGCCCGGCATTCAGCGCAATGGCGCGGCAGTTGATGCCGCCGACGGACGTGGCGAGATCGCCGAGCCAACTCCTTCCGACGGCCGGATCGAGCGGAATGCCGAATTGAAAGACCACGCTCACCTGAGCTCCCGGTGGCATGGCGGCGATGGGCTGTGGGCGCTCGGCCTTGAGTCCCATCAGGAGACCGGTCCACGCTTTGTACGCGGCGCTCCCGGGCCGGGCGACGGTGTAATCCTCTCCCGCGCGCACGTCGATTTCGTAGGGCTGCACGGTGGAGGGGAGCGAGGGCGAGGTGGAATACGGAATGGTCTGGGTCTGCGTCAGCCCAATTTCGGCGCCGCCCTGGAGGTTGCCCGACCAGAGCGCGTAACTCAGCACGACGCTGCCCGCGACGAGCAGCGCGAGGATCACCGTCTTCGCCGTGCGCCACCAGGCCCTCATGCTGCATCCTCCTCGGCGCGGCGCAGCGTCACGTACACGGTCGTGCCACGCTGCGGTTCGCTCTCCATTCGGATGTCGCCGCCCATGCGCTCCACCATCTCGCGCGCCAGGGCCAGTCCGAGCCCCGTGCCACCGCCGCGGCGGCTTCGCCCCTTTTCGACCCGGTAGAACCGCTCAAACACGTGCGGCAGGTCTTCGGGCGGAATGCCAATGCCCGTGTCGGCAATGATGAAGGTCACGTGTTCCGCGGCCACATCCGCGCGCACGTCGATCCGCCCGCCCGGCGGCGTGTATTTGAGCGCGTTCGACAGGACGTTGTCCAGCACGCGGTTGACCATGTCTTCATCTCCATACACGCACACGCCGCGGCGCTGCGGCAGGTGGACGCGCAGAGACAGCTCCTGCTTCGCCGCCTGGAGCTGAAACCGCTCCACCACGCCCTCGAGCAGGCCGTGCACCGGAATGGCCCTCATCTCAACGCTCCGCGGGCCGCCCCGGTCCAGCCCCGACAACAGAAGCAGGTCCCGTGTCAGCCGCACCATGCGATCCGTCTCGCGCGCGATGACCTCAAGGAACTCGCGCTTCGTCTCTGCCTCGTCGTCGCCGAGATCGCGCATCACCTCAAGGTACGACTTCACCGTGGTGAGCGGCGTGCGCAGCTCGTGCGACACGTTGCTGACGAAGTCCCGCCGCGCCTGATCCAGCTTCTCCTGCTCCGTAACGTCCCGGACGACCGCGACGTAGCCATCCACCTGGCCTCGCCGCTGCACGCTCGTCAGGATGACGTGAAAGATGGTGTTGCCAATCACGCGCACCTCGCGCACCCCCGTGGCCACGTCCCCCTGCATCAACCGGTCCAATTCGAGCTGACGGATGGCCTCCTCTTCGCCGCCCGCGGCCTGGCTCAACATCTGCCTCGCCGCGCGGTTCATCATGAGTACCTGCCCGGACGAATCGAGCACGATCACGCCCTCGCCCATCGAGGTGATGACGGCTCGCAGCCGCTCCTGCTCCAAGCGGTTGGCCGCGATGGCCTCCTCGAGTTCGTCCGCGAGATGGTTGATGGACGCGACGAGATCGCCAATTTCGTCGTTGCTCATGGCCTCGAGGCGCTGCGAGAAATCTCCCCGCGCCATCACCTCCGCCTGGCGCGTCACCTCCATCACGGGGCGCGTCAGGGCGCGCGCGACGATGGCGCCGAGGATCATGACGATGGCCAGGACGGCGATGGAACCGGTGTAGAAGATGGTCGTGGCTTGGTGGATGGTCTCGTACGTGGACTGGATGGACAGGACGTATTCGAGCACGCCGAGATACGTCCCGTGCAGCGTCACGGGGACGGCCACGGCGAGCAGGTGGCTCTTCGAGAGGGGATCGTAGCGAACGGACTGCGCAAACGTGTGGTGAAGCAGCGCCTGCGTCGCGACAGAGTCAATCCGCTTCTGCCCCACGAGCGCCCCGCCGGCGGTGGTGTACATCACGTAGCCGCTTTGGTTGAGCACGTACACGGTGCCGTTCAGGAACTGGGGCACTGACTGCAACACATTCGACACGGCACTGTTCGACACGCGCGCGCCAGGCGCGAGCTCCGGCGCGATGAGCGTGGCCATCAACTGGGCCTGCGTGCGCGCGGTCTGCGCCTGATTGCGCACGAGCGAGGACGTCAGCGCCTGGACGAAGTACGCGCCGATGAGCTCCACCGCGAACAGGATGAGCAGGGTGTAAACCATGACGAGCTTCACGCGCAGGCTTCGGAACCGCATCACTCATTCCTCACATAGTACCCGACGCCTCGGCGCGTCAGCACGTAACGCGGCTGGCTCGGATCGGGTTCCAGCTTTTCCCTCAACCGGCGGATGGTCACGTCCACCGCGCGGGTGTCGCCCACGTAATCGGTGCCCCAGACCTGGTCCACCAGCTGATCGCGCGTGAAGACGCGGCCCGGATGCGCGGCGAGCACAGCGAGCACCTGAAACTCTCGGTGTGTGAGCGGAATCGGCTGTCCTCCCTTGGTTACGGTGTATTCGGCGAGGTCAATCACCAGATCCTGCACCACGTACCGCTCGTTCTCCCTGTGTTCCCGCAGGACGTCCGAGGCACGCCGAAGGTTGGCCTTCACGCGCGCCACAAGCTCGCGCGTGCTGAACGGCTTCGTGACGTAGTCGTCCGCCCCAAGTTCAAGCCCGAGCACTTTGTCCACCTCGTCGTCTTTCGCCGTCAGGATGATCACAGGGACGCCCGAGGCCTGACGGATCGCCCGCAGCACATCGAAGCCATCCACCTCCGGCAACATCACGTCGAGCAGGATCAGGTCCGGCTGGAGGGCGCGCCAGCGCTCTAGGGCCTCCGCCCCGTCGTACGCGCAGGAGACGCGGTATCCCTCTCGCTCCAGCGCAAAGCGGAGGATGTTTGCGATGGGCTCCTCGTCTTCGACCACCAGGATGTGCGCAGGCATGCGATTCCCTCCTTTCAGGACGATCTCGCCCAGACGATGCGCGGGTGGGAGAGGACCGTCGCGTAGAATCCCATGTTCTGCAGGAGAACGTCGTACGGATTCGACACGGTCAGAGAGTCGAGATCCGGCTCATAGGCGCCCACATCAATCACAGGCGGGCCAAACCACCAGCTCTTCACGGTGATGTACGCCGTCACGCGCGGCGGGAGGTACGCGGCCGCATAATCCGGGATGTCGTACACATAGGCGAATCGCGCCCAGAACACCAACATCAGCGCGACGGCCAATGCGGCGAGCGCCCGCGCCCAAAACCGCAGGCTGCGGATGGCCCGCCATGCCCGCACGCGCCGCATCCGCCGTCTTCGCCGCCGCTTCCGGCGCTTGCGCGCTTTTTCCATCAGAATTCGCCGTTCCCGGCGCGTCAGGCGGCGCTCACTTGTCGTCGGGTCCGTCGCCCAGTGCTGGAGATCCGTCCGCTCTTCGTTCATGGCTCCGCGTGTACACGTTCGAGATTCACGAACTTGTTGAAGTTCTTCAGGAACACGAGCTCGATTTTTCCCGTCGGCCCGTTGCGCTGCTTGGCGATGATGACTTCGACGACGTTCGGATTCTCCGTGTCAGGGTTGTAGTAGTCATCGCGGTACAGAAAGGCCACCACGTCCGCGTCCTGCTCGATGGATCCCGATTCGCGGATGTCCGACAGCATCGGGCGCTTGTCCTGGCGCTGCTCCACAGAGCGGCTGAGCTGGGCCAGGGCAAGGATCGGCACCTCGAGCTCGCGCGCCAACTGCTTGAGCGAACGCGAGATGTCAGAAATCTCCTGCTGGCGGTTCTCTCCCGCCACCCGCCGCCCGTGGATGAGCTGCAGGTAGTCGATCACGACAAACCCGAGCCCGTGCTCCAGCTTGAGGCGCCTGAGCTTGCTTCGCATCTCGGGCACGGTGATGCCCGGCGTGTCGTCAATGTAGATGGGCGAATTGCTGAGCGTGGTCACGCCCATGGACAGCTTCGGCCAATCTTCGTCGTCGAGAGTGCCATTGCGCAGCTTGTGGCCATCGATGAACGCCTCCGCGCAGAGCATGCGCTGCACAAGCTGATCCTTCGACATCTCGAGCGAGAAGATGGCGACCGGCAGTCCGGCCCGGACGGCAACGTTTTGCGCGATATTGAGGGCAAACGCCGTCTTCCCCACCGAAGGGCGCGCCGCAACGATGATGAGATCCGACTTCTGAAAGCCGCTGGTCATCCGGTCGAGGTCGCTGTAGCCGGTGGGCACGCCGGTGATGTTGCCGTCGCTCTCGTACAGCTGCTCGATCCGCTCGAACGTCGTCTGCAGCACGTCGGAGATGTGGGTGAAGTCCCGCGTCCGCTGGTGCTGGCTGAGCTCGAGCACCAGACGCTCCGCATCCGCCAGCACCTCCATCGCAGACGCGTCCGGCTCATACGCCGCCTCCGCGATGCGCGTACCCGCGGCGATGATGCGCCTGAGCAACGCCTTCTCGCGCACGATCTCGGCGTAGTGCACGACGTGAAGCGCAGTGGGCATCATCGCGGCGAGATCGGCCAGGTACTCGGGCCCGCCGACCGAGTCGAGGACGTCGCCGTACGTGCGCAGCCGCGACGCGACAGTGATAATGTCGACCGGATCTCCCGCCTCGTACACCTCGCGGATCGCGCGGTAGATGGCCTGGTGGGCGGATCGATAGAAGTCGTCCGCCTCGAGAATCTCCAGCGCCTCGACGACCGCATCAGGCGAAATGAGCATGGCGCCGAGCACGGCCTGCTCCGCCTCTAGGTTGTGAGGCGGCATGCGAAGGGCTGCTTCGACCTCCCTGTCGCGCCACAGCGTCTCCTCTGCCGCCATGGCGTCGATCACTCCGCTTCCACGTAGACCAGGATCTGCACGTGCACCTCGGGGTGGAGCTTGATGGTCACTTTGTGCCCCCCGAGCGACTTGATGGGATCCGGCAGCGCGATTTTCCGCTTGTCGACCTCAAACCCTTGCTCCTTGAGGGCATCGGCGATGTGTTTCGTCGTGATGGCGCCAAATAGGCGGCCGTCCTTTCCCACCTGCGAGCGAATGGTAACCTTCAGATTGTCGAGGCGCTCCGCGAGCGCCTTGGCGTCCGCCAGTTCCTGCGCCTTCAATCGCTCTTCCTTGCGCCGCTTTTCTTCTAGGGCCTTCAGCGCCTGCGGCGTGGCCTCCTCGGCCAGCTTGCGAGGAAACAAGAAGTTTCTCGCGTATCCTTCGCTCACTTCCTTGATTTCGCCCTGTTTGCCCTGTCCTTTCACGTCTTGAAGCAGGATGACCTTCACATCGGCCACCTCCCTGTATCCTAGATCCTAACGGCTCCCCAAGTCGCGCGCAAAGCCATCCCCTGCGCGCCGATGCGCGCGAAGCGGCGCCCCTACCACCGAGCCTTCAGATACTGGACGACGTCCTGCGCAGCCTGGTGGCGATGGCTCTCCGGATCGAACGGCATCCCCTCGAGCGCGACAACGACCTCCCGATCGAGCCGATCGGGCGGAATGCCAAGCTCATGGGCCATCACATAGGCGGTCCCGACGACCTGCGCCAGGGATTCGACGAACATCGCGTGATTCCCCGTATGGGCGTGGCGCATCACGTCCACGACCTGTTGCAGAAGATCGATCTGTTCGTGCTCGACGGCGCGAAGGCGCTTCATCAGCACGTCTTCGATGCTCTCAGCCACGGCCATTCCCCCAGACGCCCGCGATTCGGCTTCATTCCACTTCCACAGGTCAGACAGGAAGTCCTGCATGAAGAAGCTTCATGGGTTTCAGGCGCCTCCCTCCGGCAGGCGGAAAGCGAAGGGCGTGCGGAAAACGACAAAGGGCCGCTCGCCGGCGGCCTATGCCACCCCGAACGGCCCTTGGCGCATCTTCACTCCGTGGTGTACGGCAGGAGCGCAACCTGACGCGCCCGTTTGATGGCAACCGTCACCTGGCGCTGATGGCGCGCGCAGTTGCCCGTGATACGGCGTGGCAAGATTTTGCCCCGCTCTGTAAGAAACTTGCTGAGGCGGGCCACGTCCTTGTAGTCCGCGTAATCGATCTTGTCAACGCAGTACTGGCACACCTTACGGCGCTTGCCGCCGCGTCCCTTGCGTGGCATCGTGTTCCCTCCTTCGCGCGCTGTCGCCGCCGGCCATCTACTTCGCGTGCAGATCCAGCGCGATGGTCAAAACGGAAGATCGTCTTCAGAGATATCGATCAACTGACTGTCATCCGCGAACGGATCGTCTTCAAACGGAGGCGCCGACGAAGGCGTCGGCCGTTGCTGCCGAGTTTGTGCGCCGGCCGCACTGTAACCCGATCCCTGAGCCTGATCCGGACCCCGGTCCAGAAACCTTACCGTTTCAGCAACCACTTCGGCTACGCGTACGCGCTGCCCGTCGCGATTATCGTAGCTCCGGATCTGCAGCCTGCCGTCGACCGCCGCGAGTCTTCCCTTCTGGAGATATTGCGCCACGATCTCGGCCTGCTTCTGCCACACCACGACGTTGATGAAATCGGTCTGGCGCTCACCGTTCGGGCCGGAGCGCATGCGGTCCACGGCAAGCGTGAACGACGCGACGGCCGTCCCGTTGTTGGTGTATCGTAACTCCGGATCCGCCGTCAGGCGGCCGATCAGAATGACTCGGTTCAGCATGCTCGTCCCCTCCGCGTTCACTCACCGACGCGGACCGTCAAATAACGAATCACGTTGTCGTCGATGCGCATGAGGCGCTCGAGCTCTTTCGGCGTTTCCGTGTCGCACGTGAACTTCATGAGCACATAGTAACCCTCACGGTGGCCGTCGATCTCGTACGCCAAACGGCGCTTCCCAATCTCCTGAAGTTCGTCGATTTGACCGCCCTTGTCAGTGACAATGGACTGGTATCGCTGAATCACCTCTGCGGTCTGCTCAGCTTCCAGCGAGGGATTCACGATGTACATCGTCTCGTACTGGCGCATCCCGTGACACCTCCTTCTGGTCTAATGGCCCCCCAGTGGGAGCAAGGATGGCGCGCCACATAAAACGTGTGCACCGTCGATCCATGCTAGCACGATCCGCCCGCTCACACAAGATCCAGATCTGTGGGTCGCGCAGCGGTCGACGTTGCGACTCAGACATTGAACCGGAAGTAGCAAACGTCGCCGTCTTGAACGACGTAATCCTTCCCTTCCAACCGCATCTTCCCCTGTTCTCGGGCTGCTTGAAAGCTTCCGGCCGCAACGAGATCGTCATAAGCGACCACTTCGGCCCGGATGAAGCCGCGCTCGAAATCGGAGTGGATGACGCCGGCGGCTTGCGGCGCTTTCGTTCCTTGGCGTATGGTCCAGGCCCGGACCTCAGGTTCACCTGCCGTGAAGAACGTGATGAGCCCGAGGAGTTGGTACGCCTTGCGAATCAAACGATGAAGCCCTGGTTCTTCGAGGCCGAGATCGCGCAGGAAGGCGTCGCGGTCCTCCCCGTCGAGGTCCGCAACCTCTGACTCGAGCTGTGCGCACACCACGACCACTTCCGATCCCTCGGACTTGGCCCTCTCCTCGACCTGTTGAACGTAGGGATTCGCAGACGGATCCAGGAGGTCATCTTCCCCAACGTTCGCGACGTACAGCACCGGCTTTGCAGTCAACAGGTGAAGGTCTCGCAGGATGATTGCCTCTTCCTCGTTCAACTCGACGGATCTCGCCGGCCGCTCCGATTCGAGCGCAGCTTGAATCCGCTCAAGCGCCTCCACCTCGACTTTGAAGCGCTTGTCGCCGCTTTTCATGTTCTTCCGAGCGCGGTCCAGTCGCTTCGCCACCGTCTCCAAATCCGCCAGGATCAGTTCCACGTTGATGATGTCGATGTCTCGAAGCGGATCCACCGTGCCGGCGACGTGCGTGATATCGCTGTTTTCAAAGCATCGCACGACGTGCACGATGGCGTCTACCTCGCGGATGTGCGCGAGAAATCGATTGCCCAGACCCTCGCCCTGACTTGCGCCCTTCACGAGTCCCGCGATATCGACGAACTCAAAGGCCGTCGGAACAATCCGTTTTGGATGGACGATGTCTGCGAGCACCTGGAGCCGCGGGTCTGGAACCTCGACCACGCCCACATTGGGGTCAATCGTGCAAAAGGGATAATTCGCCGCCTCCGCACCCGCCTTCGTGATGGCGTTGAAGAGTGTTGACTTGCCGACGTTCGGGAGGCCGACGATCCCAGCCTGAAGTGACATGTTGACACCTCGCCGCCTTGTTTGCAGGATTAAGTATAGAGATTCAGCCGAAGCTCGACAAAGCTGTCGGGGAGAATTCTTGTCCATGTTGTACGCATGGGCGCATAGAATGTAGATGCAGAACGTTCCGGGACATCTGTCCGGATAAACTTTCTCCCCGTTGGAATACTCATCATCAGAGGAGGTGATAGCGATGCTGCGTCGGCTCTTGCGCCGCCTTCGCGTTCGCAAATTGTCGCCCAAGGCACTGGCCTGCGAGCCAAAGCGCGCCTCCATCCCGACTGCCCGCGCGTATCCCATGGCTTCATGATCGGGCGTGCCATGTGCCTCGTCATCCGAATCCATGACACACCCGCGCATTCATATCAGACCTGATGTGCGAGAGCTTCCTTCCCGGACGCTCTCGCGTTTTCATCGGGAGCGAAAGCGACCTTCTCCACGTCGCACAGGCAGTCATACAGCGCCGCTTGAATGCCGAAGTCGGCCAAGCCATCCGACGTGAAGTCGTTCAAGGTCACGCCCTGGCCGTGCCAGCCAATCTCCATCCGCACCACGCGCGGGTGACCCTCGGTCTGAACGCGGGCTCGCGCAATCACGCTCGCCTTCTTGTTTCGCACCCTTACCCAGTCTCCATCCTGGATTCCTCGCTCAGCGGCGACTTCCCAACCTAGTTCCGCGATGGGATACGGTCCCTTCGCCTCCGGAAGTGTGTCGCGCTGCGACATCTGCCACTTCCGCGGGTGCACAGTCAGCAGCGTGTACGGCAAGTCGGCGTCCTGCGGAAACCTCCCCACATCGATGCGCGCGACGGCCGAATGGCCATCTTTCACCGCCAGGGACGAGGCAAACTCAAACTTGCCGCTCGGCGTGAGGAATCGCCCGTCCTGCCAAGGTACACTCGGAACTCCGAGCCGGACAAAACCGCGCTCACGGAGTTCCTGCAGCTTGCCCTCCGGCCAACGCCTGAGCGCTTGGCGAATCCACGTATCCACGTCACCCTCCATGATCTCTGGTCGCTCGAGAGCGACGGCGAGATCGCGAAAGATTTGCCATTCGGGCCTGGCCTCTCCGCGAGGCGGTACCACCGGCCGAGCGTAGCTGACACAGTCGTGCCACATGGTGGTGTACACGACGTCCTCTTCCTCGAGCACGTTGGTGCACGGCAGTACGTAATCCGCGCATTCCGCCGTGGCCGTCATGAACGTGTCGATCACGACTTTGCAGCGAACCCGGCCCAAGGCCCCACGCAGACGGCCACTGTCCGGGACCTGCGCAACTGGGTTGCTGCGCGTGACAAACATGACCTGGATGGGCGGATCGGCCGCAAGCAAATCCGCGGCCAGCGTGGGGCGCAGCATCTCGCGGACATTCGCCCCGCGGCGATTCGTGATGGCTTCCTCGTCATAAAACCGGCCCAGTTGCCGCTGCGCGTAGTTCACACCGCCCCCCGGAACGCCGACCTGGCCCGTGGCTGCGGCGAGCGCGTCAATGGCGCGTATGGTCTGTCCCCCCTGCGCGTATCGCTGCATGCCAATGCCGAGCAGCGTGCAGACGGGCCTCGTCTTCCCGTACAGCTCCGCCAGAAAACGAATCTCCTCGATAGGCACATCCGTCCATCGCGCCACTTCGTCGAGATCGTACCGGTCCAAATCCGAAGCCAGGTCCTCCCATCCAACGGCGCGATCGCGCAAGAACGCGTGATCAAGCCAGCCCTCGTCGCGGCAGATGCGAAGCGCCGCTAAGGCCAACAGGCCATCCGTGCCCGGGCGAGGATAGAGGACTTTGTCGGCGCGCCGCGCCAAATCCTGCGGCAGCGCGCTGATGACCACGAGCTTGGCGCCTCGCGCCTGTGCCTCGCGAATGAACGGGATCATGTGCACGTTGGTATTCGCCACGTTGCGGCCCCACACCACGATGGCCTGCGCATGTTGGGCCATGTCTTCGGGCGCATGGCTATTGGCCTGCCCGAAATCGTACGTCTGAGCCCGGATGCCCGCGTCCCAACACAGGCTGCCGATGGCTTCCGAGCAGCCTCCGAGCCCGTAGAAGAAGCGCTGGTTCAAGGACTTGAGCAGCCCGCCAGATCCCCAGTCGTAGTAATGCAAAATCCCGTGATGCCCCACCTCTTCGAGCGTCCGCCGAACCTCTTGGGCAATCTCGCGCATCGCCTGCTCCCACGAGATGCGGACCCATTCATCTCCTTCGCGCTTCAAGGGATAGAGCACGCGATCGCGGCTGTTCCGCCGAACCGCGAGTTGCCGCCCGCGGTTGCAGATGGTGCCGCGCGTAATGGGATGCTCGGGGTTCCCGCTCAAGCGAATCTCCCCGTCTTCCCCGACCTCGGCCACGAACGCACAGGCATCGTAACAGTCAATCGGACACGCCGTCTTGACCTTCATCGACCGTTCCTCTCCTCTCCAAAACCGCACGAATCAGCCGTTCAAAGCGCGATCGCGGAATCAGGACACTGTGGCCGCAGCGCTGGCACTTGATGCGGATATCCATCCCCATGCGGATGATTTCCCAGCGGTTTTCGCCACACGCGTGCGGTTTTTTCATCCGGACGATGTCGCCAAGCCCAAACGAGACCTGCACGCGATCGCCTCCCCATCGTTACTCTGCAGCAAGCTCGCCGCCCGTTGTTCCTTGCGCTTCCTCGTTCTCGTGGAGCGCACGGTCCAATTCTTCCTTGATGCGCTCGTGCGCCTCGCGCTCAATCTCGCCGTTTTTGGTGGGAGCGCACACCGCAGTGGCCCGGATGACGAGATTCGTGTTGGAGACATCCTGCACGCCGAGGACTTCAACCGGTCCCGTCACGACGTCGGGGCGTTCCTCTTGGAGCCCGAGAAGCACGCGTTGCATGATGGATTTCACGAGATCCACGTCCACATCGTAGGGAACGGTGACGTCGATCACGGCCGTCGAATGCGTACGCGAGTAGTTGGTCACGCTGGTGATTTGACCGTTGGGAATGACCTGAACCTCGCCGGTCCACGCCTGGATCCTGGTGAGACGGATGCCGATGGAAATCACCGTGCCCTTGAACCCGTTGATCTGCACGATGTCTCCGACACCATACTGGTCTTCGAACAGGATAAAAAGACCCGAAATCAGATCTTTCACCAAGCTCTGCGCTCCAAATCCGACGGCTACGCCGACAATGCCCGCGCTCGCAAGGATGGCGGACACGTTGACGTGGAAGAGCGACAGAATTTCGACCACCAACACAAAGTATACCGTGTACCGGATGACGTTCGTGAACAGCGATTCAAGCGTCTTTCGCCGGCGCTCGTCCATCCTGGCGTGAAGAGACAACATGCGCCGCGTGATGCGAACACCGACGCGTATCAGGAATTGCGCCAGGGCGAAGAAGATGGCGATCCGGATGGCGTCCCAAATCACTACCTCGAGACTCGGGATGTCGGAAAGCGCCTTTTGTCGAAGGTCAGCCCAAAGTGTCACCGCTCACCCTCCCAGCCCGTCTCATGATGTCCCATCATATCATAGTTCGAAACACGGGTAGGACCTGAACACCGCGAAGCATGAGGTCAAGAAGAGGATCCGATTCGAGCGGCTGAGGACGGCCAAAGAGGTTGAGAAAGATGGCGAGCGCGGGCGCAGCTTGGAGCATGGCCCACATCCCTGCCGACACGCCGAACGCGCCACTCATCAGCCGAGAGAACCAACCCATCTTCGGCGGTTGCTCTTCGTCGAGCATCACTTGCAGGAATCGATGGACACCCACAAACGCGCACCACACCGCTGTTCCGAGGAAGAGAGCCGTGATCCAGTCCAGCGCGTGGAGGGCCATCCATTCAGGCTGCGCAGCCGGGATCGCGCGGTGAAGCGAGCCCGGCCCGAACACAGGGACCTCTGCCCTCACGTGTTGCGTCATCCACGCCAGAACCGGTTCGGTGATGGAGAGATGGAGTACGACCCAGGGCGCCACCTGTGTGGCGACATACGTGCTGGCGTAGAAACCTGCCGTGTACAGCAGGGCGACTTCCGCCGGTTGCACCCCGATCCAAAAGGCGATCCACGAAGCCCCCGCCAATAGGACGAGATCGACCATACGCTCCCCCCGCGCTTCTACTTCGCGACCTGTCAGGACAGGTATAGTCGATGATACGCAAACGTATACTGGGAATATTCCGTGTGAGGGGGAAATCGGGTGAATCGCCTGTCCACAGACGCTTCTTTGCAGAGCGCTCAGCACTTCGGCGGGCGCGTTTCGATGGAAAGCCCGGATGCGGTGTCCACCCTTGAGCACCAACTCGATGCGGCGTTCGCACAATACGGTAGACTGCCCATGGTCATCGTTTGTGTGGGGACGGATCGTTCAACAGGAGACGCATTCGGCCCCATCGTCGGATCCCGGTTGACGCGCAGCGTCAAGCTGGCGGGTGTGCATGTCCTGGGCACGCTGGATGAGCCCGTTCACGCCGTCAACCTGCAGGCGACGCTGCAGAGAATCGACGACTGGTATCCGGTCAAGCCGTTCGTGATCGCCGTTGACGCATGTCTGGGAAAGTTTGATCACGTCGGTCAGATTGCCGTCGATGTTGGGCCGTTGCGCCCTGGTGCTGGCGTCAAGAAGGTTCTTCCGGAGTTTGGCGATTTGTGCATCACGGGCGTCGTGAACGTCTCGGGCTTTATGGAGTACTTTGTGCTGCAGAATACGCGACTCGCCATCGTGATGCGAATGGCCGATATCGTAGCGGAAGCCCTGACTGCGAGCCTGATACGCTGGTACGAGCGACATCCCGCCATGAAATTGGGGATGTGATGGAATCGTCCGTCCTCACATCCCCTAGGGCCTTTCAGGAAATCTGAGCTGTGGTTCGCTGTCGAGGCGCCCCGTGAAGGGCTTCCTCGATCACCGCTCGCTCCTCCTCCGTCAGCATATACGGGGAATCCCCGCCCTGCACCGGCTTGCCATACGTGACGGAGTCCTCTCTTCCATAAATCGAGGTAATCACAACGCCGTCGCCCTTTCCGTCGATGAGCGCGACCGAGTAGCTCAGGTCGCTACCCACCTCAGCGAAGGCGTTGTAGCGCAGGATGGCGGGCGTCGAGACTTTGGACTGAAGCGCTTCTTCTATCTCACGGAGATGCTCTTCAGCTTCGCGCAGTTTCATTTCGAGTTTGCGAACTGCGTCTTTGGTTTCTTCGAACACCCGCTCGAGATCCGCTGCGCTCGTGACCTCTTTCAACCGGTTGAACTTCCGCTTCAAGCGCGCGGAGCGCGACAAAGCGACAGACGCGATGACGAGACAGATGATCGCCACAATGCCGCTGAACAGCGCGATGTCCAGCGCATAAGGCTGAAGAATAGAAAGCCCCATGGCCATTCGCCCCTTCTGAAACGACTGTCTGACACGATCCGCACGCAGTGATGGTCGGTAGTATGGCGAGTTCGCGAATCCGCATCACATGCCAATGGCTGGACGACGTTCACATGTGCGAAATGGCGTGAATCACCACCTTGACCATGGGCGCAATGACGATAGCGGGTAATAGATTGGGAACTGAGATTCTGCGCAGTCCCGCGAGTTGGATCCCAATGGCGACAATCAGAAGACCCCCTGCCGCCGTAATCGGTTCAATGACCAACGGCGTGTCCAAGAAACTTCCGAACCAATGGGAGATGAGTGCAATCAGACCTTGGTACACCAGAACCGGTATTGCAGCAAGTCCGACGCCTGGTCCCAACGTTGAGGTCAGCACCACTGCGGAGAATCCATCAAGCACGGACTTTGCGAAGAGCGTCTTATGATCGCCCTGCAACCCGTCTTGCACTGCGCCCACGATGGACATGGATCCGACACAGAACAGGAGTGTTGCAGAAATAAAACCCTGCGCGATGGGACCTCGATACAGCCGGCGGAAACGGTCTTCCAACTGATGAGCCACGCGATCCAACCGCATCTCGATTTGAAGAAGTTCGCCTGTCACCGCGCCCATCACCACGGAAAAGATGATGAGAACGATGTCATTCATATCGCTGAGCGCCATGCTGAGTCCAATGGCGATGACGCACAGCGCCACGCCGATCGTTACGGTTTCGCGCATCCGATCGGGAATACGGGGCAGCATGTATCCAATCGCTGTTCCCACTACAATCGCGATGACGTCGACAATCGTACCAATTAGAAACATGGAGTCACCTCGCGGCACAACATGGTGAGCCATTCCTCATGGAGCGTGCGCCAACATGAGGTCCATGATGCGCCGCAGATCATCCTCCGAATAATAGTCGATCTCGATCTTCCCCCGCTTTTTGCCCGGCTGAATGCGCACCGAGGTGCCCAAATAGGCTTGAACCTGTTCTTGATAGCGCCGGTATTCGGTCGGAAGCGAGGGTTTGTCGGTTTCACGTGAAACCTTTTTCGGCTGGTAGATGACCATCTCCAACTTTCGCACGCTCCATGCTTCCTTCACCGTCTGCTCCGCCAGCCGAAGCTGATCCTCTTCATTTTCCACTGAGAGCAGTGCACGCGCGTGGCCCATCGTCAATGTTCCACGTGAAACCATGTCCTGAATTTGAGCCGGAAGCTGGAGCAATCTCAACATGTTCGTGATGTGACTTCGACTCTGTCCCACCCGCTTGGCGAGCTCATCCTGCGTCAAGTGGCATTTCTCGATCAGCTTGGCGTACGCATCCGCGATCTCGATGGGATTGAGATCTTCGCGTTGCAAATTCTCAATCAGGGCAATTTCCATCAGCAGGACATCGCTCAGGTCCCGAACCACCGCCGGCACGACCTGCAGCCCCGCCATTTTGGCAGCCCGGTATCGCCGCTCGCCAGCGACGATATCGAATCCTTTCACCTGGCTCCGCCGGACAATCAGGGGTTGAAGAATCCCATGTTCTCGAATCGAGTCACACAACTCCTGCAATTTCTCTTCATTAAACGTTCGCCGCGGCTGATACGGATTCGGCCGAAGATCCCGAATATCAATCTGCACAATCTGATCTTCGTCCGAGACGTTGAGCTGCGGGATCAAGGCGTCCAAACCACGGCCCAGACCACGTTTAGCCACGCGCGATCACTTCCTTCGCGAGCTCCATATACGACTCGGCGCCGCGCGATTTCGGATCATAGTGAATGATGGGCCTACCGTGACTCGGGGCCTCACTCAAGCGAACATTGCGCGGAATAATGGTCTTGTACACCTTGTCTCGAAAGAATTTTTTCACGTCCTCGATGACCTGCAAACCCAGGTTGGTGCGCGCGTCCAACATGGTCAGCACCACTCCCTCCACCTCGAGCGACGTGTTTAGGTGCTTTTGTACGAGCCGCACCGTGTTCAGCAACTGACTAAGGCCTTCCAACGCGTAATACTCGCACTGGATGGGAATCATGACCGAGTCAGCCGCCGTCAACGCGTTCACGGTCAACAGGCCCAGCGAAGGCGGGCAATCGATGACGATGTAGTCATATCGACTCCGCATGCCCTGAATGGCTCTCCGCAGCCTGACTTCTCGCGAGATGGTCGGAACCAACTCGATCTCGGCACCCGCCAATTGAATCGTGGCTGGAAGCACGTCCAAATTGTCGAGGCCTGACGGCATAATGGCATCCGCGATATTCACGTCGTTGATAATCACGTCGTAGACACAGTACTTCACGTCGGCCTTGTTGATCCCGACCCCTGACGTGGTATTTCCCTGCGGATCGATATCGATCAGCAGGACGCGTTTGCCCAACGTCGCCAGACAAGCCCCGAGATTCACCGCGGTTGTCGTCTTCCCCACGCCACCTTTTTGATTGGCGATGGCGATCACGCGGGCGCTGGACACGACAAGTCCTCCTTCAAACTCGAACGAAATTCCCTAGATACTGTAGATCATGTCTCAACTCCTCTCATTCTACTGCAAAACCTCGGGGATTTCCGCTTCAACGTTGTGCGGATCCCTTCATCGCGGGAAAAAACGCGGAAGCGGCCCCTTGGCCGCTTCCTCTCTCTGCGGATCGCCTTCCACCTTACGCAGCCCTCTTTCATCTGTGCGTTCACGAAGATCTTGCTTCTCGGTGCTCTTCCATGGCCCCCTTGTCTCCCGAGGACTTTTTGGGCACGCGAATCGTGAACTGATAGTACTCTTCGTCGTCCACCTCTTCACAAACCACCTGCAGACCCGTCTGCTCAATCATCTGCAAGGACTGACGGATGGTGTTCACGGCCAGGCGCACATCCTTGGACAAGCCCCGCTTCCTTGGCTTTCTCCGGCGTTCGACCGCCGAGCCTAGGGACTCGAGCTTCGCCTTGACCCTCTCTTCCATCTGCTTGACATTCCAGCCCTTTTCGATGCACTCGTTCAAGAGTTCAATCTGGAGTTCCTCCGAGGGCAGGGCCAAAAGCGCACGAGCGTGGCGCTCTGTGATCTGTCGCGTGAGCAACGCGTCTTGCACAGCCTGCGGCAGATGGAGCAACCTCAACTTGTTCGCGATGGTGGATTGACCCTTGCCTAGCCGTTGGGCCAAACTTTCCTGCGTCAGCCCGTGTAACTCCATCAGCTGCTGATACGCAACGGCCTCCTCAATCGGCGTCAGTCCCTCTCGCTGGAGATTTTCAATCAGCGCTGCCGACGCTGTCTGCGCATCGTTCAGATCCCGCACGATGGCTGGGATGGTCGTCCATCCCAGATGGCGCACTGCACGCAGCCGCCGTTCACCAGCGATGAGTTCGTACACATCGCCTTTCTTGCGCACCACCACGGGCTGAATGACGCCGTGGGTGTGAATCGTCTTCGCCAGTTCTTCAATCGATTCCTGATGAAAAATCGCTCGGGGCTGATATGGATTCGGGACAATGCGTTCCACCGGAATATCCACGACCTGCGTCTGCGCGTGTCCAGCGTCGCGGAAGCTGATGAATCGTCCCCACGTTTCCCTCATCTTAGACCCCTCTATTCATGAACACACGAGGATCGACACTCAATGTCGAATTCACCAAGGCGTGCCCGTATTCCTGCTCTTCGACAAAACTTCTCATGAATTTACAAAGATCGTATCTTCCGAACTGGATTCGACACGTTCAGGTCCCTACAACGGTTGCCGGGAAGGTGTTCCGGGCTTTCTTGGGTACCGCATCGGGCACGGCTCCGCTTGCCGAAAGACGGCAATGACGCGATCGCCCTGGTCGTCCAGCAGCCGATACGCAATCACGCCGTCTGGGCTTGCGCCGAGCACACGCGCTGCGCGCGCAGCGTCTTCCTCCTCGTCCCCATGGTACGACGGACCCTTGTACAAAAACGCTCGGCCACCGAGCTTGAGCATCGGCGCCGCATACTCCAGCAACACATTCGATTTCGCCACGGCCCTCGCCACCGCAGCGTCAAAGGAGCCGCGCATCCCGGGCTGCCGCCCCAGCTCCTCCATGCGCGCGTGCAAGGCCCTCACATTCGAAAGGCCGAGATCGCCGATGACACGCTCCACAAATTGCACGCGCTTTCGAGAAGCGTCGCACAGCACAAACGACACATTCCGCCACGTTATTGCCAGGGGAATACCCGGAATCCCCGCGCCGCTGCCGATGTCGATGACGCGGCCGCCTCGCCCGGTGATCTCGCGCCACGCAGGCACCTGCGCGATGGCCGCGCTGTCGAGAAAGTGCTTGATCCACATCTCGCGCGCTTCGACAATGGCCGTGAGATTCAGCCGCTCGTTCCACTCCGCCAACAACTCGCCGTACCGCCGCAATTGACCCTCCATCTCGTCGGTCACGGGAGCCCCCCAGGCGCCCATTTGCTCGATCACGTCACGCATGGGCCGCGCGCCTCTCCTGCGCATCGAGGTACACGAGCAGAATGGAAATGTCCGCGGGGGTCACGCCCGGAATTCGCGCGGCCTGTCCGACCGTGCGCGGACGGATGCGCGACAGTTTCTCTCTCGCTTCCATCGCAAGCCCAGTCATTTGCATATAGTCGAGGTCCTCCGGCAGTTTTCGCCCTTCGAGTCGCTTCTGGCGCTCGATGAGTTCGTTCTGCTTCCGAATGTAGCCGGCGTACTTGATCTCGATCTCGACCTGTTCCCGCACCTCGGGGTCGATTTCGACGCCGCCCGTCGGGTCGATGGCGCGAATCTGATCGTAAGACAACTCGGGCCGCTTCAGCAGTTGCGCGAGGCTCATGCCGGAATCGATGGGCTGCGATCCCCACTCGGCGAGCCGCTCGTTCACCTCCTGCGGCTTCACCTTCACCCGCGACAGGCGCGCCAATTCCGCCTGAATGCCCTCCTTTTTCCGCATCACCCGGCTGTACGCCCGCTCCGACACCAGGCCGATGCGATACCCGAGCTCGGTCAACCGCAGATCGGCGTTATCGTGGCGAAGCAGTAGCCTGTGCTCCGCACGAGAGGTGAGCAGCCGATACGGCTCGTTGGTTCCCTTCGTCACGAGATCGTCGATCATCACGCCGATGTACGCGTCCGATCGCGACAAGACCACGGGTTCTTCGCCCTTGACCTTTCTCGCGGCGTTGATGCCGGCCATGATGCCCTGGCCCGCCGCCTCCTCGTATCCGGACGTTCCGTTCAACTGACCGGCGGTAAACAGCCCCTCCACGAGCTTCGTCTCGAGCGTAGGCCACAACTGCGTGGGAACGACCGCGTCGTACTCGATGGCGTACCCGGGGCGCAGCATCTCCGCGCGCTCAAGGCCGGGGATGGAATGGAGAATCTTCAGCTGGACGTCCTCCGGGAGACTCGTCGACAGCCCCTGCACATACCATTCGCACGTGTGCGGGCCCTCCGGCTCGAGGAAGATCTGATGGGTGTCGCGATCGCGAAAGCGCACAACCTTGTCCTCGATAGACGGGCAGTAGCGCGGTCCCGTCCCCTTGATTTCGCCGCTGTAGAGCGGCGACCGGTGCAGATTCTCGAGGATGATGCGATGGGTCTCCTCCGTAGTGCCAGTCAGCCAGCACGGCACCTGATCGCGCACCGGTGTGTCGGGATCGAAAGAAAAGTGGCGCGGAACGGGATCGCCGGGCTGAGCGATGAGTTTGCTGAAATCAATCGAGTTTTTGTTGATGCGAGGCGGTGTGCCGGTCTTGAACCGCACCAACCGGAAGCCGAGATCGACGAGACAATCCGACAGGCGGATGGCCGGCATCTGGCCGTTCGGCCCGCTTTCGTACGACACCTCGCCGATGTAAATGCGACCGCGCAGATACGTACCGGTGGTGAGCACCACAGCCTGCGCGTGAAACTCCTGGCCGCTCTTCGTGACCACGCCGTAAATGCGACCGTTCCGCACGAGCAACTCCTCCACCAGGCCCTGCTTCAGGTGAAGGTTTTCGGTTCGTTCAAGCGTCCACTTCATATTCAGCGCGTAGTACGCCTTGTCCGCCTGGGCCCGAAGCGCCTGCACCGCCGGCCCCTTTCCGGTGTTCAGCATCCGCATCTGAATGTACGTGGCGTCCGTGTTCTTCCCCATCTGCCCGCCGAGCGCATCCACTTCGCGCACGACGATGCCCTTCGCAGGTCCGCCAATCGACGGATTGCAGGGCATGTACGCAATCGTATCCAGGTTGATGGTCAAAAGCAGCGTCTTGCATCCCATGCGCGCTGCCGCGAGCGCCGCCTCACATCCAGCGTGGCCGCCCCCGATGACGATCACGTCATACGATCCGGCGAAAAACCGCATCTCCATGCACCTCCCATCATTTGCCCAGGCAAAAGCGGGAAAAGATTTCGTTCAACAGATCCTCCCCGGCCTCTTCCCCGATGGTTTCTCCAAGTTTCTCATACGCCGACTGAAGCGCCACGGCCACGAGATCTAACGTCGCCCCCGCCTGCGCCGCGTCCCGCGCCGTCCGCAGGTCCTCCTTGGCCTCTTCCAAGAGCCGCTTTTGGCGGTGGTTCGCCATGTAGCTCGCGTCGAGATCGAGGGCCAAATCCCGCCGAATCCAGTTGACGATGGCGTCCCGCAGTTCATCCAGGCCGATGCCCTCACGAGCCGACACACGCACGGCCCCTTCCGGCGCCAGTTCGTCCGCAAACCGCACCGCGTCCGGATGCAGGCCGCGGTCCACCTTGTTCAGGATCACCATTCTGCGCGATCCGTCCGACTCGCGCGCAATGGCCTCATCCTCGGGCGAAGGCGGCTCACTTCCGTCCAACACCAGAAGCACCATCTCCGCCTCCTGCATCGACTGGCGCGATCTCGCCACGCCGATTCGCTCCACCACGTCTTCCGTCTCGCGAATGCCGGCCGTGTCGATGAGCCTAAGCGGTATGCCTCGCAGGTTGATATACTCCTCCAGCACGTCACGCGTCGTCCCCGGCAGATCTGTCACAATGGCGCGATCCCGCTCCACCAGCGCGTTCAACAGCGACGACTTGCCCACGTTCGGGCGGCCGACGATGGCCGTCGCCACGCCGTCCCGCAGCACTCGCCCAAGCTCCGCCGACCGGATGAGCCCGTCGATTTCGCCCATCAGACCTTCGCACACGCGCACGACGTGATCGCAGGCCACGTCCTCCACGTCGTGCTCCGGGTAGTCGATGGTCACCTCGACGTGCGCCTCGAGCTCCAACAGCCTCCGCCTGAGCGCGCGAATCGCCTCGCCAAACCGCCCGCGCACCTGCCGCTCCGCCAGCTTGCCGGCAAACGCCGTTTTGGCGCGGATCAGATCGATCACGGCCTCCGCCTGCGACAGATCCATCCGCCCGTTCAGAAATGCGCGCTTCGTGAACTCTCCCGGTTCGGCCATCCGTGCACCAGCATCCAGGCAAGCGGCGAGCACGGCCTCAACCGCATACGCACCCCCGTGCACCTGCAATTCCAACACATCTTCTCCCGTGTAGCTGTGCGGGCCCGGCATCCACAGCACGATGGCCTCGTCAATCACCTCGCCGGACCTAGGATCAATCACCTGCCCATACTTCATCCCGCGCTCACGCAGCTTGACCGGAAGGCCGCGCTTCGTCCGCACGAGCCGCTCGCCGACCTCGCGCGCGCCGCGCCCGCTCACGCGGACAATCGCCACGCTTGCCTCCCCAACCGCTGTCGCGATGGCCGCGATGGTCTCTTCCTGATGCACAGCCTGAACTGCCATCTTCCACCCTCCTTCCTACACAAAAACCCCACTGCTTCGAGCGGGGTCATTGTTTCTCGTGTTCTCCTCCACGCCTCATCAGGCCCAATCGTGCCGCTTCGGAATGATCTTCACCCGGCGATAAGGCTCCTGGCCTTCGCTCAGGGTCAGGACGTCGCCTCTCGACTGCAAATGGGCGTGCACCCACTTGCGATCTTTGCGAGGCATCGGATCGAGTGTCACCGGCCTGCCCAGGCGCACGGCTTTGTCCGCTGCCTCCTCCGCCAGTCGCCTCAGCGACTCCAACCGACGATCCCGATAGCCCGCCGCGTCCAGCGTGAATCTCATCTTCTCCGAAGCATCCCGATTCGCCACGATGTTCACCAGATACTGCAGCGCATCGAGCGTCGCGCCGCGCCGGCCGATGAGGATGGGAAGCACCTCATCGTCCGCCGAGATGGAGAGTTTCACATGGCCTTCTTCGTCGACATCGTCCGCGACAATGACGGCCTGCCCCAGACCCATCTTCGAGATGGTGGTCCGCAGAAATTCCTTCGCAGCATCGAGAGGCGTCTCGATGACACTCACCTCGACTTCTGCCTCCCGGCCGCCCAACCATCCGAGAAACCCACGAGCGGGTTCACGAATGACGCGCACCTGCGCCTGCGATCTCGGCACGCCGAGCCTCACCAGTGCCGACATCACCGCTTCTTCAATGGTCTTGCCCGTCGCCACTACTTTTCGCATCTCGCCTAAGCCTCCGACCCTTCGCACTGTGGGCCTTATGAAACCGCGGCTCGCGCCTCTCGTGTCCCGCTATGGCTCCTGTGGGCCATCGAGTTCGGGCGACGGACCTTCACGACTGGCCTCCGCGCCATCGCTGGACCCATCCGCCCGCGATCCGTCCGTGGTCTTTTTCGCCCCGCTAGACTTTTTGCTGGATTTCTGGCCGGGCGCACGCGATTCCTGCTTCCTGGACGACACCTTGTTGGCCGCCGCCTTGGACGAGTTGCTCGCCTTCGTTCCGCTCGCCGATACCTGCTTCGCAGGAACGTCAGCCGTTGTACGCCTAGCCGACTTCCCACCGCCCGCAAGCGCCATCTCACGCTGTTCGCGCATGTTGGGCAGGGTGATGAACAGGTACACCTGAAGAGCGACGAGGAGGTTAGTGTAGATCCAGTACAGGACCAGTCCTCCAGGCAATCGGAAGGCGAAGAAGAAAATCATCACAGGATACACGAACAGCATCGACTTCTGCTGAACAGGCTGACTTCGCATGGACAGCCACGAAGATAAGAGCGTCGAAAGCGCCGCGAGCACAGGCAGGACATAATGCGTGTCCCAATGCCCCAGCGGGAAGATCCCGAGGAAGGTGCTGTGGCGCATGCCGACGTTGCCGACGATGGCGCCGTAAAACGCCCACAAAAACGGGAGCTGAATCAGCATGGGGAAGCAGCCGGCGAGCGGGTTCATGCCCGCCTCCTGATAAAGCTTCATCAGCTCTTCCTGCATCTTCTGGTTGTCGAACTTGTACTTGGTCCGGATCTTCTGGATCTCCGGCTGCAGCTTGACCATCGCGCGTTGAAAGTGAATTTGGCGAAGGAAGAGCGGCAGCACGACCAAGCGGACCAGAATCGCCATGAACAGAATCGAGATCCCGTAATCGTTGCCGAAAAGATGGGCGAAATAATCCATCAAATCGGAGATGCCGTGAAGGATCGAGCCCCATACGTTGTTCGGCCATTCGCCCGGCTTCGTGGGATACAAACCGCATCCTGTCAGCGCCACCGCGGCCGCCAGACTGAGGGCGATGGTCCATCTCCTGCTAGCTTTCTGCTTTCCGTTCAAGCGCGCATCCCCCTACCTGACCTCCGGCACCTCATCCACACCGCCCGGATGCCATGGTCCACACTTGACCAACCGCCGGACGGCGAGCCAACCTCCATAGACCACGCCAAACCGCGCGATGGCCTGGACGGCGTACTCAGAACACGTCGGCGTGAACCGGCACGTGGGCAGCTTGGCTGGCGAGATGTATCGCTGGTAAAATCGAATCAAACCAATCACAAGCCGCTTCACGGACGCTCATCTCCCGCTTCCTGCGGCAACAATTTCGCCTTCTTGAGAAGTCGCTCGACCTCTCGCTCGAGATCGTGAAAATCGGCGTCTGCTGCGTTTGCTCGGCAGACCACAACGATGTCGAGAGGCTGGTCGCCAAGCTCGTCCAACCAACGCTGAAAAATCGCCCGAAGGAGGCGCTTTAAGCGGTTGCGGACGACTGCCTTTCCGACCTTCCTGCTTATGGAAAACCCGACACGAACCCGAGCTACCCGATTGTCGCAATAATACAACACGAGCCTTCCGCTCGCAAACGACTTGCCTTTCCGAAACACGCGCCGGAAATCCCGGCTGTCTTTGAGCCGATGCTGACTCTGCAACGTCCGCCCTCCAGTTCCTCGATGACCCCTGTATCAACCCACCCCTTCACAAAAAAGGCCACTTCCGTGGCCCTTCTCACGCGGACAGCACCTTACGGCCCTTCGCGCGACGGCGCGCCAACACGCGGCGACCGCCCTTCGTCGCCATGCGCTTCCGGAAACCGTGGTTCTTCTTCCGCTTGCGAACGTTCGGTTGATAGGTCGGTTTCATCGAGACACCTCCCCCGTGCGGACACACGTAGCTACGATACAGAAAGATCCTGACCATGTCAATGTCCGAATTCTCCACTGTCCACATGTGGACAATTTGGCCGCGCACGCCCTTTCTCTCGACGTCTTCCTCCCGCTTATCCACATCCTATCCACACGTCAACAGCCTGTGGACGGTTCAGCATGTACATCGGTGGATCCTGTGGAAAGACGTTTTTTCGACATTGCTCGACGCGCAGGATCCTGCTATGATCTGCGCTATCCGTTATCCACAATCGAGCCTGTGGAACCCTTTCATCCACAACCTTATCCACAACCTGTGGACAACGTTTCCCACAGCTTCTGCACATGTGGATTTTCACTTTACACAAGTCCACAGGTGACACCGATGAAAACCCGGACTTCCTATTGTTCGTCATACTCCCGCGTGCTG